>JAICKR010000010.1 GCA_025927835.1 Jatrophihabitans sp. | reverse complement strand
ACCGACCGCGAGATCATCGAACACTTCCGGAAGCGCTACCCCGACGTCGTCGACCAGATGCCGACGCTCGCCGACGACTTCCTGCACAACCCCGCCGGCTCGCTCGTCACCGTGCGCTGCTGGCCGTGGGTACACGAGGGCGACGCGGCGACGCTCGCGCTGGTCGGCGACGCCGCGCACGCGATCGTCCCGTTCTTCGGGCAGGGCGCGAACTGCGCGATGGAGGACTGCATCGAGATCGACCGGTGCCTGTCGGAGACGTCCGGTGACTGGGCGGCGGCGCTGGCCGCCTACCAGGAACGGCGTAAGGCGAACTGCGACACCATCGCCGACCTCGCGCTGGACAACTTCGTCGAGATGCGCGACCGGGTCAACTCCCCGGTGTTCCGGGCGCGCACGGCCGCCGAGCACTGGCTGGAGCGGCGGCTGCCCGGGCGGTACGTGTCGCGCTACGAACTCGTCTCGTTCAGCACGATCCCGTACGCCGAGATCCCCGGCCGGATGCGCCGGCAGAACCTCGCGACCGCGGCGGCTGCGGCCGCCGTGCTCGCGGGATTCGGGAGGTTTCTGATCGGCCGGCGAGCACGAGAGTCAGGCGGCTAGACGGAGCGGACGTCCCAGAGGTCGGGGAACGCGGGCCGGAACAGCGTCGAGCGCAGGTAGTCGGCGCCGGCCGAACCGCCGGTGCCGCGCCGCGCGCCGATGATCCGCTCGACCATCTTGACGTGCCGGTACCGCCATTCCTGGATGCCCTCGTCGAGATCGACGAGCGCCTCGCACACCTCGGCCGCCGCGCCCTCGTCCGCATATGCACTCTCGAGCGTGGCGAGGATCGACGGGTCGCCGCCGTGCCACGGTTCGCGCGGGTCACGGGCCAGCGCGGGCTCGGGCACGTCGTAACCGCTGACCGCGAGGAAGCGCAGCAGCGAGTCGAACACCGAAGGACGCGCCAGCGCCGCGGCGGTGCGCGGGTCGTCATCGGGCAGGTCGCGCCGGCCGAGCACCGCCTCGAGCTCGCGGAACTGTTCGGACTGGAAGCCGCTGGACGAGCCGAGCTGCGGCCGGAAGGACGCGAACTGGCGCGGGGTCATCGTCTCGAGGACGTCGAGCTGACCGACGATCGTCTTGAGGATCTTGGCGATGCGCCGGGCGGTGTGCAGCGCGCCGGAGCCGTTGCCGTCCTCCAGTCGCCGCTGCAACAGCGTCGCCTCGTGCAGGATCTGCTTGAACCACAGCTCGTAGACCTGATGGATGATCACGAACAGCAGCTCGTCGTGCTCGCCGGTCGCCGGCGATTGGCAGCTCAGCAGCTCCGGCAGCCGCAGGTAGCTCGAATACGTCACCGAATCGGTCGCAGCGCGGTCCATGGGACGATTGTTGCGCGATGACTGAGCAACCTAGCGAGGTCGAGGCCCGCTCCCGGGTGCGGATGACCGGACGCGAGCGGCGCGAGCAGCTCGTCCAGGTCGGCAAGGCGCTGTTCGCCGAGAAGGGCTTCGACGGCACCTCGATCGAGGAGATCGCAGCCCGGGCCAAGGTCAGCAAGCCCGTCGTGTACGAGCACTTCGGCGGCAAGGAAGGCCTGTATGCGGTCGTCGTCGACCGCGCGATGAGCGACCTCATCGACCGGCTGACCAGGGTGCTGACCGCCGGCCGGCACCCGCGCGACCTCGCCGAACAGGCGGCGCTGGTGTTGCTGACCTACATCGAGGAGGAGGCGGACGGGTTCCGCATCCTGTCCCGCGACTCGACCTCAGGCGCGTTCTCGTCGCTGCTCAACGACATCGCGACTCAGGTCGAGTACGTCCTGGTGCGCGAATTCGGCGCCCGTGGCATCAGCACCAAGCACGCCGCCATGTATGCGCAGATGCTGGTGGGGATGGTCGCGGTCACCGGAATGTGGTGGCTCGAGGAGCGCAAGCCCAAGCGCGAGGAGGTCGCGGCGCACATCGTGAACCTCGGCTGGAACGGCTTGGCGCACCTGGAGACGAAGCCGCGACCGATCCCGCGGTCGAAGGGAACGTGAGGGGTGCGGGTCGCGCCGGTGGGCCCGGCCTGAGAACATGTTCTCCATGCAGGGGCAGCCTGGCTTCGGCGACGAATCATTTTCGTCGCACAGCCGGCCTGCGCCACGGAGGCCCACGACGACGCCACACGACGCAGACGAATACCCGCCCTTCGACGAGCGGGAATTCGCGCTGTCCGGCGACGCAGCTGACCCCGACGACGACCTCGGCCCTCCGCGGGGCCGGCACGCGGCGCCCAGCGAAGGGCTCGGCGCCTCACCTGCCGAGCTGGCCAGCGCCCACGAGGAGGCCCAGGCGATCATCGCCGACGCCCTCGAGCAGGCGTCGCTGGTCATCGGCAACGCGGAGAAGACGGCCGAGTCGCTGATCGCCGAGGCGCGCGAGCAGGCCGAACGCCACGTCGCCGACGGCAAGACCACCGCGAACGTGCTCCGCGAGCAGGCCGACGCGATCGTCGCCGCGGCCCGCCAGCGCGGCATCGAGATCGAAGCCCAGCACACCGAACGGCAGCGCGAGCTGCAGCACGAGCTGGACGCCACCAGGGCCGCGCACGGCGAGGAGCTCGCCGCCACCCGCTCGGCGCACGAGCGGCAGCTCGCGGCCGAGCGCGACGTCGCACAGGTGCGCGCCGCGGGCGTGGTCGACGAGGCGCGCGACCAGGCCGCGACCATCCGTGCGGCCGCCGAGCGAGAGGTCGCCGGCGCCCGCGAGGAGGCCGAGCGGATCCGCGCGCAGGCGCACCACGAGAGCGCGACGCTGCTCGACCAGACGCGGGAGACGATCTCCCAGGAACTCGCCGAGGCACGCGAGCAGACCGCGTGGACGCAGCAGACGATCGCCGACCTGCTGGCCGCCGCCGAGGCGGACGCCACGAAGATCCGGCAGAACGCGACCGACGAGGCGACGCGGGCGCTGGAGCAGGCCGGCGCCCAGGCTGCGGCGGCGCTCGCCGCCGCGCACGCCGAGGCCGACGAGCTCGGCGCCAGGTCGCGCCGCGACGCGGACGACCTGGGCAAGCGCGCCGCGGCGGCCCTGGAAGAGGCCGAGAGCGACGCTGGGCTGATCCGGCAGCAGGCCGGCGACGACGCCGAGGCGATCGTGGCCGAGGCCGACGAGCACTCGCGCATCGCCGAGGAGCGGGCCAAGCGGCGCATTTCCGAGGCCGAGACCGGTGCGCGTACCGTGCGTGAGCGGGCGGCCGACCATCTGGCCCGGGCGCAGGACGAGGCGCGCGAGCTGCGCCGTTCGGCGAAGGAAGAGGCGGCAAAGACGATTGCGACCGCACGGGGCGAGGCGGACGAACTACGCTCTAAGGCGCGATCGATCCTTTCCGAGGCACGAGCCGAGGTCGCGGTCCTGACCGCGCACCGCGACGAGATCAGTAAGCAGCTGGGGGATCTGTCCGGTGTGATCGAGGCACTGGCGGTCTCCGAACGTCCACAAAGCGCGACACCGACGCCACCCGAAACCCGCGAGGTACCGAGAGAGTCATGACAGCGCAGAACTCGCTTCCGTTCAAGAACGTCCGGCACGGCTACGACCCGGCCGAGGTCGACCGGCATGTCGCGGAGCTCAGGCAGGCCGCCGAGGACGCCCAGCAGCGTGCCGACGACCTCGCCGACCAGCTCTCCGCGTCGGCCACGGACAGCAAGGCCGTCAGCCTCGGTAAGCCGATGCCACCGGCCGAGCCGACGTTCCACGACTTCGGCAAACGCATCGGCCGCATCCTCGCCATGGCCGAGGAAGAGGCCGAAGAGATGCGCAACGCGGCGGTCGCCGAGGTCGACAGCCGGCTCGCCGAGGCGGACGAGACCGCCGCTCGGGTGCGCAGCGAGGCCGACGCGTACGCGAGCGAGACGCGGGCGAGCGCCGACGAGCACTCGACCACGCTGCTCGAGGATGCGCGCCGCCAGGCCGACCAGATGGCCGACGAGGCGGAGCGGATGGCGATCGCCCGAAGCGGCGAGGCCGAGGCGCTCTATGAGGAGCAGCGGGCCAAGTCCGCCAAGGCCGCGGCCGACTTCGAGCAGACGCTGGCCGACCGGCGCGCGAAGGCCGAGAAGGAATTCCAGGAGCGCGCCGAGATGGCCGAGAAGGAACTCGACGCGGCCCGCAACCGGGTGGCCAAGCTGCGTGCCGAGGGCGACCAGATGCAGGCCGAGGCGGCCCGCCGGGCCCAGCAGCTCCAGGCCGACGCCGAGCGCAAGGCCGAGCAGACCGTCGCCGATGCGATGGAGCGGGCCGACCGCATCCGCGCCGAGTCCGAGCGCGAGCTGTCGGCGGCCACCCAGCGCCGCAATGCGATCAACGCGCAGCTGGCCAACGTGCGGCAGATGCTCGCAACGCTGCAGGGCGCGGCGGGCGGCGTCGCAGAAGAGGCCGAAGAGGACGAGCCCTCCCACTCCTAGCGGTTGATCGCCTCCGCGCCCGGCATCGGGCCGGAGGCGACCAGCGCGTCGCGACAGACGCCCTCGACCGCCAGCACGGCCGCGATGTGCTCGGCCGCTTCGGCGTCCGCGCACAGGAACGCGCACGTCGGCCCGGAGCCCGACACGAGCGCGCCGAGGGCGCCGGCCTCCCTGCCGGTGTCGAGCGTGCGGTAGAGCTCGGGACGCAGCGCGAGCGCGATCGGCTGCAGGTCGTTGCCGAGCGCGGCCCCGATCGCCGGCACGTCCCCCGCCGCGAGCGCGGCCAGCAGCGCGTCAGGTGCGCCGATGGGCTCCGGCGCGGCCCCGGCCGCCCGGTACCGGTCGAGCTCGGCATAGGCGGTACCGGCCGAGATGCCGCCGCCGGCCAGCGCGAGCGCCCAGTGCAGGCGGGCCGGGGCGGGAACGGGCTGCAGCACCTCGCCGCGTCCCGTCCCCAAAGCGGTGCCGCCGAGCAGCGGGAACGCGACGTCCGAGCCGAGCCGGGCCGAGTACGGGAGCAGGTCGTCGGTGGAGAGGTCGAGCTGCCACAGCCGGGCGCAGGCGACCAGGGCGGCCGCGGCGTCGGCCGAGCCGCCGGCCATGCCGCCGCCGACGGGGATCGCCTTCTCGACGTCGAGGTGGGCGTCGGGCGCTACGCCCGCCACCTCGGCGAGCAGAGCGGCGGCCTGCCAGGCGAGGTTGCGCCCGTCCAGCGGCAGCAGGTCGGCACCCTCGCCGCGAACGGACATGGAGAGGCCGGTCGCGGCCGTCGCCGTGACGGCGTCCTCGACGTCGACGGCGTGGAAGACCGTCACCAGCTCGTGGAAGCCATCGGGGCGCGGCGGCCCGACCGAGAGGTGCAGGTTCACCTTCCCGGGTACCCGAACCCGTACCGCCATGCCCAGACCGTATCTGGATCTCCCGCAGCGCCGGCAGCAGCTCCTGCTCCGCCCAGCTCAGGAACGGTTCCTGGTGCTCGCCGCCGATCTGGACGACGGCGACGTCGGTGAAGCCGGCGTCGACGAAGGCGCGCACGGCATTGACGTGCGCCTCGACGTCCGGCCCGCACGAGATGGCGTCCGCAACTCCACCGCGATCATCGCGTCGGCGTGCTCGCCGGCGAGCTCGCACGATTGCGCGCCGGAGACCGCGACCCCGATGCGGGGCGGCGGGTCGCCGATGTCCCAGAGCTTCGCCGAGTCGACGCGGTAGTGCCTGCCGGCGTAGTTCACGCACCCGCGCCCAGGGTGAACCGGCCGTCGCTGAGCAGCCCCACCGTCGCCGCCTGCTGCGCGACGACGGTCGGGTGGTAGCGCACGGTCGGGCGTCCAGCCACGGGAAGTAGTGGTCGCTGATGACCTCGAAGTCGAAGCCGGCCTTTCCGCCGCCACCGCGTCGCGGACCAGCCAGCCCGGCTCGGACTGCTCGGTCGTGAGCGTGTAGCCGTATCGCATACCAGCGAACTACCCGCGCGGCGCACCCGGTAAGCTGGCCTCCGTTGCCCCGGCGAGGGACCGCTTCGAGCGGCGTCCGTCATCGACGCGGTGTCGTTCGTCGACGCGCGTCCCGCGTCCGAGGCACCGCGACGGAGTATCAGACGAGAGTTATTGAGGAGTTCAGCTGTGTCCGAGGTTCGACTCAACGCCGAGACGCGCACCGAGTTCGGCAAGGGCGGCGCCCGTCGTACCCGGCGGGCGGGCAAGGTGCCGGCCGTCATCTACGGGCACGGCGCCGACCCGCGCCACGTCGCGCTGCCGGCCCGTGAGTTCGCGAACGCGATCCGGCACGGCGGCGCGAACGTGCTGCTCACCCTCGACCTCGAGAGCGGCGAGCAGCTCGCGATCCCGAAGTCGATCCAGCGCCATCCGATCAAGGGCTACTTCGAGCACGTCGACCTGCTTGCGGTGCGGCGCGGCGAGAAGGTCACCGTCGACGTGCAGGTGCACGTCCTCGGCGATGTCGCGCCCGGCGGCCTGGTCAACCACGAGAACAACACGATCAGCGTGCAGGCCGAGGCCACGAACATCCCGACCGGCTTCGAGGTCAGCATCGAGGGCCTCGAGATCGGCAGCCACATCACCGCGGGCGACATCGCGCTGCCCAGCGGTTCGACGTTGGTCACGCCGGCCGACACGGTGCTGCTGATCATCGCCGAGGCGCCCACCGCCGAGCAGGTCGAGGCCGAGCTCGCCGAGGCGGCCGAGGAGCTGGGCATCGTCGAGGACGCCCCGGTCGCGGCCGAGGGCGAGGGTGCGGCAGAGGGCGAGGCTGCGGCCGAGGGTGGCGGCGAAACGCCGGCCGAGTCCTCGGCCGAGTAGCTGCGCGTGCCCGACGAGCGGGCGCTCGTCGTCGGCCTGGGCAACCCGGGACCGCGCTACGCGGGCAACCGGCACAACGCCGGGTTCCTGATCGTCGATCTGCTCGCGGAGCGGCTCGGCGGGCGGTTCAAGGCGCACAAGAGCCGTTCCGACGTGCTCGAGTCGCGGCTGGCCGGCGTGCCGGTCGTGCTGGCCAAGCCACGCTCGTACATGAACGAGTCGGGCGGTCCGGTCGTCTCGCTGGCCCGGTTCTACAAGGTGCCCGCGGAGCGGCTGGTCGTGCTGCACGACGAGCTGGATCTCCCGTTCGGCGCGCTGCGGCTCAAGCTCGGGGGTGGCGACGGCGGGCACAACGGGCTGCGGTCGATCACGTCAGCCATGGGCGGCGGCGACTACCTGCGCATCCGCTTCGGCATCGGCCGCCCGCCCGGCCGCCAGGATCCCGCCGACTTCGTGCTGCGCGACTTCGCGGCCACCGAGCGTAAGGACCTCGGCTACCACCTCGACCGCGCCGCCGACGCCGTCGAAGCGCTGCTGAGAGACGGCCTCGAAGCCGCCCAGAACGAGTTCAACGACTAGAGCGCGTCTCCGAAGTCTTCCTGTGTCGTCGCCATCCAGCGCGTCAGTCGTGGCGCTGTTGCCTTCGACTTCCAGCGGTGGCTTAGACCGCGAAGAGTTGGGGTTGCTGCGCTTCGTGGGTGAGGAGCCATTGCTTGGCGGGGAGGCCGCCGCCGTAGCCGGTGAGCGAGCCGTCGGCGCCGATGACGCGATGGCACGGGACGACGATCGAGATCGGGTTCTGCCCGTTGGCCAGCCCGACCGCGCGAGCCGCGCCCGGCGCGCCGATCGCGGTGGCGAGCGCTCCGTAGCTGGTGGTCTTGCCACACGGGATGCCGAGCAGACCCGTCCACACCCGCCGCTGGAACGCGCTGCCGATCAGGTGCAGCGGTAGCTCGAAGTTCGTCCGCTCGCCGGCGAAGTACTCGCCGAGCTGGCTGCGCAGGTCGTCGAACGCGGTGTCCTCGCGGACCCAGTCGGCGTGCGGCCGGGCCGGCTTCTTGCCGTGCGGCAGGTAGAGCGCGCTGATGCCTTCGGCGTCTCGGGCGGCGAGCAGCTCGCCGAGCGGGGAGTCGATGGTCGTGTACGTGGTCATGCGGCGACCCTCCAAAGGTCGGCGTAGAGATGCGCCCAGAGGTGATAGGTGGCGTAGCTGCGCCACGGCGACCAGGCCGGCTGTCCGTCGCCGAGTTCGACGCCGAGTTCGTCGGCCGCGCGGCGGATGACTAGGTCGGAGGCGAGCAGCACGTCCGGATGCGCCGTGGTGCGCATCATCAGGTAGTCGGCCGTCCACGGCCCGACGCCGGGCAGCGCGAGCAGCGCGGCGCGGACGGCGTCGCGGTCGGCGCCCGGGTCGAGCGCGACGGATCCGTCGGTGAAGGCGGCGGCGAGCGCGGCGATCGAGCGGGCCCGCGCCTTGGGCATCGGCAGCGTCGCCGGGTCGGCGGCGGCCAGCACGTCGGGTGCCGGGAACAACCGCCAGGCTTCGCCGGCGAACGCGAGCTCGCCGTGCTCGGCGAGGACACGGCCCAGCACGGTACGGGCGCCCGAGACCGAGATCTGCTGCCCCACGACGGTGCGCACCGCGGTCTCGAATCCGTCGACGGCGCCGGGCGAGCGCAGCCCAGGACGCTTCGAGATCAGCGGGGCGAGTCCGGGGTCGGCGCCGAGAACGGCGTCGACGGCCACGGGGTCGGCGTCGAGGTCGAGCAGGCTGCGCACCCGCGCGACGACCGCGACCAGGTCGCGCGTGTCGTGCAGACGTACCTCGCAACGCACTGCGGCGTCGGCCGCCGAGAGCGAAACGAGCGCGGGGCCGCCCGGCGCGCGCAGCGCTCGCGTGAACACGCCCTCGGTGTAGGACTCCAGGCCGGGCACGGCATGTGCGCCGAGGAAGTCGAGCAACGCCGCGAGCTGCATCGGTTCGCGGTAGGGCAGCCGCAGCACGACGACGCCCGCATCGGGTGCCGTGCCGGGCCGGCGCTTGGCGCGCAGCCCTGTGGGTGTGGTGGCGAAGACCGCCCGGATCGTGTCGTTGAACTGGCGCACGCTGGCGAAGCCGGCGGCGAACGCGAGATCGGCGATCGGCAGGTCGGTGGTCTCGAGCAGCACCCGTGCGGTCTGCGCGCGCTGGGCGCGGGCGAGCGCGACCGGCCCGGCGCCGACCTCGGCCACCAGCGTGCGATGCAGCTGCCGCTCGGAGTATCCGAGGCGGGCGGCCAGCCCGGGCACGCCCTCGCGATCGATGACGCCGTCGCTGATCAGGCGCAGCGCGCGCCCGGCGAGGTCGCCGCGGACGTTCCATTCGGGGGAACCGGGCGCGGCGTCGGGCCGGCACCGCTTGCAGGCGCGGTAGCCCGCCCGTTGCGCGGCGGCCGCGCTCGGGTGGAACGTGACGTTGCGCCGCTGCGGCGTGATGGCGGGGCAGGACGGGCGGCAGTAGATGCCGGTGGTGCGCACGGCGGTGAAGAACCAGCCGTCGAAGCGTGGGTCCTTGGACTGCACTGCGCGGTAGCAGGTGTCCGAGTCCGGGATGAGCACGCGTCGAGTCTGCCGCCGCCCTCCGACAACGTCTGGCGGTTTTCGGACATCACCGTCGCATCACCGTCAGCCGGTGTTGCGTAGTCCCGCCGCCACCCCGTTGATCGTCAGCAGCAGCGCGCGATTCAGCTCCGGGGGCATGTCGCCCGCAGCGGCGGCGCGCACCCGGGCGAGCAGATCGACCTGCAGGTAGGAGATCGGGTCGAGGTAGGCATCGCGCACTCCGAACGTGCGTTGCAGCACCGGCGAGTCGTCGAGCAGCGCGGCCTCGCCGGTCACGCGCAACACCTCGGCCACGGTGCGTTCGTGCTCGGCGCGCACCACGTCGAACAGATGCCGTAGTCGCTCGGGTACGAGCGTCGCGACGTAGTGCGCTGCGATGTCGAGGTCGGTCTTGGCCAGCGTCATCTCGACGTTGGACACGAACGTGCGGAAGAAATGCCACTGCTCGTGCATCTCGGCCAGCACGTCGTCCAGGCCGGCGGCGCGGGCCGCGGCCAGGCCCGTCCCCACGCCGAACCAGCCGGGCACGATCTGGCGCGACTGAGTCCAGCCGAACACCCACGGGATCGCGCGCAGCCCGCCGATGCCGCCGCCCGAGTCGGGCCGACGGGCCGGCCGGGAGCCGATGTTCATCAGCCCGAGCTGCTCGACCGGCGTCGAGGCCAAGAAGTAGTCGGGCAGGTCCGCGTCGTCGACGAGCGCGCGGTAGGCGGCGAACGCCGCGTCGCTCACCACCGTCATGCAGTCGTCCCAGCGGGCCAGCTGGGCCGGCGGCTGCCGCGGTTCGCGGTGCAGGACGGACGCGCGCAGCGTGGCCGCCAGCGTCAGCTGCAGGTTCTCCTGGGCGAGCTCGGGCAGCGCGTACTTGTCGGAGATCACCTCACCCTGCTCGGTGAACTTGATCTCGCCGTCGAGCACGCCGTAGGGCTGGGCGAGGATCGAGTCGTAGGTCGGCCCGCCGCCGCGGCCGACGGTGCCGCCGCGGCCGTGGAACAGCCGCAGCCGCACCCCGTGCCGCGCCGCGACATCGCGCAGCGTGCGCTGCGCACGGTGGATCTCCCACTGCGAGGTGGTGATGCCGGCTTCCTTATTGGAGTCGGAGTAGCCGAGCATGACCTCCTGCACGTCGCCGCGCAGCTGGACGATCTGTCGATAGGTCGGGTCGCTGAGCAGCGCGTCGAGCACATCGCCGGCGCGGCGCAGCTCCTCGACCGTCTCGAGCAGCGGGACGAACCCGATGCGTGCCACGTCGGCGTGCACGTCGATGAGGCCCGCCTCGCGAGCCAGCACGACCGCGGCGAGGACGTCGTCGGCGCCGCGGGTCATCGACACGATGTAGCTCTCGATCACCTCGGGGCCGTACGTGTCGAGCGCATCGCGGATCGCGGTGAACACCGCGAACGTCCTCGCGCCGGCGTCATCGAGCGGCGGCGGCGAGCCGGCCAGGGGGCGGCGGGAGCGCAGCTCCTTCGACAGCAGTTGCATCCGGTAGTCGCGCGGCACGTCCGCGTAGAGCCAGGTTTCTTCGACGAGCCGGTCGACGAGCTGCCCGACCGCGTGGTGGTGCGCGTCGGCATGCTCGCGCACGTCCATCGTCGCGAGGTGCAGCCCGAACACCGCGATCGTGCGCTGGACCCGCGCGAGCAGCCCGTCCGCGATGAGGCCGCCGGCGTTGGCGCGCAGCGACGCGGCGAGCAGGTCCAGCTCGGCGAGCAGCTGCGCGGCGCCGCGGTAGTCGCGCGCCGGCGTGTGCGGCAGGCCCTCGTCGACCCGGCGCCGCGTGTTGGTCACCTTGGCCTTGATGCAGGTGAGCTTGAGCCGGTAGGGCTCGGTCGCATTCAGCGCGATGAGCCGCGGCTCGATGTCGAGCACGGCAAGGTCGGCTTCGATGGAGGCCGCGAGCTCGGGTGAGGCGGGCACGACCGCGGTCGAGGACGACAGCTCGGCGATCAGCCCGTCCAACGCACGGTGGACGGCACGCGCTGCGACGTGGTGCTGCAGCCGCAGCACGTCGCGGGTGACCGCCGCGGTGACGTTGGGGTTGCCGTCGCGGTCGCCGCCGATCCAGGTGCCGAACGTCATCGGATGCGCCTCGGCGCCGAGCTGAACGCCGTACCGCTCGACCTCGCCGGCCAGCTCGGTGGCCAGTTCGGGCACGGTCTCGTCGGCGAGGTCCTGCAGGTAGTAGACGACGTTGCGGGCCTCGTCGAGCGGCGACGGGCGCTGCTGGCGCAGCTCGTCGGTCTGCCAGACGAGGTCGACGAACTCGGCGAGGTCGCGGTCCTGGCGGGCGCGCGCCGCGGTGCCCGGCTCGGTGGGCGCGGCCAGGATGTCTGCGATGCGGCGCAGCTTGGTGAGGATCGAGCGCCGGCTCGCCTCGGTGGGGTGTGCGGTGAACACCGGACGGACCGCCAGCTGGGCCATCGCGGTCCGCAGCGCCGGCGCACCCTTCTCGTCCGCCACCGCGGCGACGGCGCGAGCCAGCCAGCCCTCGTCGGCGGGCCGGGCGCGCAGCCCGCGCACCCGGTGCACCTGCTCGGCGACGTTGGCGAGGTGGAAGTAGGCGGAGAACGCCCGCACCAGCACGGCCGCGGTCTCGATCGGCTGCTCGGCCAGCAACGCGCGAGCCCGGTCACGTGCGGCTTCCTCGCCCGCCTTGCTCTGCTTGGTCAGCGCCCGCACCTGCTCGACGAGGTCGAGCGCGCCCTGGCCCTGCTGCCGCACGAGTGACTCGCCGAGCAGCGCGCCGACCCGGCGCACGTCCGCGCGCAACTGCGTATCGCTCGCCGTGCCGAGCACGTCGGGGGTGTCCAGCTCGACCGTCACGCATCCATTGTCCCGGTAGCGTCGTGGCATGCGGCTACTGGTCACCGGCGGTGCGGGCTACATCGGCAGCGTGGTCGCGGCGCGGCTGCTGGCCGAGGGACACGAGGTCGTCGTCGTCGACGACCTGTCCACCGGGCACGCCGACGCGGTACCCGCGGGCGCGCAGTTCCACCAGCTGCCCATCACCGAACTCGACCCGGTGCTGCCCGGCTGGGGCGTCGACGCCGTCATGCACCTGGCCGCGAGCTCGCTGGTCGGCGAGTCGAGCTCGAACCCCGCCAAGTACTGGCGCAACAACGTGTACGGCACGGTGACGCTGCTCGACTCGCTGCGCACGGCCGGGGTCGAGCGCATCGTGTTCTCCTCCACGGCGGCGACGTACGGCCAGCCGGAGGAGCAGCCGATCAAGGAGGATGCCCCGACCCGTCCCAACAGCCCGTACGGGTCGACGAAGCTGGCCGTCGATCTCGCGCTGGCCGACTACGCACGCTCGTACGGCATGGCGGCGGTGAGCCTGCGCTTCTTCAACGTGGCCGGTGCGCTGCACGGTGCGGACGGCCGCAGCTACGGCGAGCGGCACGCCAGCGAGACGCACCTCATCCCGAACGCGCTGCGCGCCGCTGCGGGCAGCGGGTCCGCGCTGCCGCTGTTCGGCACCGACTACCCGACGAAGGACGGCACCTGCGTCCGCGACTACATCCACGTCGTCGATCTCGCCGACGCGCACCTGCGCGCCGTCGCGGCGGCCGTACCCGGCACGCACCACGTCGTGAACCTGGGCAGCGGCAGCGGGCACACCGTGCGCGAGGTGCTCGACGCGGTCAAGTACGTGACCGGCAACGAGGTGCCCGTCGTCGAGTCCGAGCGCCGCGCCGGGGACGTCGCCGTGCTCATCGCCTCGAACGCTAAGGCCGCGGAGTTGCTCAGCTGGCGGCCGACCCGCGACCTCGACTCGATGGTCGAGGACGCGTGGCGCTTCGAGCGCGCAACCCGGTGAATCTGTGCCACCGCTGTTCGGTGGACGTGCGTTGCCGCTATAACTACGGAGTCGGGCAACCGGCGCATAAGGCGGCTGGGGGGCTGCAGGTTATGTGCCATGCCCCGGAACCGATCGTTTCGGGCAATGATCAGAGCGGGGTCAAACAGTGCTCGGAAAATCGGTTCGACGAATTCTTGCCGTCTCGGCTGCTGCGGCGCTGACGTCCATCGCAGTGCCGCTGATGTTCTCCTCGGCCCCGGCCGGTGCCGCACCTGGGGACCCGACCGTGACCCAGGAGATCGGCGTCGCAAGCTGCGAGGGGACGAAGACCACCCCTGGTTCCGAGAACACGACGAAGCGGCTCGTCGCCGGCGACCTCGAGCCCGGGGGAACCGTGACGTTCGAGATCAACTACCCGGTCGACCCCACCGATGTGGGCGGCACCTTCGCGATCACCGACTGTGTGTTCATCAACGACGTCGCGTCGATCAAGTACACGGTGTCCTTCGTCCCGAACAACGCATCCTTCCTGCTCAGCTTCAACCTGGTGATCCCGGCGGGCGCCCCGATCGGCGCGCAGTACTGCAACTACGCGAAGACCACGCAGTCCCCGTCGGCGTCGCAGGCGTCGAACCGCAAGGCGAACCCGGCGTGCTTCTTCATCGGCGGGGACCTGCGGATCATCAAGGAGGCGGCGGGCGACGGTTCGCACACGCCACTGGCGGGCGCGAGCTTCGACGTCTCATGTGACACGGGTGCCGAGACGGTGCCGCCAGTCGTGATCTCCGGACTCAGCGGGACCACGTCCTTCAGCTCCGGCGCCTACGTCGCCAGCGGCACGTCGGCCAGCGGCATCATCGCGATCGCCGGTCCCGAAGGCACGCCGTGCACCGTCACCGAGACCGCGGCGCCGGCCGGCTTCGACCTGCCCGCGGACCCGGTCTTCCACTACACGATCCCGGCGGCGGCCTCCGGACAGGAGATCGACTACATCGACGACCCGGCGCACGAGACCACCCCGACGCCGATGCCGACCACGGAAACCCCGACCCCGACCCCGACCCCGAGCCCGACCAGTGCCACCCCGACGCACTCGCAGGAGCCGGTGGCCAACACCGGCGCCGGGCCGGTCGACAGCCAGCTCGGCTGGGCCTTCCTGCTGGTGATTTTGGGCGGTGGCCTGATCTTCGGGGCCAAGGAGCGGTACCGCCGCACGCACTGATCGCCACATTCGGTGCCAGGCGCCTTGACGCCGGCCTGGCACGGAATGTACGGATCGCAGCATGACGTTGTCCGCCCTGTCCCGGCCCACCGGCCGGGGTGGGGCGGACAACTCATGTCGTAGGGCCTGCGTACGCTGAGACCAACCCCTCCCCGTCCGCGGTGTGGGGACGTTTGTGCTGCGCGAAAGGTCCCGCCCGTGTCCCTGTCCGCCCTGCTCACCCCCGCCGGGGCCGACCCGGCGCTCGCCGTCGTCGCCGAATCGATCGACGCGGCCAGCCTGACGATCAGCGGACCGGCCGGCCTGCAGCCGTTCGCCATCGCGACGGCGGCCCGGACCGGGCGCACCGTGCTTGCGGTGACGAGCAGCGGCCGCGAGGCCGAGGACCTCGTTGCCGCGCTGCGCTGCCTGCTGCCGCCCGACACGATCGCGCTCTACCCCGGCTGGGAGACCCTGCCGCACGAGCGGCTCTCGCCGCGCGCCGACACGGTGGGGCAGCGGCTCGCGGTGCTGCGCCGGCTGACCCACCCCGCGCCCGACGACCCGACCGCCGGGCCGCTGTCGGTCGTCGTCGCGCCGGTGCGCGCGGTGCTGCAGCCCCAGGTGCCGCGGCTCGGCGAGCTCGTCCCGGTCGAGCTGCACGCCGGCGACGACGGGCGCGAACTCAGCGACATCGTCACCGACCTCGTCGCGGCGGGCTATGCGCGCACCGAACTCGTCGAGAAGCGCGGCGACTTCGCGGTGCGCGGCGGCATCCTCGACGTCTTCCCGCCGACGGAGGAGCACCCGCTGCGGGTCGAGTTCTGGGGCGACGAGATCGAGGAGATCCGCTACTTCAAGGTCGCCGACCAACGCTCACTCTCCTTTCGCGACAGCGAAGAAGCGACACGAGTCGCCGAGCACGGACTGTGGGCACCGCCGTGCCGTGAGCTGCTGCTGACCGGCGACGTACAGGCGCGGGCCGGCAAGCTGCTCGGCGAACATCCGGAGCTCGGCGAGCTGCTCGACCCGATCAGCCGCGGTGACGCGGTCGAGGGCATGGAGGCGCTCGCCCCGATCCTCGTCGACGAGCTCACCCTGGTGCTGCACGAGCTGCCCGCGGGCGCACACGTCGTGCTCTGCGACCCGGAGCGGGTGCGCGCCCGTGCCGCCGACCTCGTCCGCACGTCGCAGGAGTTCCTCGACGCGTCGTGGGCGGTGGCCGCCGGCGGCGGCCGCGCACCGGTCGACCTCGGCGCGGCCTCGCTGCGCGAGCTCGCCGACGTCGAGGACGACGCGCGCCGACTCGGCCTGGCGTGGTGGGGCATCAGCGCCCTCACCGACCCGGACGCCACAGCGAGCGCGTTCGCCGAGGCGCCCAGCTATCGCGGCGACACCGAGGCCGCGATGACCGACCTGAAGACCTGGACGCGCGAGGGCTGGCGCATCGCGCTCGTCTTCGACGGGCACGGCTCGGCGCAGCGTGCCGTCGAGCGGCTGACCGGCGCCGACATCCCGGCGCGGCTGGTCAGCGACGCACAGGTCGAAGCAGGAGTGGTCGACGTGACGACGGGACGCCTCGGCGCCGGGCTCGTCGCGCCCGCGCTGCAGATCGCCTTCCTCACCGAGGCCGATCTCACCGGGCAACGCGGCTCGCTCACCCTCGACAAGAGCCGGTTGCCGTCGCGGCGACGCAACGCGATCGACCCGATCCAGCTCAAGGCCGGCGACTTCGTGGTGCACGAGCAGCACGGCGTCGGCAAGTACGTCGAGATGGTGCGACGCACAGTCAACGGCGGTGAGCGGGAGTACCTGATCATCGAGTACGCGCCGTCCAAGCGTGGCCAGCCCGGCGACCGGCTGTTCGTCCCGACCGATTCGCTCGACCAGGTGACCAAGTACGTGGGTGGCGAGTCGCCGTCGCTGTCCCGGCTCGGTGGCGCCGACTGGGCGAAGACGAAGGGCCGGGCGCGCAAGGCGGTCAAGGAGATCGCCGCGCAGCTCATCCGGCTCTACAGCGCGCGGATGGCCACCGAGGGCTACGCGTTCGGCCCGGACACGCCCTGGCAGCGCGAGCTCGAGGACGCGTTCGCCTACGTCGAGACACCCGACCAGCTCGCCGCGATCGACGAGGTCAAGGACGACATGCAGAAGCCGGTGCCGATGGACCGGGTGATCTGCGGGGACGTCGGCTACGGCAAGACCGAGGTCGCGGTGCGGGCCGCGTTCAAGGCGGTGCAGGACGGCAAGCAGGTCGCGGTGCTCGTCCCTACGACTCTGCTCGCGCACCAGCACATCCAGACGTTCGGCCAACGCATGGCGCAGTTCCCGGTGACGATCAAGGAGCTGTCGCGGTTCACGCCGTCGTCCGAGGTCGAGACCGTCACCGACGGCATCGTCAACGGCTCGATCGACATCGTGATCGGCACGCACCGGCTGCTTCAGCAGACCGTCCGGTTCAAGGACCTCGGCCTGGTGATCGTCGACGAGGAGCAGCGCTTCGGCGTCGAGCACAAGGAGTACCTCAAGGGGCTGCGCACCGCGGTCGACGTGCTGACCATGTCGGCCACACCGATCCCGCGCACGCTGGAGATGTCGCTGACCGGCATCCGCGAGATGACCACGATCCTCACTCCGCCCGAGGAGCGGCACCCGATCCTCACCTTCGTCGGCACTTACGACGCGCGCCAGATCGGCGCCGCGATCCGGCGCGAACTGCTCCGCGACGGGCAGGTGTTCTACATCCACAACCGGGTCGAGTCGATCAACCGCGCGGCTGCGCGGCTCGCCGAGATCGTGCCCGAGGCGCGCATCGCGGTGGCGCACGGCCAGATGCCCGAGGCCGCGCTCGAACAGATCATGATCGGCTTCTGGGAGAAGCAGTACGACGTGCTCGTGGCTACGACGATCGTCGAGTCGGGGCTGGACATCCCGAACGCGAACACGCTGATCGTCGACCGCGCCGACATGTTCGGGCTCTCGCAGCTGCACCAGCTACGCGGCCGGGTCGGCCGGGGCCGCGAGCGCGGGTACGCGTACTTCACCTACCCGCCGGAGCGGCCGCTCACCGAGACCGCGTACGACCGGCTGTCGACGATCGCGCAGCACACCGAGATAGGCGCCGGCATGGCCGTCGCGCTCAAGGACCTGGAGATCCGCGGGTCCGGGAACCTGCTGGGCGGCGAGCAGTCCGGGCACATCGCCGGCGTCGGCTTCGACCTCTACGTGCGCCTCGTGGCAGAAGCTGTTGCCGACTTCCGGTCTCCCAGCGGCGAGGCACGTCCTGAGGAGTTCCAGGACGTCAAGGTCGACCTGCCGATCGACGCCAACCTGCCCGTCGACTACCTGCCCGGTGAGCGGCTGCGGCTCGAGGCCTACCGCGCGCTCGCCGGCGCCGCGACCGACGAGGCCGTCGACGAGGTGCGGGCCGAGTTGGTCGACCGCTTCGGACCGATCCCGGCGCAGGTTGAAAACCTGCTCTCGGTCGCCCGGTTCAAGGTGCTGGCGCGCCGTTACGGGCTGACCGAGGTGTCGGCGCAGGGCAACCTCGTACGGTTCTCACCGATCGAGCTCCCTGAATCGGCGCAGCTGCGGCTACAGCGGCTCTACGACCGTGCGCACTACAAGACGGGCGTGTCGACGATGTCCGTGCCGCGGCCGAAGGGTCCGGACGGCCCGCTGCGCGACGTGGCCCTGTTGCAGTGGTGCGCGCAGGTGCTGGAGGCCGTTGCGACGGCGCCGTCGCGTGCATGAGATTCTGTGCGGCGTGAGGTTTCGCAGGACGTCCGCAGCCGTGGCCGCCGTGCTCGCCGTCGCCGGGCTGGCGGCCTGCAAGACCAACGTCGGCACGGCCGTCGTCATCGACGGGCACCGCGTGACCGAGAGCGACGTGAACGACTACGTGACGCCCGCGGCGCAGCCGGTGCAGGAACAGTCGAACACCGGCAGTGTGATCAGCATCCCGCCCCGTTCGTTCGTGGTCAGCGAGCTGATCAACGAGCAGCTGGGTCTCGATCTCGTCCACCACGTCCCGCGCTTCGAGAAGTTCACCTCGACGCAGCTCGACGCGCGCATGAACGCCACCCTGGCCGGCAAGACGCCCACCGCGGAGGCCGAGAGCCTCGGGCTGAAGGGCTACCCGGAGAGCTTCTACCGCATCGTGCTGCGGGTGCGTGAACTCGGCAACCTGCTCCAGCAACAGGCGCAGGCGGGCACCGACATCAACAAGATCCTGACCTCGCTCGACTTCCCGGTCAGCGTGAACCCGCGCTACGGCTCGTGGAACAAGAAGAAGTTCTCCTTCGACAGCGCGCCGCCCGTGCCGTCCTTCCTGAGCGTCGTACCCCAGCAGCAGGCCCTGCCCGGCACGAAATGACGTCTCCGCTCGAGCGCGCGGTCGAGGTCATGGACCGGCTGCGCTCACCGGGCGGCTGCCCGTGGGACGCCGAGCAGACACACGAGTCGCTGACCCGCTACCTGCTCGAAGAGGCCTACGAGGTGCTCGAGGCCATCGAGACCGGTGATCTCGCGCTGCTGCGCGAGGAGCTGGGCGACCTGCTGCTGCAGGTGCTCTTCCACGCCCGCCTCACCCAGGAGCTGCCTCCGGGTGAGGCGTTCGGCATCGAGGACGTCGCCGCCGACCTCGTGGAGAAGCTCGTGCGCCGCCACCCGCACGTGTTCGCCGGCGCCGCCGTCGGCAGCGCGGACGAGCTGAACGAGACCTGGGAGCGGCACAAGGCCGCGGAGAAGGGCCGCACGTCCGCGGTCGACGGCGTGCCGATGAACCAGCCCGCGCTCGCGCTCGCCGCCAAGCTCGTGTCGCGCGCGCGGCGCGCCGATCTCGACGTGCCGGTGCCCGCTGCGGACGAGTACGGGGCCCGGCTGATGGCCCTGGTCGCGGAGGCGGTGGCGGCCGGGATCGATCCGGAGGCGGCGCTGCGCCGCACTGCGCGCGGCTACCGGGACGCGATCGTGGCCCGCGAGGGCGAACGGCCGGCAGCGGGGACATGAAAAGTCCCAGCCGGTAGCACGGGGGGAGCTACCACCTGGGACTCACCCAGCATAACGGTGCGTAGTCGCGCCGCAACCGGACGGGAACATCCGGTCTTCGCGCCCCCTCAGATCGGCACCCGATCTCGCGCCCGAGACACCCCTGATCCGCCCTCAATGCCCCATGTTTCGGCGCCGTCGTGCATTCGCGGTGCGCGCTGCCCGTGGCTACGATGCGAGGCTCGGCACGAGGGAGGCCGCGATGCCCGTCGCAGAGCAGTCCGGTCCGTTCCCGGAGCGGGCCCGCAGGCTGCGCGACGTCGCGACCGGCGGCCTGCTGGTGCTGGTGCCGCTGCTCGCGCTACGGCGCAGCACGCCGGTCCGCGAGCTCGTCGCCGCGGCGACGACGGACGCGAAGACCGGCCTGCTCAACGCCCGCGCCTGGGAGCAGGTGGCCCGCCGCGCGCTCGAACGCGGCGATCGCGGCGAGCAGCCGAGCGCGGTGCTGGTCGTGGACATCGACCGGTTCAAGCTGGTCAACGACCGCCACGGGCACCTCGCCGGCGACGCGGTGCTGCGCCGGGTCGGGCGCACGCTCACCGCGAACCTCCGCAGCGCCGACCGGGTGGGCCGCTTCGGCGGGGAGGAGTTCGTCGTCGTGCTGCCCGGGGCGGGCGAGGCCGCGGCGCTCGCCGTCGCCGAGCGGCTGCGGGCCGCAGTCGCCCGGATGAGTTTCGCCGGTTGCGTGCCGGATCCGGTGCCCGCGTTGCCGATCTCGGTCTCGATCGGGGTCGCTTGCGCGCCGCACGACGGCGCCGAGCTTGCCGAGCTGCTCCGCGCGGCCGACCGCGCGCTCTACGCCGCCAAGAGCGACGGGCGCAACCGCGTCGCGCGCGCCGCAGCGCCGCCGCGGACGTAACGCCGCGCAGCCGCACAGCTGCGCGCTCGGCGGGGCGGCGACGACCGGGCCCGGCCCGCGGATAGGGTTTGTGTGAACCTGCCGAAAGGACTGCCCTGTGGCCAGCATCGATGCCGTTGGCGCGCGCGAGATCCTCGATTCGCGCGGCAACCCGACCGTCGAGGTCGAGGTGGCACTCGACGACGGCACGCTGTCGCGTGCGGCGGTGCCCAGCGGCGCGTCCACCGGAGCGTTCGAGGCGGTCGAGCTTCGCGACGGCGACGCCCGCTACGGCGGCAAGGGCGTGCAGCGCGCGGTCGCGGCTGTCATGGACGACATCGCGCCGGAGATCATCGGCCTCGAGGCGAGCGAGCAGCGCATCCTCGACCAGACGCTGCGCGACCTCGACGCCACCCCCGACAAGAGCAGGTTCGGCGCGAACGCGATCCTCGGTGTGTCCCTTGCCGTGGCGAAGGCGGCCGCAAGCTCGGCGGATCTCACCTTGTTCCGCTACCTCGGCGGGCCGAACGCGCACCTGCTGCCGGTCCCGATGATGAACATCCTCAACGGCGGCGCGCACGCCGACTCCAACGTCGACGTGCAGGAGTTCATGATCGCGCCGATCGGCGCGGCCACGTTCTCCGAGGCGCTGCGCACCGGCGCCGAGGTCTACCACGCGCTCAAGGGGGTGCTGAAGGCCAAGGGGCTCTCGACCGGCCTGGGCGACGAAGGCGGCTTCGCGCCGAATCTCGAGTCGAACCGGGCCGCGCTCGACCTCATCGTCGAGGCGATCGAGGCGGCCGGTTTCACGCCGGGTGCCGACATCGCCCTCGCGCTCGACGTAGCCGCGACCGAGTTCTACAAGGACGGGAGTTACCAGTTCGAGGGCAAGGCCACACCTGCCGACGAGCTCGTCGCCTACTACACCTCGCTCGTCGAGAGCTACCCGATCGTGTCCATCGAGGACCCGCTCGCCGAGGACGACTGGGACGCATGGCAGGCGATGACCGAACAGCTCGACGAGCGGGTGCAGCTCGTCGGCGACGACCTGTTCGTGACGAACCCGGAGCGGCTCGCGCGCGGCATCGAGCTCGGCGCGGCCAACGCGCTGCTCGTCAAGGTCAACCAGATCGGCACGCTGACCGAGACGTTCGAGGCCGTCGACCTCGCGCACCGGCACGGCTACCGCTGCATGATGAGCCACCGTTCCGGCGAGACCGAGGACACCACCATCGCCGACCTCGCGGTCGCGGTGAACTGTGGTCAGATCAAGACCGGCGCGCCCGCGCGCAGCGAGCGGGTCGCGAAGTACAACCAACTGCTGCGCATCGAGGACGAACTCGACGACGCCGCCCGCTACGCCGGCGCGGGCGCGTTCCCGCGCTTCGTCCCGGGCGGCGAGTGAACGCAGCCATGCAGCCGCCGCCGCCCGCCCGTACGCGTCCCGTCCTCACCGGACGTGCGCTGGTGCTGGGCGGTGTCGTCGTGCTGCTCGTCGTGTTGCTGGCCGCACCGATCCATCGCTACCTCAGCAGCCGCAGCGACGTGAACACGGCGGCGCAGCAGCTGCGCCACGATCGCGCACAGCTTGCCCAGCTGCACCACCAGAAGGCCCTCTGGTCCGACCCCGGGTTCATCCAGCAGCAGGCGCGGGCCCGGCTGCAGTTCGCGATGCCCGGCGACACGGTCTACGTCGTGGTCGACAAGGGGCAGCGCTCCGACATCCAGAAGACCACCGGGTCGAGCGCGGCACAGGCCGGCGGCCCGGGCTGGAACGTCCGGCTGATGGACAGCCTGCGCGCCGCCGCGAAGTGACCGTCACCGCTGACGAGCGTGCGGTGGTCGCCGCGCAACTCGGCCGCGAGCCGCGCGCCATCCGCGATGTCGCACACCGCTGCCCGTGCGGGCACCCCGATGTCGTCGAGACCTCGCCGCGGCTGCCCGACGGCACACCGTTCCCCACGCTGTACTACCTGACCTGCCCCCGGGCCGCGGCCGCGATCGGCACGCTCGAGTCCAGCGGCATGATGCGCGAGATGACCGACCGGCTGCGCGCCGACCCGGAACTCGCCGCCGCGTATCGCGCCGCACACCAGCGCTACCTCGCCAGGCGTGAGGAGATCGGGCACGTCGACGAGATCGCCGGCGTCTCGGCCGGCGGCATGCCGAACCGGGTGAAGTGCCTGCACGTACTCGTGGCGCACGCGCTCGCGGCCGGGCGCGGGGTCAACCCGCTCGGTGACGAGGCGCTCGCGGCGCTGCCGGACTGGTGGGCGGCCGGCCCGTGCGTGCCGGCCGGGTCGGCCGGATGACACGGGTCGCGGGCATCGACTGCGGGACGAACTCGATCAGGCTGCTCGTCGCCGATCGTGTCGACGGGCGGCTGGTCGACGTGGCCCGCGAGATGCGCATCGTCCGGCTCGGGCAGGGCGTCGACCGTACCGGCCGGCTCGCGTCCGAGGCGCTGGATCGCACCCGAGCGGCATTGCGCGAATATGCGGGCACGATCCGCGAGTGCGGGGCGCAGCACGTCCGGATGGTGGCCACGAGCGCGACGCGCGATGCCGCGAACCGCGCCGACTTCGTCGCCATGGTGCAGGCCGAGCTCGGCGTCGAACCTGAGGTGATCAGCGGCCACGAGGAGGCCGCGCTGTCCTTCGCCGGCGCGGCCGGCGTGCTGCCCGACCTGCGTGGCCCCATGCTCGTGGCCGACATCGGCGGCGGCTCGACCGAGTTGGTGCGTGGCGGGCCGGGAGGTCCCTTGCGCGCGCACAGCATGAACGTCGGCTGCGTGCGCATGACCGAGCGGCATCTGCACGACGACCCGCCGACACCTGCGCAGATCGAGGCTACGGTCGCCGACCTGCGCGCGGCGATCGATGCGGCGCGTCAGGACGTCGCGCTCGATGCGGACGCCGCCTTCATCGGCGTCGCCGGCACGGTCACGACGATCGCCGCGATCGCGCTGGACCTCGAGGAGTACGACCCGGCCGCCATTCACGGCGCGCGGGTCAGCGCGGATCAGGTCGAGGAGATCACCGCGCGGCTGCTCGGCATGCGGCACGCCGAGCGGGCGGCGCTACCGGTGATGCACCCAGGGCGCGTCGACGTGATCGGCGGCGGCGCGCTGGTGCTGCGCACCCTCGTCGAGGAGATCGGCGCCGACTCGGTGATCGCGAGCGAGCACGACATCCTGGACGGCATCGCCCTCAGCCTGGGCTAGGCCTTGACCTTCTTCTTGGCCTTCTTGTTCTTGCCGTCGTTCTCATCCTTGATCGGCTGCGTCGGAGGCTCATTGCCGGTGAGCGCCTTGAACGTCGCCTTGGCACTGCGCTGGGTGACGAGCTCGGCGACGACGACCCCGGCCGCGGACAGCGCCGCCCAGCCGAGTGCGTCGGTCCACCGGACCTCGGGTTCGGACGGCTTTCGTGGCGGGTCCTCCGGCCGCGCGGCGATCCACGCGCGTTCGACGAGCTTCTTCGTCACGATGCCGACGGGGATGCCGATGACGACACTGATCGCCTTCATCCCGATCTTCGCTCCGACAGCCATGGATGAACCCTACCCACGGCGGCCCCGCGGGTTGCTGCCAAGCTGACCTTCGTGACGCCGCCGCTGGCCGGGCTCGACGCCCGGATCGTGGAGTGTCGGCTGTGCCCGCGGCTTGTCGAGTGGCGTGAGCGGGTCGCGGTCGAGAAGCGCCGCTCCTTCGCCGACCAGACGTATTGGGGTCGGCCTGTCCCCGGTTTCGGCGACCCGGACCCGCGGATTCTGGTGGTCGGGCTCGCGCCGGCTGCGCACGGCGCGAACCGCACCGGCCGGATGTTCACCGGCGACCGCAGCGGTGACTGGCTCTACGCGTCGCTCTACCGGGTGGGGCTGGCCAACCAGCCGACGTCCGTGTCGGCGGATGACGGGCTACGCCTCGACGGCGTCTACATCACTGCGCCGGTCAAGTGCGCACCTCCTGCGAACAAGCCGACGCCGGACGAGCGGGACGCGTGCCGACCGTGGCTGGTCGAGGAGGTGCGGTTGCTCTGGCCTCGGTTGCGCGCGGTCGTGGTGCTCGGCGGCTTCGGCTGGGCGGCGCTCTGGCCGACCCTGCGCGAGGCGGGCGTTCCGGCTCCGGTCCGGCCGCCGAAGTTCGGTCACGGCGTGGAGGCAGAGGCGGACGGACGCACGGTGCTCGGTTGCTACCACGTCAGCCAGCAGAACACCTTCACCGGCCGGCTCACCGAGCCGATGCTCGACGCGGTGTTCACCCGAGCCGTCGAGCTCACCGCCGATAGGGAGTGAACCGAGCCTGTTCCCTGTGCAGGCCAAGGTCGACTCCGTCGGGCGCATCCTCATTCCCAAACAGTTGCGCGACTGGTGGCGGGGCCGGGAGATCGCGTTGAGCGGGCACGCGCTCGCAGAGACCTACTCCGTCCTGACCCGGCTGCCGGGTGATCTTCGATTGTCGCCGGTCGACGCGGCCCGGTACGACGCCCTCGTCGGGTTGGCCGCCGTCGAGCATCGCGCTGTACTTGCGACTCGCGATGCGCGTGCGCGGGCGACCTACGAAATGGTCGGCGCGCACGTCGTCGTGGTGGCCTGAGTCCGACGTCGTGTGTCCGCGGTCAACCGGTGAGAGCGGCGCGGACGTCGTCGGGGATGGGGACGGGGGTGCCGTCGCGGTCGGCGTACACGTAGACGGTCTCGACGTGACACGACGGCCGGCCGCCCGCGCGCAGCTCGAACGCCAGCGTCGCGCTGGTGTTTCCGATCCGGGTGCAGCGCACGTCGACCTCTACGACGTCGCCCCAATGCGCCGGCCCGGCCCAGGTGATCGTGGACGAGACCAGCCGGACGAGTTCGACGAACTCGCGTAGCCCGCGCTGGTCGCAGAACGCGCCCATCGCCTCGTCGCAGTAGAGCAGGTAGTGCGAGTTGAACACGACGCCCTGCTGATCGACCTCGGCGTAACGCACCGGCGCGGACCACGTTGTCATGCGATGGAGTCTTCCAGCGCCACAATGGAGACGCCCCCGTAGCCCAATGGCAGAGGCAGACCCCTTAAAAGGGTCAACGGTGTCGGTTCGAATCCGACCGGGGGCACCGACCTACTGCGACGGCAGTTGGGCGGCCATCCGGGTGATGAGCTCCTGCAGCCCGCGCAGCGGGCGCACGATGACGGTGAAGCTGGTCAGCCGGCCGTCCGCGTTCCAGCGCATCATGTCCACGCCCTGGACGTAGACACCGTCGAGGTCGGCCTCGAACTCGAGCACGGCGCTCGACTCGTCGGACCACTCGGCCGTGTAACGCAGCGTCGGCCCGAGCACCACGAGTGCCGCGCTGAGGTACGCGGTCGTGATCGCCTTGCCCGGCTGCGGCGCGAACACCGCGGGTGAGCGGAAGTCCACGTCGTCGGCGAGCAGGGCGTCGAGCAGCGCAGGGTCCTTCGAGGTGACCACGTCGTGCCACGCGCGCAACGGCGCCGGCTGCAGATGCGTCATGCGCCGGAATCTAGCTGCCAGACCGAGACATGCTTCCGGCTGGTCGCGGTGAAGGGCGCGCGGTCCCAGTCGGCCCAGCGTTCGAGCGGTGACATACCGGCAAGGCGTGCCATGAGGTCGAGCTCGGCCGGCCAGGCGTAGCGGAACGGGATGGACGACGTGTCGGCCCGGCCGTCGGCGAGCCGGTAGTGGTGCGACACGAGTCCCTGGTTCACGACGTCGTACTCGTCGAAGCCGAGCCTCGTGTCGCCGACCGCGAACGGGCGGATCGTCTCGCCGGCCGGTAGTCGCTGCAGGTCGGGCACCATCACCTCGACGACGAAGCGCCGACCCGGCTCCAGATGTGCGGCCGCGTTACGGAAGCAGGCCACCTGCTCGTCCTGTGTCGTCAGGTTCATGATCGTGTTGAAGACGAGGTAGACGAGCCGGAACCGTCCCGGCACGCGATCGCGGGCGATGTCGCCCTCGTGCACGGTGATCGACTCCGCACCGGGCTTGGCGCGCAGCCGGTCGAGCATCGCGGGCGACAGGTCCATGCCGTGCACGGAAAGCCCGGTCGCCGCCAACGGCAACGCGACGCGTCCCGTGCCGATGCCGAACTCGAGGACGGGTCCACCCTCGGCGTGCGCCCGCAGGAACGAAACCGTACGAGCGAGCACGGCCGCGTCGAACATCGCCGCGCTGGATCGGTCGTACGAGCGCGCAACTGCCTCGCCGAAGTAGTCCACGCCGGAATTGTGCCGCGCGCCGGGGCGCGAATTAGCGCTCAGCCGGTGGGGAGGGCGGTGCCGATGTTGTCGAACGCCTTGCGCGCCGAGCCCTGCCAGATGCGTCCGAAGACCGGCAGGAGCGGACGGGACAGCAGCGACTTCGGATACAGCGCCCAGCTCCAGCTGATGCGCGTCCCGGCGCCGTCGGCCTCGAACGTGAACAGCCCCTCGATGTGCGACGCGAGCGGCTTCATCGGCCCGTGGATGTCGTCCAGCGTGTAGCCGAACGCACGCGGCCGGTCGACCCGGGTGAGTTCCTCGTGCAGCGACCCGCCGTCGGCCAGCCGGATCGTGCGCGAGTTGCCGACGGTGTCCCAGGTCGGCTGGTCCGGCACGGTGCCGCGCACCGCCGGGATCGGGCCGTGGCGGCGGCTGAACATCTGCTCCAACGGCATCGACAGCACGCTGTCGAAGGCCTGCTCGACCGGGACAGGATACGTACGCGCGTACGAGACGACCGTCGGCTGCGGCATGCGCACATGCTAGTCAGCTGCCGTCGATGCGATCGCGGCGCTCCCGCGCCCGGCGCTTGCCCTCGTGCATGGCCTGCACGCGTGCGATTGGGATCGTTCGGCCCTCTTCGACGAGCCCGGCGTCCAGTTCCTGCACGGGAGGCATGAGCTCGGCCCACGGATCGGCGTCGTCGAGCAGCAGCGGCGTGGTGTGCAGTGTGAAGTCGCGCGGCGTGACGTCCTCGATCCGATCCCAGGGCAGCGGGAACGACACCGGCACGCCGGGCCGCGCGCGCGGGCTGTACGCGGCGACCACGGTGGCGCCGCCGGCCCGGGTGGAATCGAGGAAGACTCTGCCCTCCCGTGCGTCGCGCACGTACGCGGTCGTGGCGAGGTCCGGGTCGAGCCGTTCGGCGCGCGCGGCCACGGCGCGCGTCGCGGCGGCGATCTCCTCCGTCGTGCCTGAGGCGAGCGGGACGAACACGTGCACACCCTTCGCGCCGCTGGTCTTCACCGCGCCGGACATCCCGCAGTCGGCGAGCACCTGGCGCACGAGCAGTGCGGCGCGCACGGCGAGCCGGAACGACTCGCCCTCGGGCGGGTCGAGATCGAGCACGAGATAGCTCGGCCGGTCCGCCTCCGGCACCCGGAACAACGTGACGTGGTACTCGACGGCGCGCTGGTTGGCGAACCACAACAACGTGCGCGGCTCGTTGCAGAGCGCGTACGCGACCTCGCGCTTGGACCGTTCGGCCCACATGCTGAACGTCGGGATCCAGGACGGCGCGTACTTGGGGACGTTCTTCTGCATGAACGGCGACTGCCCGCGCAGCACCCGGATCACCGACAGCGGCCGGTCGCGCAGCACCGGCACCATCCGATCGCTCATCGCCTCGAGATAGGCGACGAGATCGCGCTTCGTGGCGTCCGCGCCGTCGAAGAGGGGCTGGTCGAGGTTGGTGAACTCGACTGCGTCGGTCATGGTCGAATTGTCTCGTGTTACGTCTCGCCGGTGCGGTACGTCATGGGGAGAGGACTCTCGAGAGGTAGCCGATGACTGACGAGCGGGATTTTCTTGCGCAGCGGTTCGAGGCCGATCGGGGGCGGCTGCGTGCCGTCGCCTACCGGATGCTCGGTTCGATAGCCGAGGCGGACGACGCGGTGCAGGAGGCGTGGCTGCGCCTGGCGCGCAGCGACGCGGACGCGATCGAGAACCTGAGTGGGTGGCTGACGACGGTCGTCGGACGCATCTGTCTCGACATGCTGCGCAGCCGTACGTCGCGGCGCGAAGAACCGCTCGACTGGCATCTGCCCGACCCCGTCGTGGAGCCTGCCGACATCGCCGACCCGGAGGCCGCGGCGCTGCTCGCCGACTCGGTGGGGCTGGCGATGCTGGTCGTGCTGGAGACCCTGACGCCGGCCGAGCGCCTGGCGTTCGTGCTGCACGACATGTTCGGGGTGCCGTTCGACGCGATCGCGCAGGTGCTCGACCGCTCCACCGACGCCGCGAAGATGCTGGCGAGCCGAGCCCGCGGCCGGCTGCGCAACACGTCCACCACCCCCGATGCAGACCCCGCGCGTCAACGTGAGGTGGTGAACGCGTTCTTCGCCGCCGCCCAGGCCGGCAACTTCGAGGCGCTGGTCAACGTGCTCGCACCGGACGTGCTGCTGCGCGCGGACGCCGGCGACCACCCGCTGTCCGGGCTCGTCCACGGCGCCGCCGAGGTGGCCGGCCGGGCGCTGCTGTTCCGCCGCACCACCGAGGCTGCGGTCACGCCGGTGCTGGTCAACGGCCTGCCCGGCGTCGTCTCCGTCGTCGACGGCCGGCTGTTCTCGCTGCTGGCGTTCACCGTGGTCGACGACCGCATCGTGGCCATCGACGCGCTCGCCGACCAGGACCGGCTGCAGGCGCTCAGTGCCACCTGGTCGCTGCAGGTGTCCTGACCGACGCGTCGGGCCGGCTGACGAACGCTCGCCGGCCTCAGTGTGCGTCGTCGTCGGGATCCGCGGCGTCGTGCTGCGGGCGTCCCTTCGGTTGATCGCTGGGCGGGCTCGACTCGCGTTGCGGCTGTGCACGTCCGGGCTTGTGCGGCTCGATCTGCGACGGTGCCTTCTCATCGCTGGCGCCGGTGCGGTCAGTCACCATTGTCGTTCCCGTCTCCATGGCCGTGGCCGGGCTTGTGCTTCGTCGTCGGTGGCGGCTTCGGTGTGGGTTTGGGTTTCGGTGTGGCCGACGACGTGGACGGAGTCGACGCCGGTGCGCGCTGGGTCTCGATGTCGGCTGCGACGGCGGCAAGGTGCATACGGATCGCGACGGCGCGCGCGGCGCTGATGCGGCCGGCCGCGACGGCGTCGGCGAGGTCGCTGCGCAGCTGGTCCATCGCTGTGCCGGCGGCCGGCCAGTCGTGCGTCGCCGACGCCTGCGTCAGCGCGAGCACGTCCGACTGCAACTGGTCGTGGTCGGCCGAGAGGTGTACCGACCCGGTCGAACAGGCGGCGGCGAGCGCGCCTGCGCACGCGGCGGCGAGGACGGCGCGGCGCGCGGTCATGGCGACACGTCCTGTTGCAGCTGGCGGAGGTGGCTGCCGAGCGGGCCGGACACGGTCGGGTACGCGGGGCGGGGCACCGTGTTGATGCTCGAGCTCGACGTCGCGAGCGCGGCGGCGATGACGATCACGACGATCGCAAGGGCGGCGAGGGTGCCGGCGATCCACGACGTCGGTATCCGGGTGCGCTCGGGCCGGCGCGGTTCGCGCCGCGGCCGCCGCTGCTTCGCGGGCGGTGGCGAGGCCGGCGGCTCGATGACCGGCAGCACCCGGGTCGCCGCCGGCGCGTCCTCGTCGAAGGTTTCGACGACGGCCGGACGGTGCGGCACATCCGCTTCGGGCTGCGCGCGAATGACCGTGGTGGGTGTCGATTCCGGGTTCGGTGCGTCGGCGAGACCGGTGACTGCCACGCCGATCTCGGCGGCGCCGGGCCTGCCGATCGGATCGCGGTCGGTCATCGCGCCCAGCAGCCGCACCCAGCCGTCGGGCAGCGAGTCCGGGAACTCCGGCTGCCGGCTCAAGCGGGCCATCGCCGCCTCGACGCCCGTACCCGGATACGCCACCTCGCCGGTGAGGCATTCGAGCAGCACGAGACCGAGCGAGTAGATGTCGCTGGCCGAACTCACCTCGGCGCCGCTGATCTGCTCCGGGCTCAGATAGTTGGCCGTGCCGAGCGTGTGCCCCGTCAGCGTCATCCGGGTGCCGTCGACTAGGCGGGCGATGCCGAAGTCGGTCAGCTTGGCGAACTCGCCACTGCTCTCGTCGTCGCCGCCGGCGAGCAGAATGTTGGCCGGCTTGATGTCGCGGTGCACGATCCCGCGCCGGTGGATGTACGCGAGCGCCGACGCGAGCTGCGAGGCGATGGTGGCGGTGTCGGTCACGTCGAGCGGTCCGGCGGCGATCCGGTCGGCGAGCGTGCGGCCCGCCACCAGCTCCATGACGAGGTAGGGCTTCGGCTCGTCGGCGCCCGCCGCGTCGATGCCCGCGTCGAAGACGACCACCAGGCCGGCGTGGCTGAGCCGGGCCAGCAGCTTGGCCTCCTGCTCGAACCGGGCCGCGTGGGCCGGATCGGTGGCGTCGGTGGGCAGCAGCTTGACCGCGACCGGCCGGTCCAGCACGACGTCGCGGCCGCGATGGACGGTGCCCATGCTGCCGCGGCCCAGGATCTCGTGGAGTTCGTACCGTCCCGCGATCAGCTGCGTTGCGGATGTGGTCTTGTGCGCCATGACCGGGAAAGCCTCCCCGCCGAGGCTGCCGGTCAAACCCGCGTCAGACGCCGTACACAGGAGCCGGCGTGGGCGCTTTCTGCAGCAGGTCGCGCACCGCCGGCCCGATCTCGGCGGGGTCCCAGCGCCGGCTACGGTCGATCGGGGTGCCGTGCTGCCAGCCGTCGGCGACCGAGATCTTGCCGCCCTCGACCTCGAACACGCGCCCGGTCACCGCGGCCGACTCGTTGCTGCCGAGCCATACGACGAGCGGCGCGATGTTCTCGGCCGCCATCGCGTCGAAGCCCGACTGCACCGGCGCCATCATGTCGGCGAACACCGCCTCGGTCATCCGGGTGCGGGCCGATGGGGCGATCGCGTTCGCGGTGATGCCGTAGCGCGCGAGTTCGGCGGCCTGCATCAACGTCAGCGCGGCGATGGCCGCCTTGGCCGCGCCGTAGTTCGCCTGGCCGAGGCTGCCCATCAGCCCGGCGCCCGAACTCGTGTTGACGATGCGTGCCTGCACCGGCTCGCCGGCCTTGGCCTGGTCGCGCCAGTAGGCGGCGGCGTGCCGGGCCGGGCAGAAGTGGCCGCGCAGGTTGACCCGCACCACGGTGTCCCACTCCTCGGCCGACATGTTGACGAACATCCGGTCGCGCACCGCGCCGGCGTTGTTCACGATCGTGTCGAGCCGGCCGAAGGTGTCGATCGCGGTGCGCACGAGGTGCGCCGCGCCGTCCCAGTCGGTGACGTCGTCGTAGCTGGCGATCGCGGCTCCGCCCGTGCCGGCGATGCGGTCGACGATCTCCTGCGCCGGCGTGGTGTCGGTGCCGCTGCCGTCCAGCGCGCCGCCGATGTCGTTCACGACGACGCGTGCGCCCTGCCGCGCGAACTCCAGCGCGTGCTCGGCGCCGATGCCGCGGCCCGCGCCGGTGACGATGACGACGCGTCCTTCGCAGATCCCGGCCATCGCAGCCCGCCCTTCGGCGTCGGTCGAATAAGAACGTGTTCTAGTTTACCGGGATATCGGTAAGGTGCGGCACGGTGGAGCACGAACAGGTGGGCGAGCCGACGCCGGCACGGATGCGCGAGGTGCTGGGCACCTTCGCGACGGGCGTCGTCGTGGTCACTGCGCTGGCCGACGAGCCGTTGGGCTTCACCTGTCAGTCGTTCGTGTCGCAGTCACTCGACCCGCCGCTGATCAGCTTCAGTGCGGCGCGCACGTCGACGACCTGGCCGCAGATCCGGCCGGTGAACCGCTTCTGCGTGAACGTGCTCGCGCACGACCAGCACGAGCTCAGCGAGTTGTTCGCGGTGCAGGGCGCCGACCGCTTCGCCGCGGTCGACTGGACGCCGAGCCCGCTCGGCGCGCCGATCCTCGACGGGGTCTCGGCCTGGATCGACTGCGAGCTGGCGGCTGAGTACGAAGCGGGCGATCACACCATCGTGCTCGGTGCGGTGCGCACGCTCGATGCGGACGCGTCGCGATATCCGTTGATCTACTACCGCAGCCGGTACGCGCCGAGCGAGCACTGGCAGGCGTGGTCGCAGATGGGCTAGGAGCTAGCCGCTCTTGCGGCGGAACATCCGCTTCGTCGCGGCGCCCGTCGAGTCGTGCACCTTCGAGTCGCGCCGCGACGCGGACTCGTGGGGGTGCTGCTTGCCGCGCTTGCGCTCGAGCGCCTCGCGGAACTTGTCCTTCGCGGGGTCCGCGCCGGCAGCGTCTTCCTCGGCCATGCGTTCAGCTTGTCATGCCGCTTCCAGAACGACGACGGGAATCTCGCGGTCGGTCTTGTCCTGATAGTCGTCGTAGTCCGGCCACACCTCGGTCATGTGCCGCCACATCTGCGGCTTCTCGTCCGGGGTGGCCAGACGGGCGTGGGCCCGGAACGTCTCGTCCTTGATCTGGACGGTGACCTCCGGGTCGGCCTCGAGGTTGCGGTACCAGTCCGGCGGCTCGGGCGCGCCACCCTTGGAGGCCACGACGAGGTACTTGTCGTCGCCGTAGTCTCGGAAGATCAGCGGATGTACGTACTCCTTGCCGGATCGGCGGCCCTTGGTGTGCAGCAGCAGGATCGTGGTGCCGTTACGCCACCGGTATCCCTCTGCCCCGCCGGTGGCCTCGTACCGGTCGACGTGTTCTCTTCCGTAGAGCATGTGGCTGGAATACCCCGGTGCTGTGCTCTGTTCCCCAAACAGTTGCGCTCGCAACAACTTGAGGAGAGTGTGTTGAGATGGCTGCGGTAACTGCCGACACCCTGGTCCTGCCCCGGGTGAAGGGCGCGTCGCTGGGTGACACCGAGCGGCCCGTCCTCGCCGTGTCGACCGGTCCGACCGGCTACGAGGGTGAGGGTTTCCCCGTGCGCCGGACGATGGCCGGCATCGCGTACAAGTACCTCGATCCGTTCATCATGATGGACCAGATGGGCGAGGTGGAGTACGCCGCAGGCGAGCCACGCGGCACCAACTGGCACCCGCACCGCGGCTTCGAAACCGTGACGTACCTGATCGACGGCCAGTTCATCCACCAGGACACCCACGGTGGCGGTGGCGTGATCACCGAGGGCTCCACGCAGTGGATGACCGCCGGTGCCGGGCTGCTGCACATCGAGACGCCGCCGGAGAAGCTCGTCGAGTCGGGCGGGTTGTTCAACGGCTTCCAGCTGTGGGTGAACCTGCCGGCGGCCGAGAAGTGGGCCGCTCCGGCGTACCAGCCCGTCGAGGCGTCGGACCTGCTGCTGCTCGCGTCCGAGGACGGCGGCTCGCTGCTGCGCGTCATCGCCGGTGAGGTCGACGGACATGTCGGGCCCGGCTCGACGCACACGCCGATCACCCTGCTGCACGCCTCGGTGGCGCCCGGCGCGCAGCTGTCGCTGCCGTGGCAGCCGAGCTACAACGCGCTGGCCTACGTCTTCGCGGGAACGGGCACCGTCGGTGCCGACAAGCAGCCGATCCACGCGGGTCAGCTCGCGGTCTTCGGTGCCGGTGACCGGCTGACGGTCGCGGCAGACGCCGCCCAGGACAGCCGGACGAGCTCGCTCGAGGTGCTCCTGCTCGGCGGCGAGCCGATCAACGAGCCGATGGTGCACTACGGGCCGTTCGTGATGAACACCCGCGACGAGCTGGTCCAGGCCGTCGAGGACTACCAGAAGGGCAAGCTCGGCATCATCCCGCCGAACGCGATCATGCCCCACGTCTACAGCGGCGACCGCGGCTAACGGCACGCGTAGCCGAAGGTCGCGCTCGCCTGCAGGCGGTTCGGGGTGATGAGCTCGACCGTGGCCACTCCGGTCATCGCGCCGGTGCCCTGGATGCGCCAGTGGAGCGGCAGCACGGCCCGGTGCGGACCGCCGTCGCCGACGCGGTACTGCATCACGGGACCGGGCGGCCCGTCGCCGCGGCGCCACCGGTAGGTGATCGTGCCGCGGCCGCTGTTCGTCGCCACGACAGCGCGCAGTTGCGCGCTCTCGCCGCAGCCGATGGTCTTCGGCGTCACCGTGACCTGCACCGTCGACACCACCAGCGCGTGCCGCGGATGCAGCCACAACCACAGCAACACGGCGACAACCGCGATCGCCAGCACCCACAGGGCGCTCGCCCACCGAGGTCGCCGGCGGCGGCTGGTTTCGGGTGCATCCTGCACCTGGGCGGCCGCCTCGACGACGACCGCGACGCCCGGGCCGAAGCGGATAGCGCCGGGCGCCGCGGCCGCGGCCACCGTGGCACTGCGCTGCCGCCGGCCGAGCACCGTGGCCGGGCCGCCTTCCGGCACCGCCGGACCCGGGCCGTCGCGTCGCCTGCCCAGCAGCGTGGCGTCGTGCTCGGCGTCGTCGGCGGGCATCAGCACGCCTCGGGCGTCGACGAGACGCTCACGTTGTCGGCCGCCGGCGTCGTCACCGCCGTGACACTCCAGGTGCCGGGCGGGTTGGGGCACGACGTGAACGAGTGCGTGTCGGTGACGGTGTAGCTCGTCGCGCCCGATTCGGTGAAGGTGTCCACCGCGCCGTCGCTGTACTTGAGCCGCACGGTGAACGTCTGCGTGTTGCTCGCGAACACCGAGACGGTGGCGTCGACGGTCGTGCTCGAGCCGTTCACGGCGAGTGTCGCCTTGCCGAGGTGCACCGCTGGGGCCGGTGGCGGCGCCGCGGTCGTCGTCGGTGGCGGCGTCGCAGCCGTGGTGGTCGTGGTATGTGGGCCCGCGGGCGTCGTGCGTGGTGCTGTCACATGGGTGGAGACCGGTGGCGGCGCCGCGGTGCGGCCCGTCGTGATCACCGATCCGGGGGAGGGCGCCGCCGGGTCGGTGCGCCGCGCCGGCGTCGACGCCGACGACCCCGGCGTAGGGGCAGGTCCACTCGCCGGGCCGAGGGTGGCGCCGAACGACGCGACGGGCGCGCTCACCGGCGTCGCCGAGCCGGACGGCGCGGCGACATGGGCGATGGCGAAGATCGCCGCCGTACCCGCCGCCGCGCCGATCGCGACCCGCCCCAGGATGGTCAGCGCGAACGCGCCCAGGCCGCCCCCTGCAACGGCCGGCGCGGGAAACAACGCCGCGAGCAGCAGCGCCAACCGGCGCAGTTCGCGCCGTCCGCGTTCCTCCCATCCTTCGCCGTATCCCTCGACCGCGGCCGCCTCGAGCTCGGCCACGAACGCCCGCGCCGACGCGGGCCGTTTGTCCGCCCGCTTCGCCAGCCCGGACGTGACGAGCGCGCGCAGCGGCCCCGGAACGTCGCCGAGCGCCGGTGCCGCGTTGAGGTGTTGGAGCCGCAACGCGGTGATCGTGTCGGCGGCGTACGGCGTGCGGCCCGTCAGGCACTCGACGAACACTGCCGTCGCGGCGTACACGTCGGTTGCCGCCGATGCGGGGGCGCCCTCCCACTGCTCGGGCGCCATGTACTCGGGCGTGCCCGCCACCGCGACCTCGCGACCGGCGCGCGTGGCGATGCCGAAGTCGATCAGCCGGGTCTCGCCCTGGTCGTCGACCAGCACGTTCGCCGGCTTGTAGTCGCGGTGCACGACGCCACGGTCGTGGGCCGCCGCGAGTCCGAGCAGCGATCCCTTCAGCACGCTCAGCGCGGCTTCCGGCAACAGCGGTTGGTCCTGGTGGTCGAGCATCGCGCGCAACGGCACGCCGCGCACGAGCTCGAGCAGCATCACCGCGTGCGGACCGGACTGCACGTACTCGTAGAGCGCCACGATGTGCGGGTCGGCCACATCGGCGAGCAGCCGGGCCTCGGTACGGAAACCGGCGAGGAATTCGGGATCGGACGCGAGCGCGGGCGAGAGGTGCTTCACGGCAATGTGCCGGCCGGTCGGGAGGTGCCGCGCGAGCGCGACGTGGCCGGAGGCGCCGCGCCCCAGCTCGCGCAGCTCCTCGACCTCCGGCGGCGTCCAGTCGGCGCTCACGCCACGCGCTCCTCGGTCATGGGCTCGATGCGCGCGACGGTGCGCGCGGGCCGCCGCGCGCGTCCGGAGGTGTGCTGCACCCACTTCGCCAACCGCACCCAGATCGGGAACGTCAGCAGCACGATGCCGACGGCGAGCACCACGACGTCCCACGGTGCGGGCACGTGATGGTGCACGAAGGGACCGATCCGGTGCCGCCACGCGATCAGCCCGAGCAGCAGGAAGACGTACCCGCCGACCACGGTCGCGATGCCGTAGAGCAACAGCCCGAGCTGGCGCAGCCCGGGTCGGCGGCGCGCCCGCAGATCGGTCCAGATCCCGCGTTGGAAGTACGCGCGAGCCTCCTCACGCAGCCGCGGGATGCGGAACGCGTCGGTCAACGCCTGGTAGCCGTCGAGGGGCATCACCGGGTTGAAGTTGTAGGCGGTGTTCATGTACAGGCCGTACGCGATCTGGAAGCACAGTGCCGGCGCGACCGGCCCCGGCAGCCAGTAGGCGCCCATCGCCGCAACGCCGGCGAGCGCCGCCGTCGACACCGGCCCGGACATCGCGACGACCACCCGCGACCAGCGCGTGCCGAACCACATGTCGCTGGTGTCGACGAAGGCGAACGGCATGCCCATCGTGATCATGAAGCCACCGCGGCGCACCCGTCGGCCGTACGACTTCACCGCGAGCGCGTGGGCGGTCTCGTGTGCGGTCAGCGCGAGGCAGTACGCGCCGGCGACGATCAGCGCACCCCACCAGCCGGAGCCGCCGACCGCGAACAGGCGCTCCCGCCCTTGCGCCCGGGTGAACGCCCACAGCCCGACTGCGACGGTCGCGACGACGAATGCGGTGCCCGTCCGGCTGAACGCGCGCCAGCCCACGCGTCGGTACAGCCGGGTGATCAGCTCGTCGATACCACCGACGGAGACCTCGAGCCGCAACAACGCCTGGTAGACACGACGGCCGATGCGACGCCACGCCGGCAACTCGGCCGACGGGGCGCGGCCCAGGTCGACGATCCCGACGGCGGCGAGCGAGCGGAGCAGCTTCTCGATCCGCGGCAGCGCGAGTTCGCCGTACTGATCCGCGTAGCGCAACAGCAGATCGCGCACGGTGTTCTCGCCGTCGATGCCCGTGAACGTGAACAGGTCGCGCTCGTCCATGCGCAGGTAGCTGCCGCCGCGCGAGGACAGCAACCACACGTCGGCGGCGTCCGGCGCCTGTTTCAACGCCCACCCGGACCGCTTGCGCGGACGCACGGACAGCGGCTCGCCGGCCTCCGGCGCGCCCGCTGCCGGTGCGGCGCCCAGCACGGTGTGCGACGTTCCGTAGACGGTCCGGCCGCCGACCGCGACGGGACGCGGATGGTCGAAGCGGAACGTCACGTCGCCGAGTTCGATCGTGCACCCGTCGCTGAGGTCGGCGACGCCGCCGTGCAGCGTGATCCCGTTGACGACGACACCGTTGAGCGAGCCGAGGTCCTCGATCGCGAACCGATCCGCCCGCCGCACGATCCGGGCATGGGCCCGCGAGACGCTGGGGTCGTCGACCACGACGTCGCTGGTCGCGGCCCGGCCGAGCATCGTCTCGGGACGGTTCAGCGGCACCGGTTCCGGCACCGGTCCGTCGAGCGGAACGAGCAACGGGGCCACGAACCGATCCATGCGCGCCTTGCGGCGCGGCGTCCCGCAATGCAGGCAGTACGGGAAGTCGCGTCGCTGATGCACGCGGCAGGACGGGCAGAGCATCAGCCGCCCGCCGTGTCGGCCGCGTCGGCCGGGTCGACCGCACCGTAGCTCGCCGTTCCGTAGCCCGTCGGGTTGTCATGGATGTGTGTCACCTGGGTGGCGGAGCCGGACAGGCTCGGTGCGCCGCCCTCGATGCTGTCGCCACCGCCCTCGGTCTGTCCCCCGCCCGTCGCGCTGCCGGCCGGAACCGAGGGGGCGCCGCCCTCCTGGCCGCCGTCGGCCCCGCCGCTCGTGGGGAGCGCGCCGGTCGGCGCGCCCGTCAGGTGCGGCGCGCCCTCGTTGCCGCCCCCGCCGCCCTCCGGGTCGGGTGTGCCGTCGGTCCCGCCGCCGTCCGGGTTCGGCGTATCGCCGCTGTCGGTCGGGTCGTCGCCGCCCTTGCCGTCGCCGGTGCCGTCGTCGCCCTTGCCGTCGCCGGTGCCGTCGTCCGTGCCACCGGTGTCGTCGGTCCCGCCTGTGCCCGTGCCGTCGGTGCCCGAGGGCGCGGTGTCGGTGGGCGCGGTGTCGGTCGGCGTGGTGTCCGTGCCTCCGCCGTCGAGCGAGCCGGTGTCTGTGCCGTCCCCGTCCAGAGGTGCGACGACGTTGCCGTCGGCGTCGAGGGTCACCGAGGTGCTGGAGCCGTCCGGGCTGATGTTGGTGAAGGTCGTGGTGCCGTCGGCGCCGAACGTCGTCACCTCCTCGCCCCCTCCGGCAGTCGCGGTCTCCTGAGTGACGTTGCCGGCGCTGTCGGTCGTGGTCGTGGTGATGCCGCCGGGTCCGGTCGTCACGTCGACGCTGGTGTGTACGGCACCGTCGGACGGCCCGTCGCCGATCACGCCCACGTCGCCGGCCCCGGTCGAGTCGCCGATGCCGGCTTCGCTCGCGTAGTCGGGCGTGCTGCCGACGATGACGTCGCTGCCGCCGCCTGCCGGTCCGGCGTCGGGCACGATGATCGAGCCTGTTCCGGGATCCGTCGGGCCGGCGAGGTCCGGGCTCGGCCCGGTGCCGTCGTTCGGCACGATGATGCCGCCACTGCCGGGGCCGGCCGGGATGTCGCCGGGGCCGGTGTCGACCGAGATGTCGCCGCCCGGGTCGCCCTCACCGGCCACGTCGTTGTGTCCGGTGCCGGGCGGCACGACGATCGGGCGCAGCCCGTCCCCATCCGGGTCGCTGCCGGCCGCCGAGCTGTGTCCGCCGGCCGTCACGGCGTCGTCACCACCCCCCACATGGATGGGTGTCCCGTGCGACGGGAGACCGTTGCACAGCATCCAGCCGGCGTCGTCGCCGCCTCCGACGGGTGCCGTTGTCCCGTGCGACGGGAGACCGTTGCACTT
>JAICKR010000029.1 GCA_025927835.1 Jatrophihabitans sp. | reverse complement strand
GCCCGGCGCGGGCTGATCATCGACCCCGGCGGCTCACCGGCGTTCCTCGAGAGCCTGCCGATCGAGACGCTCGACCCGTCCGGCGCCTCCCCGCTGATCGACCTGCTGCGCCGCCTCGGCATCCGCACCCTCGGCGCCTTCGCCACGCTGCCGAGCGCCGACGTCCTGGCCCGCTTCGGACCGGTCGGCGCCTGGGCCCACCGCGAGGCGAGCGGGCGTGACGACCGCCCGCTGTCGGCCCGGCGCCCGCCCGTCGAACGCGTCGACACCGTCGCGTTCTCCGCCCGCACGGTCGCCGAGCAGTTCGTCACCGACCTCGCCGCCCACGGGCAGGCGTGCACCTGCCTCGAGCTGCAGGTGCTCACCGAGAACGGTGAAGAGGCGGTGCGGCGCTGGCGGCATGCCGGCGTGCTCTCGACCGTCGACGTCCTCGATCGGGTGCGCTGGCAGCTCGAGGGCTGGCTCTCTGCGTCACAGCGGCCGACCGGCGGGGTGAGCCGGCTGCGGCTCGTCCCTATCGAGACGGTGCCGACAGGCGCGCACCAGCGGGCGCTGTGGGGTGGCTCGGGCGCCGAGGACGAGCGCGCCGCGCGGGCGCTGGCCCGGGTGCAGACCCTGCTCGGACACGGCTCGGTGCTCACCCCGGTGCTCGACGGCGGACGTGACCCCGGCCAGCGCACCCGGCTCGTGCCATGGGGGGACGAGCCGGCCCCACTGCGCTCGCCCGAGCAGCCGTGGCCGGGTCAGCTCCCCGCGCCGGCGCCGAGCGTGCTGCTCGACCCGCCCCGCCCGGCGCAACTGCTCGACGCCGCCCGCCGCCCGGTGCTGGTCACCGAGCGCGGCGCCATGCCCGCCCCGCCCGCACTGTTCGGCATGGGCGGCGCGACCGTCACCGCGGTGTCCTCGTGGGCCGGACCGTGGCCGGTCGACGAGCGGTGGTGGAGCCCCGACGCGGCGCGCCGCGTCGTGCGCTGCCAGATCGTCGACGTGGCCGGACGCGCCTACCTCGTCACCGGCACGATGGGCGGCCCCGCCCCGAGCTGGCAGGTCGACGCCATCTACGACTGACGCGATTCTTCAGCTTCCCGCCTGCCGTGGTTGAAATCCGGCCGCGAAATCAACCAGCTCAGGCGGGAAGCTGCACCGACACAGAGCCGCTCAACGCTCCTCGCAGTAGATGTCGATGTGCGCCGACTTGTTGGCGCGCACGATCACGAAGCCATGCGCCGCACACCCGAGCCGACCCCCCTGGTAGCTGGAGATGTGCCCATAGACCGTGTAGCTGCCGGGTGCGATCGCGGTGCCGTACCGTCCTCCAGCGGCATCGACGGTCTGCACCCGGCCGGACTCCGCCGTGAGCGTCACCGAACCGAAGCCCGGCATCGGCCGCAGCAGCCCTGGCGCCGGCCCGCCGGCCGCCATGAACCTGCCGCTCACCGATCCGTACACGGGTGGGTGCGCGTCGTAGTCGAAGCGCCGGAAGGTCAGCGTCCCGGCTCCCGGCCGGTCGAAGGTGAGCGTGTCGCCGGTGATCGACCACGTCAGGGTGTCGTCCGCCATGAGGCCGAAGACGGCGTTGTTCTGGACGATGGTCAGGCGCGGCACCTTGTGGAACAACAGGTCGTTGGCCCACGGGCCGAAGGTGATGCGCCCGGGCGAGATGTGGGTGACGCCGGCATCGCCGGCGTGGTCGGTCGAGCCGCCCTCGGCGAAGCTGAAGTACACCGGTGCGCTGGCCGGCTCCACCGAATGACCCGGCCTTGCGATCTTGGTGAGTTCCCACGCCGTGGACGTCAGCTGCGCGGGCGACGTGACACTCGGCTGGTCGCGATGGTCGCGGTCATCGTTGCGGCTGAGCAGGACGGACACAGCAGCGACCGCTACGGCCGTTGCGGCCGCGGCGAGCACCGCGAGCCGACGCCTTCGGCTCCCTGTCGCGTTCGACGTCCGCCGGCGTGCCGCGCGCCGTACCCGCCCCTGCACCGTCGCCAGACGGGGCCGGGTCAGCGCGTCGACGTCCGCGATCGCGATCTCATGCGCCGGCTCGGGTACGGCCTCGTCGAGCAGTGCCACCAGCCGGCGTTCGATCCCGTCCATCAGCCGCTCCTTCCGGGCAGTGCAGCGTCCAGACCGGGAACTGCCCGCAATGCGCGGATCGCGCGCGAGGCCTGGCTCTTCACCGCGCCCACCGAGCAGCCCAGGACTTCGGCCGTGCGCGCCTCGGACAGGTCGTCCAGGTAGCGCAGCGCTATAACGGCGCGCTGGTGCGGCGGCAACGAGCGCACCGCGGCCAGCACGACGTCGCGCACCAGCAGCGCGTCGACCGCATCGGAATCTGCTGCGGGCTCGGGCAGCTGATCGGACGCGAACTCGGCATTCCACCGCCGGCGGCGCCAGCCGACGAGCGTCGTGACCATCACGCGCCGCACGTAGACCGCGGCCGCGTCGGTCGAGCGGAGGCGGCCCCAACGCACCCACGTGTGCGCCAGCGACGCCTGCACCAGGTCGTCCGCCGAGTCGGGATCACCGGTCATCAACCACGCGACCCGCAGCAACGACCGCGAGTTCGCCTGGACGAACTCGCTGAACCCGTCACCCTCGTCCGGCAACGACCGCCTCCCGCCATCACCTACTCAGATGGGCGAGCCACTGCGAAAGGTTGCCAGATGATCGCGGCGCGTCCTTCCTCGCGTGCCCCGTTTGGGCCAGCATGACGAGCCGCACCGGGGAGGAGGCGCGGCTACGACCGGTAGCTGCCGACGACGGTGGCCGGCGTGGCGTCGGGGCCGGTCTCGACGCGCGCCGCGATGTCGCGCTGGAACTCCTGGAACGCGGGCAGCTCGCCGAGCGCGGCACGGCCGTCGCCGGAGGCGACGTGCACGAACGAGACGCCGTCCTCCAGCCGGTAGGCCGTGTAGTGCAGCTCGGCGGGCCGAGCGTCGGCGAGTGACGCGAACACCGCCTCGATCAGCCGCTGGTTCTCCTCGGCCGCCTCCAGCTTGGTCCGGTAGCGCACCACGATCGCCTCGTTCATGACCATCTCCGTTCGTCGGGATATCGGGACGGCAGTACAGACCAGCTCGGGGACGAATTCTCATCGCGGCGATGAGTTCCGGCGCGATCCCCGGTCAGTACTCGTGCACTCACCCGACCGGGAGGTCATCGTGACCAAGAACTTCACCAGCGCGCAGCGCTGGGTTCTCGTCCTTACCGCGACAGCCGCGCTCATGGTGGCGCTCGACCAGCTCGTCGTGGTCACCGCACTCAACCGCATCCGCGACGACCTGCACGCGTCGCTGGCGACACTCGACTGGACGGTCAACGCCTACAGCCTGAGTTTCGCCGCGCTGCTGATCACCGGCGCCGCACTCGGCGACCGGTTCGGCAGACGACGGATGTTCCTCGTCGGGCTGGTCGTGTTCACCCTGGCCTCGGCCGCGTGCGCGCTCGCCCCGAACGTCGCGACGCTGATCACGGCGCGGACGATCCAGGGCGCGGGGTCCGCGCTCGTCACCCCGCTGGCGGTCTCGCTGCTCACGATGGCGTTCCCGATCGAGCGGCGCGGGCCGGTGGTCGGGCTGTTCACCGCCATCACCGGCCTGGCCGTCGTCGGCGGCCCGGTCGTCGGCGGCGCGGTCGCCGAGGGCATCGCCTGGCAGTGGATCTTCTGGATCAACGTGCCGATCGGCGCGCTGCTCGTACCGCTCGCGCTGACCCGCTTCGGCGAGAGCCGCGGCACCCGCACCGCGTTCGACCTCATCGGCCTGCTGCTGATCTCGGCGTCGATGCTCGGCGTCGCGTGGGGGCTCGTGCGCGCGAACGACGCGGGCTGGAGCAGCGCCGAGGTAGTCGGGACGCTCGCCGCCGGCGCGGTGCTCGGCGCGGCGTTCGTCGTATGGGAGCGGCGGGTGGCCGAGCCGATGCTGCCGCTCGAACTGTTCCGTATCCGCGCATACGCGACCGGCAACGCGACGATCCTGCTCTGCACCACCTCGCTGTTCGGCGCGGTGTTCCTGCTCGCGCAGTACCTGCAGATCTCGAAGGGGTACGGGCCGCTGGCCGCCGGTATCCGATTCATGCCGTGGACCGGCACGTTGTTCGTCGTCGCACCGATCGCCGGCGTGCTCATCGACCGCATCGGCACCCGGCCGCTGCTTGCCGCCGGGCTCGGGCTGCAGGGCGCCGGGCTGGCCTGGGTCGCGTACAACGTTTCGAACGGCGCCGGGTACTCGTCGTCGATCGCCGCGCTGGTGATCTCCGGCTGCGGCACGTCGCTCGCGCTGCCTGCGACGCAGAACACGGTGATGAACGCGGTGCCCGCGCACTATCTGGGCAAGGCGTCGGGCACGTTCAACTCGCTGCGCCAGATGGGTGGCGTGCTCGGTATCGCGATCGCGTCCGCGGTGTTCGCCGCGCAGGGCAGCTACGCCAGCCCGCAGGCGTTCCAGGACGGCGTCGCGCCGGCCCTCGCGGTTGCTGCAGCACTGGCGCTCGCCGGTGCGGTCGTCGGCGCGCTGTCCCCGGCGCCACGGCTGGTCCCCGGCGAAACGACGCAGTCCCAGGTCGCGCTCCCGGCTACGGTCGATCTCGATGCCGTCGCCTGATCCGGAGTTCGCCCGCCTCGCCGATCCGCACCGGCGCGAGCTGTTGGTGCACTGCTACCGGATGCTCGGCTCGTTCCACGACGCCGAGGATCTGGTGCAGGAGACCTACCTGCGCGCCTGGCGCGCGTACGACAGGTTCGAGCACCGCGCGTCCATGCGCACCTGGCTGTACCGCATCGCGACGCGCGCCTGCCTGACCGCGCTGGAGAGCAAGGGCCGCCGGGTGCTGCCGTCCGGGCTCGGCGGCGCGAGCGACGACTGGCAGATCCGGCTCGACGGCCGGCGCTACGAGGTGCCGTGGCTCGAGCCGCTGCCCGACAGCGCGGTGCACGACGACGGTGACGACCCGGCGGCGATCGCCGTCCGGCACGAGACGACGCGGTTGGCCTTCGTCGCCGCGCTGCAACAACTGCCCGCCAAGCAACGCGCGGTGCTCGTGCTGCGCGAGGTGCTCGAGTGGCCGGCCGCCGAGGTCGCCGAGCTGCTCGACACCACGGTGCCCGCGGTGAACAGCGCGCTGCAGCGGGCCCGGGCGCAGCTCGCCGGCGCGAGCCCGGCCGAGGAGGAGGTCGTCATGACACCGGACATCGATGCCGACGTGCTCGACCGGTTCGTCACCGCGTTCGAGAACGCGGACGTGGCGCTGCTGACCGAGCTGCTGCGCCGCGACGTGGAGCTGGAGATGCCCCCGATCCCGACGTGGTTCGCAGGACGCGAGGCGGTCGCCGGGTTCTTCGGCAACCGGATCTTCCCGTCGGCCACGAACCGGTTCTTCGTGCGCACCCGCGCGAACGGCTGCCCGGCCGTCGCGACCTACCAGCCCGCCGACGACGGTCGGCTCGCGGCGCACAGCATCCAGGTGCTCGAGCTGGTCGACGGCCAGATCGCGCACGTGTACGCGTTCCTCGACCCGTCGCTGTTCGGCTGCTTCGGGCTGCCCGCCGTGTGGGAGCGCTGACTCAGCCCGCAAGCGTGGCGGCGACGGTCGCGCCGAGGTCCCAGCAGGCCTCGAGGTCGTCCTTGCCCGGCGCGCCGACGATGCTGACCGGCGCGTGCACCGCCTCCCAGCCCATGCCCTTCGTGATCGACTCCGCGGCGCGCACCGCGCCGGTCGTGTCGTTGTTGCCGTGCACGTACATCCCGTACGGCGCACCGGGTTTTGCGGTCAGGGTCGGGTAGTACACGCCGTCGAAGAAGTGCTTCATCGCACCGGACAGGTAGCCGATGTTGGCCGGCGTGCCGAGCACGAACCCGTCCGCGTCGAGCACGTCCAGCGCCGTTGCGGCGAGCGCCGGGCGCACCTCGACATCGACGCCCTCGATGCCCTCGGCACGCGTGCCCTCGAGGACCGCTTCGAGCAGCGCCTGCAGCGCCGGTGACGTCGTGTGATGGACCACCAGCAACACAGGCACCAGGCCAACATAACCCGGAGACTTTGGCGTAGGGCTGATGGACTTTGGTCCCTTTTACGCCGGGTCGGCGCAACTTAGTTTGAGATCGCTCACCGCACCGCGGAGGGACGCATGCGGCGAGCACTCCGGCGCGAGGCCATCGGAACCAGGACGCCCGAAGGCCTCGCGCCGGTTTGCGTCCAGGCCTCGCGCCGGTCCTGCGTCCCAGCCTCAGAACGCGCCGAGACCGCGCGGCGTCCCGAGCCCGGTGGGCCCGTCGTAGCCCTTGCGCGCAGTGCACAGGTAGGTGCCGCCGCAGCTGCCGTTCGAGCCGGACGTCACGTCGTTGAGCTGACCGCGATGCCCGTACGCGAACGATGCGGTGTGCTTCTTGCCGGCCAGCGCGTACACGGCGGCGATCAGCGGTGCCGACAGGCTCGTCCCGCCGATCTTGGCCCAGCCGTTCAATCCCTTGGCCGCACCGGTTGCGATGAGGCTGTCGCACAGCAACTTGAGCAGGCAGTTGTTGAACGTGTCGTACACACCGAGCCCGCTCGCCGGATCGGCCACCGCCGCGACGTCGGCCATGGTGCGCCTCTTGCACAGCGCGTCGTGCTGCCACGAAGGCTTCGCCTCGATCGCCGAGCAACCGCTGCCGGCGCCCTTCCACACCCGCTCGCTCCAGCCGCGCGCATTGGACGCGCGCTGCAGCGTCGTTCCGCTCACGGCGGTGACGAAGCGTGAGGACGCGGGCCAGTTCGCGCCGTAGCCCGTGTCGCCGGACGCAGCCGTGATCGCGACACCCGGGTGGTCGAACCGCCGGTCGAGGGGCAGCAACGCGCGATCCTCGCGTCCGCCCCAGCTGTTGGCCACCGCGACGGCGCCGAGCCGCACCGCGGTGGCGATGCCCGCGGTCAGTGCGTACGGGGTCGGGGCGTCGGCCTCCACGAGCAGGATGTGACAGCTCGGGCAGGCGGCGGAGACGGCGTCCAGGTCGAGGCTGATCTCGCCGGCCCAGCCGTAGTCGTTGGCGGGCAGCGGGCGGGCCACCCCGCCCTGGTTCACCTTGCGGAAGCAGCCGTTCGCGGTCGTGCAGGGCGCCAGCCCGAAGGTCCTGCGGTAGACCGCGAGATCGGCCTCGGCCCGCGGGTCGTTGAACGCGTCGACGATGCCGACCAGCCGGCCGTCGGCCTGCTTGCCGGTCAGCCCGTACGCGTGCTGGATGTCGACCGGCCGCAGCCCGACCGGTCCCGCGGTCGCGTCCGGCCCCAGCGAACCGACGCCGAGCACCGCGCCCGCGAAACAGGTCAGGCCTGCGCCGACCGAGCCCTGAACGGCCGGCAGCAGGCGCGACGCGGTGTGCCCCGCCGGGTTCGCGCAGCCGAACGGCAGCACACCCCCGGGCCAGGGTGTCGCGGCCGCGCCGGGCACTGCGGCACCGACCAGGGTCGCCACGAGGGCCACACACATGATCGGCAATCGCCATGCGCGACGCGTTCGCGACACATCACGACTAACTGCTCAACACGTTTCCGGTTACGTCGTGTCCGAGGATTCATCTTGTTCCGGCACGATCGGCGCGTGACCGCATCGCTCTCCCGCCGGATCGGGCTCGGCGACGCGGTCGTGCTCGGGCTCGGGTCGATGATCGGCGCGGGCGTGTTCGCGGCGTTCGGGCCCGCGGCACGCGCGGCCGGTTCGGGCCTCGTGCTCGGGCTGGCCGTCGCGGCGCTCGTCGCGTACTGCAACGCGACCTCGTCGGCGCGGCTGGCCGCGTGCTACCCGGAATCAGGGGGCACCTACGTCTACGGCACCCGCCGGCTCGGGCCGCTGTGGGGCTACCTGGCCGGCTGGGCGTTCGTCGTCGGCAAGACGGCGAGCTGCGCGGCGATGGCGCTGACGTTCGCCTCCTATGCGTGGCCGGAGCACGTGCGGCTGACCGCGGCCGCCGCGGTCGTGGTGCTCACCGCGATCGGGTACCGGGGCGTGCACCGCTCCAGCGCGGCGACCCGGGCGATCGTCGTGGCGGTGCTCGCGGTGCTCGCGGCCGTCGTGGTCGCGTGTTTCGCCGGCGGTTCGTCCGGGTCGTTCGGGACGTTCCCCGGCACGGACACGCACGGCGTGCTGCAGGCGGCCGGGCTGCTGTTCTTCGCGTTCGCGGGCTACGCGCGCATCGCGACGCTCGGCGAGGAGGTGCGCGAGCCGGCCCGGACGATCCCGCGGGCGATCTCGATCGCGCTCGCCGTGACGGTCTGCGTCTACGCGCTGGTCGCGGTCGCGGCGCTGTCCGCCGCCGGGCCGCACCTGCTGGCCGGCTCGGCCGCACCGCTGCGCAGCGCGGTGGACGCGGCCGGTGCGAGCTGGCTGGATCCGGCGGTGCGGAGCGGTGGTGCGCTCGCCGCGCTCGGCTCGCTGCTCGCGCTGCTGCTCGGCGTCTCGCGCACGACGTTGGCGATGGCCCGCGACCGGCACCTCCCCGGTGCGCTCGCCGCCGTGCACCCCCGCTTCGGCATCCCGCACCGGGCCGAGCTCGCGGTCGCCGTCGTCGTGGTGGTGCTGGTCCTCACCACCGATCTGCGCGCCGCGATCGGCTTCTCGTCCTTCGGTGTGCTCGGCTACTACGGCATCGCGAACGCGAGCGCGTGGACGCTGCGCCGGGACGAGCACCGGCCGCCGGTATGGGTGCCGGTCGTGGGGCTGCTCGGCTGCCTGACCCTGGCGGTGAACCTGCCGTCGAGGGCGGTGCTCATCGGCGCCGGGGTGCTGCTGGTCGGGCTATTCACTTACGCCCTGACCGAGCGGTCGGCCAGGATGCAGACATGACCGACGCCATCGCCCCGCTGGAGCACCTGGACGAGAACTGGACGAGCGCGCTGGCTATCGTCGCGCATCCCGACGAGCTCGAATACGGCACCGCGGCGGCGGTCGCGCGCTGGACCGGGCAGGGCAAGCGGGTCACGTACTGCCTCGCGACCAGCGGCGAGGCCGGCATCGACGGGATGAGTCCCGAGGAGGCCGGCCCGTTGCGCGAGGACGAGGAGCGCACCGGCGCCGCCATCGTCGGCGTGGACACCGTCGAATTCCTCGGCTACCCGGACGGCGTGCTCGAGTACGGACTGCCGCTGCGCCGCGACATCGCGCGCGCGGTGCGCCGGCACCGGCCGGACGTGGTGATCACCGGCAACTTCTACGACACCTGGGGGCCCGGCACGCGCAACCAGGCCGACCACATCGCCGTCGGCAAGGCAGTGCTCGACGGCGTGCGCGACGCCGGCAACCGCTGGGTGTTCCGCGAACTGCTCGACGAGGGGCTCGAGCCGTGGAAGGTGCCGACCGCGCTGGTCGCCGGGGTGCCCGGCGGCACGGTCGGCGTCGACGTCACCGACCACTTCGCGAAGGGGGTCGCCTCGCTGGCCGCGCACGCGGCGTACCTGCGCGGCCTCGGCGACAGCCCGATGTCCGACCCCGAGGAGTTCCTCGAGTCGTTCGCCCGCCAGACCGGCACCCGAATGGGCTGTCGCCATGCCGTCGCGTTCGAGCTGATCAACCTCTAGCCCTGGCACGCTGCGAACGCATGTTCTAATCTGGACGGGTGGGGTTCAACAACCCGGAGATCTCGTGGCGGGAGCTGGAGCGCCGGCTCTCCGGCAGACCTGCCCCGCTCGACCCGCAGGGCGACGGCGGCGACTCGCCGGCGTGGTCGCGCAAGCGCCCGTCCTACGACCCCGCCCCGCTGCACAAGTCAGCACCGGCCGTCGCCTACGGCGAGCTGCACGCCCATTCCTCGTTCAGCTTCCTCGACGGCGCGTCCGCTCCCGAGGAGCTCGCCGAGGAGGCCGTGCGGCTCGGTCTCGAGACGCTCACCCTCACCGATCACGACGGCGTCTACGGCGTCGTCCGCTTCGCCGAGGCCGCGGCGGCGTACGGCCTGGCGACCGGCTTCGGCGCCGAGCTGTCCCTGGATGTCCCGCCGTCGCATACCAAGGCCGAGCGCGACATCGCGGCCCGGGTCGGTGTGCCCGACCCGCCCGGCACGCACCTGCTCGCCCTCGCGCGCGATCCCGAGGGCTACGCCCGGCTGTGCCGCACGATCGGCACCGCGCACCTGCGCGGCGGCGCGAAGGGACGTCCGGTCTACGACGACCTCGAGGCGATCGCCGCCGCCGCGGACGGGCACTGGCTGGTGCTCACCGGCTGCCGCAAGGGTGCGGTGCGGCGAGCTCTGGACTCCGGCGGCGTCGACGCCGCGCGCGGTGCGCTCGACCGCCTCGTCGCGCTCTTCGGCCGGGACAACGTCGCGGTCGAGCTGAGCTACGAGCTCGACCCGCTCGCCGACGAGCGCTATGCAGCGCTCGCACAACTCGCCGACGAGGCGCGGCTGCCGCTCGTCGCCACGACCGCGGCGCACTATCACGGCCCGCCGCGCCGCCCACTCGCCACCGCGATGGCTGCGGTGCGTGCCCGGTCGAGCCTGGACGAGCTCGACGGCTGGCTGCCGGGGTGGGCCGGCCAGCACCTGCGCAGCGGGGACGAGATGGCGGCCCGCTTCACCCGCTGGCCGGACGCGGTGGCGAACGCGGCGCGGCTGGCGAAGGAGATCGCGTTCCCGCTCTCGCTCATCGCGCCCGACCTGCCGCCGTTCCCCTGCCCCCCCGGGCACGACGAGATGAGTTATCTGCGCGAGCTCGCCTACGCCGGCGCGCGCGAGCGGTTCGCGGGCAAGGAGCACGAGGCCAAGGCGTACGCGATGATCGAGCACGAACTCGAGATCATCGAGGAGCTGCACTTCCCCGGCTACTTCCTCGTCGTGTGGGAGATCGCGAAGTTCTGCCGGGACAACGGCATCCTGTGCCAGGGCCGGGGCAGCGCGGCGAACTCCGCGGTCTGCTACGCGCTCAAGATCACCGCCATCGACGCCGTCTTCTACAACCTGATGTTCGAGCGCTTCCTCGCGCCCGAACGCGGGGAGCCGCCCGACATCGACATCGACATCGAGTCCGACCGGCGCGAAGAGGTCATCCAGCACGTCTACGAGATGCACGGCCGCGAGCACGCCGCGCAGGTCGCGAACGTCATCACCTATCGGCCGAAGTCGGCGGTGCGCGACGTCGCGAAGGCGCTCGGCTACTCGATGGGCCAGCAGGACGCATGGAGCAAGGAGATCGAGCGCGGCTACTACTGGTCGACCGAGGTTGAGGAGGACGTCGAGAGCGTCCCGCTGTCCGTCGTGCAGCTGGCCGCCGAGCTGCAGAACGCGCCGCGCCATCTCGGCATCCACTCCGGCGGCATGGTGATGTGCGATCGGCCGGTGATCGAGGTGTGCCCGGTCGAGTGGGGGCGCATGCCCGGACGCACGGTCCTGCAGTGGGACAAGGACGACTGCGCCGAGATCGGCCTGGTGAAGTTCGACCTGCTCGGGCTCGGCATGCTGTCCGCGATCCAGTACTGCTTCCAGTTCATCACCGCGCACCACGGCATCACCTACGAGCTCGCGACGATCCCGCAAGAGGCGCCGTGCGTGTACGACATGCTCTGCAAGGCAGACTCTGTCGGAGTTTTTCAAGTTGAGTCGCGCGCGCAGATGGCGACGCTGCCGCGGTTGAAGCCGCGCAACTTCTACGACCTCGCGTGCGAGGTGGCGCTGATCCGGCCCGGGCCGATCCAGGGCGACTCGGTGCACCCGTTCATCCGGCGCAAGAACGGCGACGAGCCGATCACCTTCCCGCACCCGAAGCTCGAGGAGCCGCTGGGCCGCACGTTCGGCATCCCCCTGTTCCAGGAGCAGCTCATGCAGATCGCGGTCGCGGTCGCCGACTTCTCCCCCGCCGAGGCCGACCAGCTGCGCCGCGCGATGGGCTCGAAACGATCGCGCGACCGCATCGAGGCGATGCGCATCCGGCTCTACGACGGCATGGCCGCGAACGGCATCACCGGGGCGACCGCCGACTCGATCTACGAGAAGATCCAGGCCTTCGCCGCATTCGGCTTCGCCGAGTCGCACTCGATCTCGTTCGCGCTGCTCGTCTACGCGTCGTCGTGGCTGAAGCTGCACTACCCGGCCGCGTTCTGTGCTGCGCTGCTCAACGCGCAGCCGATGGGTTTCTACTCGCCGCAGTCGCTGATCCACGACGCGAAGCGGCACGGCATCGAGATCCGCAAGCCGTCGCTCGTCCACTCGCACGCGTTGGCGTCGCTCGAACCGGGTTCCGGCCCGTCCCAATGCTCATGTCTCGAGATGCCGCAGCCGGCCGTGCGGCTCGGGCTGGCATCGGTGCGCACCATCGGCGGCGACCTCGCCGATGCGATCGTCGCGTCGCGCGATGCGGACGGGCCGTTCACCTCGATGGCCGACCTTGCCCGGCGGGTCGGGCTGTCCGCCGATCAGGTCGAGGCGCTCGCGACCTCGGGTGCATTCGACAGCTTCGGCGTCACCCGACGCGACGCGCTGTGGGGTGCGGGAGCGGCGGCGACCGCGCGGCCCGGCCAGCTCGACGTCGTCACGTTCGACGAGACGGCGCCGCCGTCGCTACCGGCGATGAGCGAGCCGGAGCAGCTGATCGCCGACATGTGGGCGACCTCGATGACTCCCGACATCTACCCCACCGCGATGATCCGTCCCCGGCTCGCCGCACTCGGCATCATCACCGCCCGCGACCTGCGCGCACTCGACGACCACACCAGGGTCACGATCGGCGGCGTCGTCACCCACCGGCAGCGGCCCGCGACCGCGCGCGGAGTCACGTTCCTCAACCTCGAGGACGAGACCGGCATGGTGAACGTGATCGTCGACGAGGTCGTGTGGCAGCGGCACCGGCGGGTGGCGCGCGAGTCAGGCGGGCTGCTGATCCGCGGCATGCTCGAGCACACCAAGGACGGCGTCATCAACGTCATCGCCGAACGCCTCGAGCGGCTGCACCTCGGCCTGCACACCCGATCCCGCGACTTCCGATGACTTCCGGCCACTCGGAGCTAGCTCGCCCCTCGCTCCTCGGGGTTGATCATCGCGTTGGTAGTTGCGCATGAGTGATGGGTTTCGCTGGAAGGTTGCGGACAACGACGATGCTGGCTTGTTCTCGGTCGAGGACTTGTTCGATCGGAACCGCAGCACGGGGCGAATGTCCGACCTCGAGTTCCTGCATGTCACAGCAAAGCGGATCCTCAACCACGTCCCGTCCGCATCGCGCGCTCCGGCGAACTGGACGATCAACGTCTACCGCGGCTGCTCACATGCCTGCTCGTACTGCCTGGCCGGCGATACGCCAATCCTGATGGCTGACGGGCGGGTCAAACCGATCGCGGACGTCCGTCCCGGCGACCGGATCTACGGCACGACCTTCGACGGCAAATATCGGCGATACACGGCAACAGACGTGATCGATCATTGGCGCACGGTGAAGCATGCCTATCGCGTCATCCTCGAGGACGGCACGGAGCTGCTCGCCAGCGGCGACCATCGGTTCCTCACGGCTTCCCGCGGCTGGAAGTACGTCGCGCCCGCAACGCACGCCGACCAACGGCCATATCTCACGTCGAACAACAAGTTGCTCGGCGTCGGACAGCTCGCCGCGCCGCCGCAGCACGACGCGGAGTACCGGCGCGGCTACCTGACCGGAATGATCCGCGGCGACGCGAACCTTGCCACCTACCACTACGAGCGCGCGGGCCGCAGCCACGGGACCGTCCACCGCTTCCGGCTTGCGCTGGCCGATGCCGAACCGTTGGACCGAACGCGCCGCTTCCTCGACTCGGCCGGTATCCACACAACGCTCTTCGACTTCACGCCGGCAACCGACGCGCATCGTGCGATGACTGCGATTCGCACGTCCGCTGAGTCATCGGTTCAAGCAATACGCGAGTTGATCGCGTGGCCAAGCAGTCCGTCGCCCTCCTGGCAGCTCGGATACCTAGCCGGGATCTTCGACGCAGCAGGCAGTCACAGCGGCGGGATCTTGCGAATCTCGAACGGAGATCAAGAGATCTTGGGTCGTATCATGTCAGCGACTGCGACCTTTGGATTCGCAGCTGTACTCGAGCCGGCGCGACCAAATGGCGTTCGAACGGTTCGCATTGTCGGCGGCTTGCGTGAACGCTTGCGTTTCTTCCTGATGACCGATCCCGTCACAACGCGGAAGCGGCAGATCGACGACGTCGCGATCAACAGCGATGCGCCCTTGCGCGTCGCCTCGGTGGCGGATCTCGGAGTTGAGCTGCCGATGTACGACATCACCACGGGGACGGGGGACTTCATCGCGAACGGCGTGGTGAGCCACAACTGCTTCGCTCGGCCGACGCATGAATACCTTGGGCTCAACACCGGCAGCGATTTCGACACGAAGATCGTCGTCAAGATCAACGCCGTCGAGAAGCTGCGCGCCGAGCTTGCCGACCCAGGCTGGCAACGCGAGCCGATCGCGATGGGCACCAACACCGACCCGTACCAGCGCGCGGAAGCCAAATACAAGCTGACCCGTGGCGTGCTCGAGGCGCTCACCGAGTACGCCAACCCGTTCTCGATCCTGACGAAGTCGCCGCTGGTGACGCGCGATCTCGACATCCTCGTCGCGGCCGCCGAGCGAACCGACGTGACCGTCAGCTTCTCCATCGCCACGCTCGACGAACGGGTCTGGCGGCTCAGCGAACCGGGCGCACCGAATCCACGCCGGCGCATCGACGCGATGGCGAAGTTGTCCGCGGCCGGCATCCGCACCGGCGGGCTGGTGATGCCGATCCTGCCCGGCCTCAGCGACTCCCCGGCCCAGCTGCGCGAGACGGTCGCCGCGATCAACGACGCCGGCGGGCGGCTGCTCGGCATCGGGCCGCTGCACCTGCGGCCCGGCGTGCGCGAGCACTTCCTCGGCTGGCTGCGCGAGACCGACCCAAGGCTGCATCAGGACTACGTCCGCCGGTACGCGGCCAGCGACTACGCGCCCGCGCACTACACCGACGAGCTCTACCGCCGCGCCGGCGTCATTCGCTAACCGTTGCGGGCGCGCGCGGCGCGCAGCAGCAGATGATCGCGCTCGGCGGCACTGCGGGCGCCGGACGCGGCCCGCGTGAAGCACTCCGCCGCGGCCGCGACATTGCCGGCGCGCTCGTGCAGGTGCGCACGCACGGCATCGAGCCGGTGGTGCTCCGGCAACCGCTCGTCCAGGCCGTCCAGCGCGCGCAGCCCGGCGAGCGGACCGTCCACCTCGCCGACGGCGACCGCACGGCTCAGCGCCGCGGCCGGGTTGTCGGTGAGCGCGACGAGCTCGTCGTACCACTCGAGGATCTGCGCCCAGTCCGTGTCCTCCGCCGACGCCGCGTCGTCGTGCAGGGCCGCGATCGCGGCCATGATCTGGTACTCGCCGCGCCGCTCCTGCGCGAGCGCACCCTGCAGAATGCGCACGCCCTCGCCGATCGCGGCGCGGTCCCACCGCGACCGGTCCTGCAGGTCCAGCGGGACGAGCGCGCCGTCGGCGTCGGTGCGCGCGGCGCGCCGTGCGTGGTGCAACACCATGAGCGCCAGCAGTCCGGCGACCTCGGGCTCGCTGCACTCGAGCGCGAGCTGCCGGGTCAGCCGGATCGCCTCGGCGGCCAGGTCGACGCGACCGCCGTAGCCCTCGTTGAAGATCAGGTAGAGCACTCGCAGGACGACCGCGACATCGCCCGGCGCGGTGAGCGGCTCGCCGGCGATGGTCTTCTTCGCGCGGCTGATGCGCTGCGCCATCGTCGCTTCCGGGACGAGAAAGGCTTCGGCGATCTCTCGCGTGGTCAGCCCGCCGACCGCGCGCAACGTCAACGCGATCGCGCTCGCCGGCGACAGGGCCGGGTGACAGCACATGAACAGCAGCAGCAGGGTGTCGTCGGCCGTCTCCGTCGGGCCGGGCGCCGGTTCGTCGAACGTCGCCTCCTCGCGCCGGCGCCGCGCCGCCTCGGCGCGCTGGGCGTCGATCAGCTTGCGCCGCGCGACCGTGATGAGCCAGCCCAACGGATCGTCGGGCGGGCGATCCGGCCACGACAGGTGCGCCTCGAGCAGGGCCTCCTGCACGGCATCCTCGGCCGCCGCGAAGTGGGTCCCGCGGCGGACGAGGATGCCCAGCACCTGTGGCGCGAGGCCACGGATCAGCTCGGTGTCGGTCATGGATCCGGAGTCACTCGGGAAGGTCGAGGAGCTTCTCCCCCGCCTCGTCCATGAACGGCCGGACCTCGAGCCACTCGTACACCGGCTCGCCGCCCTTGCCCGGCGCCGACGACACGTACGCAGCCACCTCGTGCGCGCGCTCGACCGAATCGACGTCGATGACGTACCAGCCGGCGATCAGCTCCTTGGCCTCGGGGAACGGCCCGTCCACCTTCGGGGCGGCATCCGGCCCGCCGTACTGGACGTAGCTGCCGGCCGGGCTCAGCGCCTGCGCGTCGACGAACTCGCCGCGCTCACGCAGCATGTCGGCCACGTGGTGCTGGAACGCGATGTGGGTCCGGACCTCCTCGGCCGTCCACTCGTTCATCGGCGCGTAGTTCTGCTCCGGGCCGCCGCGGTAGTGCTTGAGAATGAGGTATTTCGGCATGACCTGCTCCCTGGATCGTTGGCGGCCATCCTGCCGCCTGCACCCCTGGGACGGAGCCGTGATCCCGTTCTCGACATCCGGCACGATCGCACCGCGGGACAACGTCAGCCCACGGCCATCGAACCCAGCAGGTCCTCGAGCACGACCAGCACGTCGGCGCGCGCGCGGTCCGGGTTCTCGGACTGCGCGACGAACAGCGCCGCCTCGTCGAGCGCACCGATGAGCACGTGCGCGAGTGGCTCGAGCGGCTGCTGGCGGATCCGGCCCACCTGCATCGCGTAGTCGAGCAGGCTCTGGACGAGGCCCATGCCGTAGCGCAGCCCGACCTCGCGCCAGCGCAGCCAGCCCAGAACAGCGGGCGCCTCGACCAGGACGATCCGATGCGCCTCCGGCTCCGCGCAGGCGTCCAGCCAGGCGCGGGCGCCGAGCAGCATCAGCTCGATCGGGTCCTCGAGACCGGAGTTCGACACCGCGTCGTCGATGCGCTGGGTCAGCGCCGCCTCCACGACCTCGAACACGGCGGCGAACAGCTCGGTCTTGTCCTCGAACTGGTGGTAGAGCGCGCCGCGGGTGACCCCGGCCGCGCGCACGATCGCCTCGGTGCCGACGGCGGCGTATCCGTCGGCGGCGAACAGCGGCCGCGCCGCCTGGACGAGCGCGTCACGGGTCGCGGCGGAGCGCTGCGCCTGGGTGCGCCCGCTATTCGCCTTGCCTGACATACAGACAGTATGTATGTTTTCTGGAGAAGCGCATGACCGACACGCCGGAGGAGACAGCAGATGCCGACCGTCGAACTTCCCCAGGGCCAGGTCCACTACCGCGTCGCCGGTCCCGCCGACAGCACCGCCCCGCCCGTCGTCTTCATCCACGGGCTGCTCGTCAACTCCGAGCTGTGGAGCGGCGCAGCCTGGGCGCTGGCCGGGCAGGGGGTGCGGTCCTACGCCCCCGATCTGCCGCTCGGCTCGCACCCGACGGCACTGGCCGACGACGCCGACCTCAGCCCGCGCGGTGTCGCCCGGCTGATCCTCGACTTCCTCGAGGCGCTGGACCTGACCGACGTCACGCTCGTCGGCAACGACACCGGCGGCGCGCTGTGCCAGTTCGTCATCGACACCGACTCGAGCCGCATCGGGCGACTGGTGCTGACGAACTGCGACGCGTTCGAGAAGTTCCCGCCCCCGCCGTTCGGCCTCATCATGGCCATCGGCCGACGCCCGGGACGGCTCAAGTTCGCGATGCAGGGCGTGCGCGCCAAGGCCATCCGGCACTCGGTGCTCGGCTACGGCGGCCTGGTCGCCAAGCCCCTCGACCCCGAACTCACCGCCCGCTGGGCCAAGCCGGTGCTCACCGACAAAGCCGTGCGCCGCGACACCTCACGCTTCGTCCGCGCGGTCCGCCCACCCGACCTCGTCGAGGTCGGCGGCCGGCTCGGCGAGTTCGACAAGCCGGTGCTCCTGCTCTGGGGCGCGGCCGACCGCTTCTTCACGTTCGCGCTCGCCGAACGGCTGCGCGACGCGTTCGCGGACGCGCGGATCGTGCCGATCGAGGACGGGCGCACCTTCGTCCCGCTCGACTTCCCGGACCGGGTGGCCGACGAGATCGCCGCGTTCGCCGCGACTCGCCGGTAACCGCGCCGGTAGCGCGCCCGGCACAACTGCGGCACGCTCTCAGGAGGAAGTGCAGAGAGAGGGTGCGCGCAGTGAACATCTCGGACATCCTGCGGTTCAAGGGCAGCGACGTCGTGACCATCGCTCCGTCCGACACCGTCAACGCCCTGCTCGCCTCGCTCGCCGAGCACAATGTCGGCGCGCTGCTCGTCAGCGACGGTGGGCCCGGCGGCGAGCTGAAGGGCATCGTCTCCGAGCGCGATGTCGTGCGGCGTTTCGCCGAACACGGCGCCGGCCTGCTCGAGCTGCCGGTCGAGAAGATCATGACGAGCATCGTCGTCACGTGTACGAGCAAGGACACCGTCGACAGCGTCGGCGAGATGATGACCGAGCGGCGGGTCCGGCACCTGCCCGTCGTCGACGATGGCCGGCTCGTCGGCATCATCTCCATCGGCGACGTCGTCTCCAGCCGGATCCGGCAGTTGGAGAAGGATCGCGGCCAGTTGGAGCAGTACATCTCCGGCTGATCGGCTTCGGGGCTGGTTTCGTACTCTAGACTCGCCTAACCTGGATTTAACATCGATCCTCCTCGCCACCGGAGCCGGGATGTACCAGACGCACGGTCCGATCCTCGAGGCGCTGCGCATTCGCGGCGTCAGCCCGACCGTGCTCTCCGCCGCCGTGGCCGCATCCGACGAGTCCGGGCGGGCGCTGCGCGACGTGCTCGTCGACGACGGCATCGTCACCGAGGTCGAGCTCGCCGAAGCCCTCGCGCAGGCCTACGGGATCAAGTCCGTCGACCTCGACAACTACCCGATCGACGCCGCCGCGACCGCGAAGATCCCGTTCGCGATCGCGCGCCGGCACCGGCTGCTCGGCATCTCGCTGGACGACGACGAGATCGTGGTCGCGGTCGCCGATCCAGGTGACGTCATCGCCCTCGACGACGTCCGCGCCGCGACCGGGCTCACGGTCCGGCCGGTCGTCGTCGCACGCGACGAGCTCGGCAAGGTGATCGAGCGCTTCCACCGCTCCGAGACCGATCTCGAGGACGTCGCTGCCTCACTGGCGCCGGACGCGTCCTCGATCGTCGCGAGCGCGCTGCAGCAGGGCGACGAGGAGGCGCCGATCGTGCGCTTCGTCAACGGGCTCATCGAGCAGGCGATCGAGAACCGCGCGTCCGACCTGCACATCGAGCCGCGCGACGACGACCTGCGGGTGCGCTTCCGCATCGACGGGGTGCTGCACGAGGTCGACACCGTCCCACGCGCCGTGCAGTCGGCCCTCATCAGCCGGCTCAAGATCATGTCCGGGGTGGACATCACCGAACGCCGGGTGCCGCAGAACGGCCGGATCACGGTCGAGCTGAACGGTCGCAAGGTCGACTTGCGCGTGGCCACGCTGCCGACGGTCTGGGGCGAGAAGATCGTGCTGCGGGTGCTCGACACCGGCGGCGTCGACCTCGAGCTGAAACGGCTCGGGTTCACCGAGCACAACTACGGCCGGTTCTCCGCGTCGTTCACCAAGCCGCACGGCATGCTGCTCGTGACCGGGCCGACGGGCTCCGGCAAGTCGACCACGCTGTACGCGACCCTCACCGAGATCAGCAAGCCGGACATCAACATCATCACCGTCGAGGACCCGGTCGAGTACCGGCTGCCCGGGGTGAACCAGGTGCAGGTGAACCACAAGGCGGGGCTGACCTTCGCCGCCGTGCTGCCCGCCATCCTGCGGTCCGACCCGGACGTCGTGCTGATCGGTGAGATCCGCGACCGCGTCACCGCCCAGCTGGCCGTCGAGGCGTCGCTGACCGGCCACCTCGTGCTCTCCACGCTGCACACGAACGACGCGCCGTCCGCGGTGACCCGGCTCATCGAGATGGGCATCGAGCCGTTCCTCGTCGGGTCGTCGCTCGACTGCGTGATGGCGCAGCGGCTCGCCCGCCGGCTGTGCCAGTGGTGCCGCCAGCCCTACGAACCGACCCGGGCAGAGCTCGAGGCGGCGCGCTGGCCGTTCGACTTCATCGAGACACCGCCACAGATGTGGCGCGCCGTCGGCTGCCGTTCGTGCGCCGGCACCGGCTATCGCGGCCGTATCGCGCTGCACGAGGTCATGCCGGTCACCGAGGACATCGAACGGCTCGCCGTCGAGCGCGGCTCGTCGCACGAGATCCAGCGCACCGCGCTGTCCGAGGGCATGGAGATGCTGCGGACCGACGGCCTGCGGAAGGCGGCCGCCGGCGAAACGACGCTCGCGGAAGTGCTGCGCGTCGCCGTTTAGCCCGGTTCAGGTAGGTCTGTTCTACCTCTTCAAACTCGTTACCTAACACGGATTGTATTTGCCTGAGGCCGTGTGTATGGTCCGTGTGAAGTTCAGAACGAAGTCGCAGGAAGCGGGGCCCGCGACCACCTGCCGAGAGGCATGTCGAAGGGCCAGCAGCGATGCACGCTCACTCCGCAGTACTCGACGACTCGATCGCCACGATCGAGCCGCGCGCCGAGATGCGCGAAGCGCTCGACGCGATGCTCACCACGCTCGTGCAGATGGGCGGCTCGGACCTGCACCTGACCGTGGACGCGCCGCCGATGGTGCGCATCCACGGTGAGCTGCACCCGCTGCAGGACTACCCGGTGATGACGCCCCGGGACACCGCGGAGCTCGTCCGCTCGCTGCTCTCGAACCCCCAGTGGGAGAAGTTCGAGCGCGACCAGGAGATCGACCTCGCCTACGACCTGGCCGGCGTCTCCCGGTTCCGGGTCAACTGCTTCCAGCAGCGCAACGCCTACGGCTCGGTGATGCGGGCGATCCCGCACATCATCAAGCCGCTGCACGAGCTCGGCATCCCGGACCAGATCGCGCGCTTCGCGCGGCTGCCCCGCGGCCTCGTCCTCGTCACCGGCCCCACCGGTTCGGGCAAGACGACGACGCTGGCCAGCCTGCTCGACCTCGCGAACAGCGAGCGGCGCGACCACATCGTCACCATCGAGGACCCGATCGAGTTCCTGCACCACCACCGCCGCTGCGTGGTCAACCAGCGTGAGGTCGGGGTGGACACATCCGGCTTCGCCGAGGCGCTCAAGCGCGTGTTGCGGCAGGACCCGGACATCATCCTCGTCGGCGAGATGCGCGACCTGGAGACGGTGTCGACGGCACTGACCGCGGCGGAGACCGGCCACCTCGTGCTCGCCACGCTGCACACCCAGTCGGCCGCACAGACGATCGACCGGGTCATCGACATCTTCCCGCCGCACCAGCAGCAGGAGATCCGCGCGCAGCTCTCGACCGCGCTGCAGGGCATCGTCACGCAGGCGCTCGTCAAGCGCAGCGACGGGCTCGGCCGCACCGTGGTGTGCGAGGTCATGTTCGCCACGGCGGCGATCCGCAACCTCATCCGTGAGGGCAAGAACCACCAGATCCCGTCGTTCATGCAGTCCTCCGGCCAGGACGGGATGCTCACCTTCGACCAGCACCTCGCGTCGAAGGTGCACGAGAACGCGATCAGCTACGAGAAGGGCCTCGAACTCTGCCACTCGGCCGAGGAGTTCAAGCGCCTCGCCGGACGGATGTGATCGCGTCATGACCGCCACCATCTCGTCGAGCCGCACGTTCGACTTCGAGGCGATCGACGCCGCCGGCAACCGGTCCAAGGGCAAGATCGAGGCCTCGACCGACGCCGCGGCCGCCGCCGCGCTGCGCCAGCAGGGCATGACCCCGCTCTCGCTCGCCGAGGCAGGCCGCGGCCTGAACCGGGACATCACGATTCCCGGGCTGTCCGGGCGGGTGACGACCAAGGACCTGGCCGTGCTGTCGCGTCAGTTCGCGACCATGACCTCGTCCGGGCTCTCCTTGCTTCGCTCGCTGGCCATCCTCGAGGACCAGGCCACGAACCCGAAGCTGCAGAAGGCGCTGCACGACGTGCGCCGCGAGATCGAGGGCGGCAGCTCGCTGTCGGGCGCGATGAAGAAGCAGGACCGGATCTTCCCGCGGCTGATGATCGCGATGATCGAGGCCGGCGAGACCGGCGGCTTCCTCGATCAGGCACTCGACCGGATCGCGACGAACTTCGAGAAGGACGCGAACCTGCGCGCCAAGATCAAGGCCGCGATGACGTACCCGACGATCGTCGTCTGCTTCAGCATCCTGATGCTGATCGGCGTCCTCATCTTCATCGTGCCGATCTTCGAGAAGATGTTCCACGACCTGGGCGGTGCGAAGCTGCCGCTGCCCACGCGCATCCTCGTCGGCATCAGCCACCAGATGGCCTGGCTGCTGCCGCTGCTCATCGCGCTGGCGGTCGGCGGCACGGTCTGGCTGCGGCGCAAGCTGCACGACGACTATGCCTGGCGGCTCGGCTTCGACCGGCTCAAGCTCAAGCTGCCGGTCTTCGGCAAGCTGTTCACCAAGATCGCGATCAGCCGCTTCTCCCGCAACCTCGGCACCCTGCTCAACGTCGGCGTGCCGGTGATGCAGGCCCTCGACATCGTGGGCGCCACCACGGGCAACGCCGTCGTCGCCGAGGCGATGAAGGACGTGCGCAAGTCGGTCCGCGACGGACAGACGATCTCCGCGCCCCTCGTCGCGCACCCGATCTTCCCGACCATGGTCACGCAGATGATCGAGGTCGGCGAGGAGACCGGGCAGATGAGCGCGATGCTCGAGAAGGTCGCAGATTTCTACGACCACGAGGTCGAGACCGCGACCGAGTCACTCACGGCGGCCATCGAACCACTCATGGTCGTGATCATGGGCGGCATCATCGGCCTGATGGTCGTGTGCCTGTACCTGCCGATGTTCACGGTGTACCAGCACATCCAGGGGGCGTCGTGAAATCGTCCCGCGTCGCGCTCGCCGCGGTCGCCGTCGTGGCTGCAGGCGTGCTCACCGCCTCCGTCGCGACGAGCGGTGCGACGACGTCCGGAACCGGGACGTCCTACTCGGCGGCCGCGCAGGCCGGCACGGTCAGCGCGATCACCCCGAGCCTCAAGGTGTGCCCGCTCTCGCTGCTCGGCATCCTCGGCACCTGCACGACCGGTGTGTTCGGCACGGTGAACAGCCTGCTGGGTTCGCTGCTCACGCCGGTCAGCAACCTGGTCAGTGACATCCAGGCGATCCCGTCGGGCGTGGTGACGGCGCTGGTCACGAACGGACTGTCGGCCTCGCAGCCCTCGACCCAGCTCGCCCGGCCGAACCCGGAGTACGACTCGGCCGGGACGCCGACCTTCCCGACCTGCGGGCAGGCGGGCTGGGATTCCAGCGGCGCGGGCGACTGCTACACCGGGCTCCCGGTCACGATCCCGACCACTGCGCTCGTCGGCGTGAACGTGACCGGCGTGACCGGCTACGCGACCGACGACAGCACCGGTTACGTCGGCGCTGCCGAGGCCGCCGGCGTCAAACTCTCCCTGCTCGGCGGCTCGCTCGGCACCGTCGGGACCGTGTGGTCGCACGCGCAGTGCTCGAACAGCGCGACCGCCCCCAACTGCGCGGCGGCGAACTCGACGGTCACCGGCACGTTCCTGCCGTCGGCCGCGTACCCGAACGGCGCGCTGAACGTGAAGGTCGCCGGTACCGGCACACCGCAGGTGCTCTCGATCAACGGCGGCGCGCTGAGCGGCACGAACAACACGGTCAGCGTCCCAGGCGTCGGCACCGTGACGGTCGCGCTCAACAGCAACCTGCTCACGCTGACGATCGCGCTCTCCACCAGCCAGCTCACCTCGCTGCTGCCGACCACGGCCGGACTCTCCAGCCTGGTGTCGGACAGCGCGACGGTGACCATCGCGATCGGGCCCGGCACCACCAGCACGACATCGGGTGCGACCGCCTCCGGGCTGACGATCAGCGCGGACGTGTCGCTCGCCCTGAAGCTGAGCGTTCTGGGCCTCGCCACCGTGAACATCACGGCGGGCTCCGGGATCACCAGCCCCGACCTGCTCAACCTGAACGTCGCCTACAGCTCGGCCACCGCCGGCAGCCCGGCGGCGTCCTGGATCCCGGCCGGCCAGATATAGGCCGGAGCACGCGTCACAACTCCATAGGCGATCCGTGTCGAATCGGGACGCCACCACAGACTTCCGGCCCCACTCCCCCACTGGTGCCGGAAACGGAAACCGGCTACCGAAAGCCGGTAGCCGGTTACGGGCTGCGCCAACAGCCCGGGTTCCTCACCCCACACAGAGTCAGGAGACTCCAATGTACGACAAGCTGCAGGCGATCCGCGAGCGTCGCGCCAACGGTGAGAAGGGCTTCACCCTCATCGAGCTCTTGGTCGTCGTCGTCATCATCGGCATCCTCGTCGCCATCGCCATCCCGCTGTACCTGCACTTCGAGAACGGTGCCAAGGCCAGCTCGGCCGAGACCGACGTGCACGCCCTGACCAACCTGGTCAAGCTCTGCCAGTCGGATAACGGCGGCTCCCTGCCGGCCGACGTCGGCCCGATCACCGCGCCGACCCAGTTCGCGTTCACCGAGACGGCGTGCGCTGACGACACGCAGAACCTGTCGAAGACCAACGTCGCGACCTACGACAACGTCGACGGCAACGACTTCACGGTCGACGTGAAGAACACCGAGTCGGGCAAGGAATACAAGTACGAGAGCGCGACCGGCCAGACCACCCTGCAGTAGCAGTTCCTC
>JAICKR010000230.1 GCA_025927835.1 Jatrophihabitans sp. | reverse complement strand
TGCTGACCTGCGGCGAGCTCGCCCCGGCCGGCGGCACCCCGCTCACCGTGCTCGTCACCACCACCATCGACGAACTCCAAACCGGGCACGGCGTGGCGCGCACCGGGCACGGCGATGTCATCTCCATCAGCGCCCTGCTCGCCATGTCCTCCGACGCACAGATCCTGCCCGCTGACCGAAGACCCATCCGCAACACCACACACCACCCACGCGACTTCGACTTCCAAGCCGCGAGCTGACGCCGCAGGTCGCGACGGAGGTCGTTACGCGCCGAGGCGGACCTGGCGGGCGGCGCTGGGGACGAGCTTCTTCACGGTGCGGTAGTCGTGGTATTCGCCGATCGCGCGGACCCGCCACGTGCCCGGCTGCTCGCTGCGGCGCAGCTCGGCCATCAGGACGGCGGTGCTGGGCTGGGTGTCGGACAGGTCGAAGCGGACGAGCAGCTCGCCGGTGTCGACGTTCTGCACCGCGCAGTAGGCGTTCGCGATGTCGGTGAACGTCTGCTTGCGGAACGAGTTGATCGTGAAGACCAGCGACATCACGTTCGGGGGCATCCGGCCGAGATCGACGAGGATCTGTTCCGCGTCCATCCCCGCGCCGCCCTTGCGGTTGTCGCCGGTGTGCTGCAGCGCTCCGTAGAACTCGTTCGAGTGCATGTACCAGACGATCGCGAGCTTCTCGGCGTTCGCGTCGAACGCGATCACGGACGCGTCCAGGTCGATGTCGTTGCGGCCCTCGGCCGGGGTCCAGCCGAGGCTGAACACCACCCGGTTCAGCGGCCCGCTGCCGGTGTGCGCGAGGTCGACCCGTTCGTCCTTGCGAAGGCTGACCCCACCGGGCACCGGTCCGGCGGCCGGCGCGGGGGTGGTCGGGGGCGGCATCGGCGGCTGGTACCCCGCAGGCGGCTGAGGCGGTGGTGGCGCGGCCGCGGGCGGGGCAGGTGGCGGCTCGTACCCGGCCGGCGGCACCGGCTCGACGGTCGGCGCCGGGGGCGGCTGGTACGGAGGCGGGGCCGGCGGTTCGTACGCGGGCGGAGCGGGCGCGGCCGGCGGTTCGTACGCGGGCGGCGCCGGTTGGGCCGGCGGTTCGAAGGCCGGCAGCGGCGGAGGCGGCGGCGCGGCGGCCGCCCCACCGTCGCCGGAGAGGTCGAGGCCCACGCCCGCTACCGGAGGCGCCGGCGTCGGCACCGTGGGCGGCTGGAACGGCGGCATCGGGGGAGCAGCGGGCGGTTCCGGCGCAGCAGGCTCGGCCGGCGGTGCGGCGACGGCCTCGGGCGAAGCCTCGCCGGTGTCGATGCCGAAATCGTTGGCGATCCCGGCCAGGCCGGCCGAGTACCCCTGCCCGACGGCCCGGAACTTCCAGCCCGCGTCGCGCCGGTACAGCTCAGCGCTCAGGAACGCCGTCTCGGCCGTCGCCTGCATCGGGAAGGTGGCCAGGATCTGCCCGCTCATCGCGTCGCTCAGCATGAGTTCCAGCCCGGGTACCTCGCCGAACGTGCCCCCGTCGGCCGAGGCCGCAAACACGATCCGCTGGCACTCGGCGGGCACCCGGGACAGGTCGACGTCGATCGTGTCCGAGGCCTGCGGGGCGGGCGTCTTCCCGGCCATCCAGACGGCGCCGCTGTAGTGCTGCGGCTGGTTGTAGAACACGAAGTCGGAATCGGAGCCGACCTCGCCGGTCTCCTCGAGCAGCAGCGCGGAGGCGTCGACATCGGGCACCCCAGGGCCGGCCGACCAGCGCAGCGTGGCCCGTACCGCGGCGGCCGCGACGGGGATGTTGCTGCCCATGCTCATCTGAGTCATGTCGGGATCGTGCCAGAACCATGCACAACGGCACAGCCACTGGCAACCTGGGCATGGCACCATGCCCGGATGCGGCACTTCGCATTTGTGGGGGCGGCGGAAGGAGCGCGGCTGTTCGCCCGTACCCCGGAGCCGTTCAGCCGCGACGACGACCCGGACCGCGTCGGGGTGGCCCTGGGTGCGACGTTGTACTGCCCCGGCATCCGGCCTCGCCTCGCCGATGACATCCGCAGGCGCGCCGCGCAGGGCGTGGCGAGCCTGGTCGTCTGCCTGGAGGACTCGGTCCCGGACGCCGATCTGGCCGCCGCCGAGCTCAACGCCATCGAGCAGCTGCGCGAGCTCGGCGAGACCGATCCTGGTGCCGAGCAACTCCCGATGATCTTCATCCGGGTGCGCAACGTCGCGCAGATCCCGATGATCGTCCGGGCGCTCGGCCGGCGCGCCGACGTGCTCACCGGATTCGTCGTCCCGAAGTTCACCGAGGAGAACGGCAGCGACTACCTGGACGAGGTGGTCGGCGCCAGCGACACGGTCGGACGCCGGCTGCTCCTCATGCCGGTGCTCGAATCCGTCGAGATGGCCTACGTCGAATCGCGCGCCAGCAGCCTGCTCGGCGTGCGTCGGCTGCTCGACAAGTACCGCCTGCACGTCCCGGCGGTGCGGGTCGGCGCCACCGACCTGTCCGGCGTGTACGGACTGCGCCGGGCGCGCGAGTTCACGGTGTGGGACGTGCGCGTCGTCGCGGACGTGATCTCCGCGGTCGTGAACGTCTTCGGCCGGCTGGACGGCACCGGCTATGTCGTCGCCGGGCCGGTGTGGGAGTACTACTCGGCGACCGAGCGCATGTTCAAACCGCAGCTGCGCGAATCGCCGTTCGTCGCACACGAGGAGCGCGCGCTGCGCACCCGCCTGATCGCGGCGGACCTGGACGGGTTGATCCGCGAGGTCGTGCTCGACCGAGCGAACGGCTTGCTCGGCAAGACCGTCATCCATCCCAGCCACGTCGCCGCGGTGCACGCGCTGTCGGTCGTCGCGCCGGAGGAGTACGCGGACGCGTGCGCCGTGCTCGCCACCGATGCGCGCGGCGGCGCGGCCGCGTCGAGCTACGGCAACAAGATGAACGAGAGCAAGCCGCACACCGCGTGGGCGAATCGCACGCTGGCGCGCGCCGAGATCTTCGGCGTCGCCCGCGAAGGCGTCTCGTTCGTCGACCTTCTCGGAGCCGGGCTGCAGCAGTGACCGGTTGGCTTGCCGAGCAACTCGGGGTACGCGTCACCGGCGATCCGGCGCTGCCCGGGCTGGTGCCGCTCGCGCTGCGCCGCAACGCCCGCCGCGCGCACCTGCTCGTGTCGACCGTGCTCGGCAAGCACATCCCGGCCGACCCGCGGGTCGTCCACGGCACCGGTATCGAACTCGGGCAGCGCGTCAGCAAGGTGCTCGACGGACGGAGCGCGCTCGTGCTCGGCTTCGCCGAGACCGCGACCGGGCTGGGCCACTGCGTTGCCGAGGCGCTCGAGGCGGAATACCTGCATTCGACGCGGCGTGTGGTGCCGGGCGTCGAACCCGTTGCGGGGTTCGAGGAGGAGCACAGCCACGCGACGACGCATCGGTTGCTGCCCGCCGACCCGCAACTGCTGCAGCGCGGCGAGGCGCTCGTGCTCGTCGACGACGAGCTGTCGACGGGACGCACCGCGTTGAACACGATCGCGGCGCTGCACAGCCACACGCCGCGC
>JAICKR010000221.1 GCA_025927835.1 Jatrophihabitans sp. | reverse complement strand
GCGGCGCATCCGGCGTCAAGCCGAGACCGACCTGCGCCTCTACCCGCGCGGCGGCCTCGTCGACGATGCGGCGCAGCCCGACCTCGAAAGCCTCGTCCTTCGGGGAGACGACCACATACGCGTCAGCGATCTTGAAGCCCACTGGTCACCTCTTCTGCTGCTTGTCGAGCCGGTATGGCACCTTCGAAATCTGATCCACCACCTCAGGCCGCGAGGCGAGCCAATCACCCGCCTTCATCTCACGAGGGCCGCGAGGCACCGCGGCGTCTCGCTTCGCCACTAGAGCCTGCTGCCGCGTACGGATCACCGTCTGGTAGGCGCTGATGCGGTACGCGAGGGCGTAGGCGCGCGGCGCCGGCAGGTGCTCGAACTGCTCGGGGTCGACCCGGTGGATTGCCGAGAAATCCGAGCGCAGGTCCTCGAGGTAGTGGCCCACCCAGGCCACCTGCCGGAGCCGCCGCGTTAGTTTCCCTCCGCCTCGTCCTCCTGCTCCGCGGCCCCGAACGCACGGTCGCTGAGCACGGCGACGATCTGCTCCCACTCCGTGCGCGTCATGGTGGCGTCCCCCATCAGCGCGTTCAGCGCGATCGGGCCGCAGAGATAGCGCACCAGTTCGACGCCCTTCGCGTCCTCGTCCGGCTGCCTCCGCAGGAGCGCGGCGAGCATGATGCTCTCGCCGAGCTCGACGGTGACGGGCATCGTGTATTCGACGTCGTCGATGGAGAACAGAGGCTCGCGTAGTGGCCGTTTCGGCCGGCTCTTGAGCTGGATGGGCGCGCTGGAGGCGGCCCGGGCCGGCGTGCGCGCGCCGCTGGTACGTGTCGTGCTCATGCGGTCTGGTCCATCCCGACCCACGGGTCGATCGAGGTGGACACCCAGTACATCTTCGTCTGGATCGCCCACACGCCCGGCTTCGTGCCGTCGCCGCCGCTGACCATCTTCGGCTGATTGAGCATCTTCCTGAAGATCACGCGACGCCGCGCGGCCGCACCGCTCGTGAGCCGCGGCGCCCAGCCGTCGAGCAAGATGGCGTTGAAGGTCAGCGGCGTCGCCGAGTTCGGCTGTCCAGGCGTGTACACGTTGATGCCGGTGCCGACCGTGAGGGTGCCGATGCCGTTCAGCGCCATCGCGAGCAGCCCGAGGGTCTGTTCCGCGGCGTTGAAGGTGACCATGCCGGATCGTGCGGTGACGCGGCCGTCGACCGGGTCGATCAGCTGGTCGAAGGTGATGTCGGTGATCGTGTGGTCGATCTCCCACGTGGTGCCGCCCTGCGTGCCGCCGCCGAACGTCCAGCCTGTCGACGGGTCAGCGAGCAGCGCGGCATTGGTCTGTGCGGGCTCTGTGACGCCGAAGGCGCCGTACCACAAGTTCAGCGGGCCCTGGATCGCGTTGAACGCGTTCGGGGTGGCGACCATCAGTACACTCCCGGGAGCTGGAGCAGCACGGCCGTGACGGTCGCGACGCTGCTCAAGTCGATGTTGATGTTGCCGGAGGCGTCGTTGTAGTACCGGTCCCACGGCCCCAGGAACTGCGGCGCCGTATTACTGACCGGTAGCGCTGTCGGGCCGTCGGCGGAGACCGTGTGGCCGGCGAACGTGGTGCCGACGTTCACGGTGTAGGTCGACGCGGTCGCCCCGTTGATGACGGCCAGGACCTCGCGGCCGGTGTTCTGCCACTGCACCCCGGTGAACCCGGTCAGTGCCGCGTAGGTGGGGTTGAGCAGGATCGACTTCGTGAACAGCACCGGTGCCAGCACCTTGTACGCCATGGCTCAGCTGCCCTTCTTCTTCGGCAGGACCTTCTTCAGGTTCGGGTTCGCCCGCCGCGCCGCGGGCGACGCCTTGCGGGTGCCGGCGGCGAGGATCGCGCGCGCCCGATCCGGACTCACACCCTCCTTCGCCGAGATCCGCGCGGCCGCGGCCTGGAAACCCATCCCCTTCGTCACGCCGCCCTTGGCCGACGTCTTCTTCCCGCCGGACGCCTTACCGCCGGACTTCTTCGCTGCCATCGGGTGTCACGCCCCCTTCGCGGTGTCAGCCGCGGCCGCGGGTGCCTTGTCGGCCGGCGCCGCAGTGGCCTTGGCCGGCTTCGCGTCCGCCACCGCCGGCGCGGGCGCCTTGTCCTGCGGCTCGCCGGCAGTCGGCGGGGTGTAGACACGCGGCGGGTCGAGCGGCCCGACCGGGTCCGACGCGAAAAGCTCCGCCAGATCCTCCTGTGTGCCGTCGTAGAGCAGTCCCTGCTCCGCGAGGACCTTCGCCTCGCTCTCGTCGACCTCGACCTCGTCGCGCGGCTGGAACGTGTGCCTGATTCTCACGGTCGCCATCGTCAGTACCTCGTCCTGTAAAGAGCCGGTCTCATATACGACTGCTCGGGAGTGTGGGCGTGCCGGGTATGCTCGCGCACCACGTAGCCGCTCGCCTGGTCGCCGTCGGTGAATCCACGCATCACGACGTGCTCGGCGACGATCTCTTCGCCGTCGTAGCCGAACTCCACCGCCAGGTCGTAATCCACGCGGCCTTCGTCGTCCTCGAACGAGCCGGCCTGCAGCTCGGGCGGCTCACCCTCGAAGTATTCGACCTGCCAGTCCAGCGACCCCTGCAGGCGGCCGGTCAGCACCGGGACGGCGCGGCGCATGTCCGCCACCATGTCCGGTCCGAGCCGCGTGTCGAAGAACACTGATTCGGCCTCGCGTAGGTCACCGAGCCAGCCATCCGCCATCACGACACTGACGCGCGCCATCAGGACAGCACCGCCGACCACACCAGCTGCAGGTCGAATTGGTGACACGCCCGATTCATCGAGTCGGGGATCTGCCGCGGATGCGTGAGGGGGTACGCCTCGTGCACGATCGCCTGCCGGTAGCCGCCCACCGGCAGCGTCACCAGTTTCGTCGAGCCGTCCCGCGCCATCGCATACGAGGCTTGGATCACCGTCTCGGCGAGTTCCTCGCTCGCCGACCACGGGATCTTCGCCTCGATACTCGTCGCCTTCGTCGCAGGGTCCTGCTTCACGTTCGCGGCCCAGCACTTCACCGAGATCACCGGGTTTCCGACCGGCATCTCCGGATCAGGCGAGCCGCCCACCGTCTGGACGCTGAGGAACCCGGTCGCGACCCACGCGGGCAGGGCATCTTTCGGGATGCGCGGCACTGAGGGGCCAGTCATGGCGACGGTGATGCCGGGGACGAGGGCGAGCCACGCGCGGGCGACCAGCGGCGAGGTCGGCAGCTTCAACGCGCTCATGCACGCACCACGTCGGCCACTGCCGCCTCCCCTTCCCGGGCGAAACGCTAGAGGAAGGGTCACCCGTTACCGGGGTGTGGCCGACACCGTTCCGCTGCCGATGATACGGCCTCATCGAACAGGTGTGCTACGTGACTATGCGGTGCGCGTCAGCAGGATCTTATCGATCATGCCGATGTAGCCGCTCGACGCAGGGTTCTTGGTCGCCATGGTCAGCGTCACCGTGTGCTGTCCAGCGGTCAGGGCGATGCCGGTGAGCACGGCACGCTGCGGGCTGAGGCTGGCCAGGTACCCGTCGACGGTGCCGACCGTGACACCGTCCACCGAGACCGCGTAGACGCCGCGATTCGTGAAAGGCAGGTAGTACAGCTCCAGGCTGTAGGTACCCGCACCGGAGACGAAATCGAAGCTGATCGAGTCGTTCTGCGCGCCGTCGGACTGGGTGACCCAGCCGACGTAGTTGCCGGTGCCGGCGTTGGTCAGGTAGCTCGGCGTCCAGGTGCCGACCGGCGGCGTGACGCTGGATGCCAGGCCGCTGCACAGGATCAGGATCTGGCGCGAGTGAATCCCGGTCATCGGGTGCACATGCCGGCCGTCCGACGCCTTGCCGCTGGCGCCGGCGGCTTGGGTGCCCAGCCCTTGGATGTCTGTGGCCGTGCCGTCCAGCTGGAGCAGGCCGGGCGCGGCGGT
>JAICKR010000149.1 GCA_025927835.1 Jatrophihabitans sp. | reverse complement strand
TGCTGCCCACGCCGTTGCCGTACATGTAGATGCCGAGCGTCTGGTAGCCCGGCTCGGGGTGGCCGCTGCGCATGAACCAGATCTGGTTGAAGACGCCGAAGTCCCAGATGATCGACAGCGTCGCGAGGATCGCGATCAGCGAGCGCAGGTAGGGCAGCGTGACGTGCCGGAACACCTGCCACGCGCTCGCGCCGTCGACCCGCGCGGCCTCGAGCACCTCCTGCGGGATCTGGGTGATGCCGGCGTGCAGCGAGATCGCGAGCAGCGGCACCGCACCCCACACCACGACGAGCGTGACGACCGCAAGTCCCTGGTGCGGGTCGGCGAACCAGTCGTGGCCCTGCATGTGCACGCCGGGCAGCTTGTCGAGCAGGTAGTTCACCGCGCCGTACTGGTTGGAGAACAGCCAGAAGAAGATCTGCGTCGACACCGTCGACGGCACCGCCCACACGAACAGCAGCGTGACGGTGAGCAGCAGGCGCGCCCAGCGCGAGACCCGGTTCAGCAACTGTGCGATGGCGATGCCGATGACGAGGCTGAGCGCGACGTTCACCGCGGTGAACACGACGGTGCGGTAGACGACCGTCCAGAACTCCGAGTCGGACAGCGCGTTCACGTAGTTCGTGAAGCCGGTATAGGAGGTCGTGCCGCCGCTGTGGAACAGCGCGTACTTGCCGGACTCCTGCTTCTGGAACGACAGCAGGATGATCTTCAGCAGGGGCCAGCCGGCGATGAAGACGAGCACCAGCGCGACGGGAAGAAGCAGCACGTAGGGCATACCGCGCCTACGTGCTGCTTCCCACATCGTCGACTCCTGTACTACGAGGTGTACTACGAGGCCGCGTTGAGGATCTGGTCGATCTTCCCGTCGGCCGTCTTGGCTGCTGACGCGATGCTGGACTTGCCCGTCGCGATCGATTCCAGCGCGTTCTGCAGCACGTTGCCACTCTCGACGTTCGCCCAGTTGGGTGTGTTCGGGACGAACCAGGTGCTCTTGGCGGCCTCACCCGTCGACTCGTTCGCCTGCGCCTGCTGCTCGTAGACGCTCAGCAGCGAGGTGGTGTTCGGGATCGCGAACTTCGCCAACGCGGTCTGACTCGTGGTGTCGGTGTAGAACTTGATCCACTGTGCGCCGAGGTCCTTGTTGGACGCCTTCTCCGGCACCGCGAGATCGGAGCCACCGAGGAAGGACGGCGTGTACTGGCCGGCCGCCGTGCCCGGCATCGGGAAGGTCGAGATGTCCTTCGCCAGCTTCGGGTTGCCGGTCTTCGGGTCGATGACCGAGCCGACCTCCCAGCCGTTTCCGACGATCGTCGCGACGTGGCCCTGCGCCATGATGTTGTCCTGGTCGGCCTCGTCCTTGGTCGCGCCGCCGACCGAGTACTTCGTCAGCTTCTGCCAGTTGGCCAGGCCCTGCTGCGACTCCGGCGACTCGAGCGCGCCGGTCCAGGTGCTGCCGCTGTGGGTGGCGATCGTGCCACCCGCGCCGTACACGAACGACATCGCGGCGTACCAGTACTTGCCCGGCATGTAGAACGCGGAGAACGCGGCGTCGCCGGAGTTCTTGGCCTTGATCTTGTCGAGGTCGGCGTACAGCTCGTCGAGCGTCGTCGGGACGGTCGTCACGCCGGCCTTGGTCCAGGTGTCCTTGCGATAGATGACGACGCGGCTGCCCGCGTAGTAGGGCACCGCCTGCAGCTTGCCGTCGGGCGAGGTGCCGGACTCGGCGAGTCCCTTGAGCCAGGTCGAGGAGTTCTCGAACATGCCGGCGTTCAGGTCGGAGAACGCACCGGCCGCGATGTAGGACGAGGTCTGGGTGTTGCCCAGCTCGACGACGTCCGGGATCGCCGTCGAGCCGGCGAACGTCGAGTCGAGCTTGGTCGTGTAGTTCGACCACTGCTGCCACTCGACCTTCACCTTCGCGCCGGTCGCCTGTTCGAAGCGCTGGGTGGCCTGGTCGACGACCGCCGGCCAGCCCTTCTGCGCGTCGCTCTGCAGCCATACCGTGATCGTCTTGCCAGCGCCGCTGGCCTTGGTCGCCTGCGTCGACTTGTCGCCGCCGCCTGCACTCGGCTTGCCCGAACTGCTGCAAGCCGAGGCCGCGAGCGCGACCGCCGATGCGATAACGACCGCGCTTGCGATGGATCGCTTCACGCCCGCCTCCAGTGATGTCCCCAGCTTGCCCGGTGATGGTCCAGCTATTGGTGTAGACGAATATTGGCCTAGACCATTTCAGGTGTCAAGCATTCGCCAGGATGTCGGCTCCCGCGGCGAGCAGACCGGGCGCAACCCCTCGCGTCCGGACGAGCGGGACGTCGCGGGGCAATTCCGTCGGCCAGCCGACGTCGACGACCACGTCGGCGGCCGCGACCAGCGCGTCCTGCCACGGGTGGCGCGCCGGATCGCGGACCACCGCGACGAGCGTGCGTCCACCCTCACGCGCGACCGGCGGTCCGGCGCTCGTCATGTGAATCCACTGCACGTCAGGGACCCGCTCGGCGAGCGCGGAACCGAACGACCAGGGCAGCGCGCCCGAGGCCACCCCGTCGGGTGGGCGCGCCTCGACGACCAGCGGGCGGACGAGCCGCGGCAGCGTCCCGAGCACTTCCACGCACCTCCCCCACATCGATTTGTCCGCCCCTTGTGACGCGTATGCGTACTGAGGGGCGGACAACTGGGAAGGCGCGGCGAGGGCGGCGGTGCGGGCCGCGGCGTCTCGCAGTCGCCCGAGGTTCAGCTCGCCCGAGTCGAGCGCGCGCGCCACCGCGTTCGGTAGCTCGGTCACCAGCTCGGGGTAGTCCTGCGCGCCGGTCTCGACCGCGTCGGCTCCTGCTGCGAGCGCGGCCACGAAGCCGCCGGGCATGCCTAGCGTGTCGGCGAGCGCGCGCATCTCGATCGCGTCCGTGACGACGGTGCCGGCGAAGCCGAGCCGGCCGCGCAGCAGATCGCACGTGATCGCCCGGCTCACCGTCGCGAGGTGCTTCTGGTCGAGCGTCGCGACGATGAGATGGCCGGTCATCACCGCGCGCGCACCGGCCGCGATGCCGGCCGCGAAGGGCGGCAGCTCGACCGCCTCGAGCTCGGCAGAACTGCGGTGCAGCGTCGGCACCTCGTGATGCGAGTCGGCCGTCGTCGCGCCGTGCCCGGGGAAGTGCTTCACGCACGCGGCGACGCCGACACCCTGCAGCCCGTGCACCGCGGCCGCGACGTGCCGCGCGACGAGTGCCGGGTCGGTGCCGAAGGAACGCACCCCGATCACCGGGTTGCGCGGGTCGACGTTCACGTCGGCCACCGGCGCGAGGTCGACGGTGACGCCGGCTTCGACGAGCCGCGTTCCGATCGCGGCATACGCGGCCTCGGTCGCCGCCACGTCATCGAGGTAGCCCAGCGCCGCGGCACCGGGCGAGGCACTGCCGCGCACCGTGTCGAGGCGGGTGACGTCACCGCCCTCCTCGTCCAGCGCGATGACGATGTCGCGCCCGGCGGCGGCGCGCAGCTGTGCGGTGAGCCGGTCGACCGCGCTGCCGTCGCCGAGGTTCGAGCCGAACAGGACGACGCCGCCCAACCCGTCCGCCAGTGCGTCGAGCAGCCAGCGTGGCGGTGTCGGACCGACGAAGCCGAGCAGCAACGCGGATAGGGTCGACCGGCGTACCTCGGCGTCGACTTGCACAGCACTCCTCGCCCGATTGGACTAGACAACTTTGGATGGTTCCTGGTACTCAGAGAACGTGTCAATCCCCGAGCAGCCGAAGGACTTCCGCGAGCCGAAGTACTACGCGGTGAAGCGGCACCTGCTCGACATCATCGGCACGCTGACCGCCGGCAGTCCGGTCCCGACCGAGCGGCTGCTCATGGCGCAGCTCGGCACTTCGCGCACGACCGTGCGGCAGGCGCTCGCCGAACTCGTCGGCGAGGGACGACTCGTGCGCCGGCAGGGTTCGGGTACCTACGTTGCGGAGCCGAAGGTGAGCTGGCCGCTGCGCATGACGAGCTTCACCGAGCAGGCCAACGCGACCGGACGCGCGGCGAGCACGCACCTCATCGACGCGCGTCGTGACCGCGCCGACGAGGAGATCGCGACCCGGCTCGGGCTGCGCGCGGGCGGACCCGTGCACCGCATCGAGCGGCTGCGCCTCGTCGACGACACCCCCATGGCGCTGGAGACCTCACACCTCTCGGCGGCGCGCTTCCCCGGGCTGGCGAAGCACCTGCGCCGCACCGATTCGCTCTACCAGGTGCTGCGCGACGAGTACGGCGTCGTGCCGGTCACCGCGGAGGAGACGATCGAGACCGCCACCGCGACACCACGCGAGGCCGAGTTGCTCGACACCGAGACCGGTGCGCCGATCCTGATGCTGAGCCGGCACAGCTTCACCGCGGACGGAACCCCGGTCGAATGGGTGCAGTCGTGCTACCGCGGCGACCGATATCGCTTCGTCACCCGCCTCACGACCGAATGAGCGCCGCCGCACCCGGCTGGAATTCAGGTTGACAGCGCTAACTTACCGGCGATAACTTAGCGGCGTTCGGCAGGTTCACACCCCGCAGGAGACGCCGTCATGCTCACCCGGATCGCCAACCTCGCCATCCGCGCGCCCCGCCGCGTCCTGGCCCTCACCGGGCTCCTGCTCGTGGCCGGCGCCCTCTTCGGCGCCCCGGTCGCCGGGCACCTGCTCACCGGCGGGTTCACCGACCCGTCCGCCGACTCCACCCACGCGACGAACATCATCGACGCGAGGTTCCACGGCGGGCAGGCCAACCTCGTCTTCCTGGTCAGCGCACCCGGCGGCGTCGACAGCGACGCCGCGGCCGCGACCGGCCGCTCCATACAGCGCAGCCTGGCGAAGGACACCGACTGGGTCGGCTTCGCGTCGTCCTACTGGACGGTCCCGAAGGCGCAGGCCGCCGGGCTGCGCAGCAAGAACGGCGACTCCGGCCTGGTCGTCGCGCACATCAAGGGCAACGACAACCAGATCCAGGTGCGCTCGGGCAAGCTCACCAACCAACTCGGCCACGGCCTGCAGGGCGCGACGGTGCAGGCCGGCGGCGCCGCACTCGCGTACCACCAGGTGAACGACCAGACGAAGAAGGACCTCGCCAAGGCCGAGGTCATCTCCGTCCCGCTCACCGCGATCGCGCTGATCCTCGTCTTCGGCAGCATGATCGCCGCGCTCGTCCCGCTGGCCATCGGCATCTTCGCGATCATCATGACGCTCGCGATCCTGCGCACGCTGGCCACGATCACCGACGTGTCGATCTACGCGATGAACATGACGACCGCGCTCGGTCTCGCCCTCGCGATCGACTACAGCCTGTTCATGGTGAGCCGCTACCGCGAGGAGCTGGCCGCCGGCCGCGACCCGAACGAGGCGATCGTCACCACCGTGCGCACCGCCGGACGCACCGTGCTCTTCTCCGCACTCACCGTCGGGTTGTCGATGTCCGCCCTCATCGTCTTCCCGATGTACTTCCTCAGGTCTTTCGCCTATGCAGGGCTCGCGGTCGTGGCGCTAGCCGCCGCTGCATCGATCATCGTGTTGCCTGCGTGCCTCACGCTCATCGGCACCCGCGTCAACGCGCTCGACCTGCGAGCCCTGCTCCGCCGTGCACTGCACCGGCCCGAACCGCAGCCCAAGCCGCTCGAGCGCGGGCTGTGGTACCGGCTCGCCGGCGCCGTGATGCGCCGCCCCGCGACCCTGGGGATCGCGGTCACCGCGATCTTCCTCGTCCTCGGCGCGCCGTTCCTCAAGGCCAACTTCGGTTACCCGGACGACCGGATCATCAACTCCGGTGCGAGCGCGCGCGCGGTCGGCGACGTGCTGCGCGGCGACTTCACGCAGGACGCGTCGGCCGGCCTTGTCGGCGTCACCGACTCCCCGTCCGTAACCGCGACGGAGCTCACGGCCTACACCGCGCAGGTCAGCCGCATCGACGGCGTCGAGAACGTCACATCACCGGCCGGCACCTTCGTCGACGGCAAGCAGGTCGGCCCGGCCCAGCCGAACATGCGCTCGACCACCGGCGACGGTGCGCTGTTCAACGTGGCCACCGACGTCGACCCGTTCTCGTCCACGGGCAGCTCTTTGGTGCATCACCTGCGCGACGCCACCGCGCCGTGGAAGGTCTATTACAGCGGTGCGGCCGCGTTCAACGTCGACGCGATGACGGGCCTGGGCGGCAAGCTGCCCCTCGCGCTCGGGTTGATCGCGCTCGCCACGTTCGTCGTGCTGTTCCTGTTCACCGGCAGCGTCGTCGTGCCGATCAAGGCACTCGTGCTCAACATGCTGTCGCTGACCGCGACGTTCGGCGCGATGGTGTGGGTGTTCCAGTGGGGACACCTGTCGAGCCTGCTCGGCTTCACCCCCACCGGCTATCTCGTCGCGAACATGGTCATCCTGATGTTCTGCCTCGCGTTCGGCATGTCGATGGACTACGAGGTCTTCCTGCTCTCCCGCATCCGCGAGGAGTGGGTGAACTCCGATCACAGTGACGCCGCCAACCGCCGCGCCGTCTCGCTCGGGCTGGCCCGCACCGGACGCATCGTCACCGCCGCGGCCGCGCTGATGGCGATCGTGTTCGCGGCGATGGTCGGTTCGAAGATTGCGTTCATGCAGTTGTTCGGTCTGGGCCTGACGATCGCGGTGCTCGCCGACGCCACACTCGTCCGTGGCATCCTGGTTCCGGCGTTCATGCGGTTGATGGGCCGGCGCAACTGGTGGGCCCCACGTCCGCTCGTCCGCCTGCACGACCGGTTCGGGCTCACCGAGGTCGAACCGCCCGCGATCGCACAGCGGCCGCAACCGGGGCCGGGGCGACACCCGGAGAAGGAGTTGACTCCCACCGCATGACCAGCGTTTCGACTCGACGCAAGCGTGCGTCGCGCGGCTCCGGGGAACAGCTGCGGGAAGAGATCATCGCGGCGACGAAGGACCTGCTCGCCGAGTCGGCCAACTCCGACGCGGTCTCCATCCGCGGGGTGGCCGACGCGGTGGGTGTGACCCCGCCGTCCATCTACCTGCACTTCGCCGACAAGGACGCGCTCATCGAGGCCGTCGTCGCCGATGTCTTCAACGAACTCGACGCGGCGATGCTGGCCGCTGCGGTCGGCATCGAGCGGCCGATGGAGGTGCTCTGCGCGTACGGATTGGCCTACGTGCAGTTCGCCATCGAGCACCCCGAGCACTACCGGGTGGCGACGATGGAGCGGTGCCCGGTCGAGGGCCAGCCCGGCCACCTGGACATGGTGCTTGCCGATGCTGCATTCACGCACTTCATGGCGACCGTGTCTGCGTGCATGGACGCCGGCGTGTTCGCCAAGGGCGACCCGCTGCCGGTGACCCTCGAATTGTGGTCGGCCGCGCACGGCGTCGCGGCGCTGATGATCGCGAAGCCGTTCCTGCCGTGGGGCGAGCGGCTCGAGACGGCCAACCGGGTATTGCGCGCAGCCGCGATCGGGCGCGCCGTCAGCGACCGCCTCGGTGGTGAGATGACCGCGGCCGACGTCGAAGACTGGCTGGCCGCGCAGCGGATCGGCCCGTGAGCGATGCTTGCGGAGCGAGCCATGGGCATCCGAAGCCTTCGGCGGCCGAGCCGAGCGCAGCGAGGGTAGGCCGGTGAGCAGGCGCGGGCTGCTGCCTGCAGCGTTGCACACCACCGACCGTCCCAGCTCGACAGCGCAGTGGACGACGCTGGGCCGCGCGCTCGAACTGCGCCGCACCGGGCGCATCGTCACCGACGGGTACGCACCCGCGTTCCTGAGCCGGACCAGCGGGCTGCTGCTGCGCTCGCTGTCGCTCGGCGAGACCGGACTGCGCCGGGCCGAACGGCTCAGCGTCGCGGGGCTGGCCACCTCCGGGCTGTGCCGGCACCGGTTCATCGACGAACACCTGCTCGCCGCACTGCCGTCGGTGGCGCAGGTAATGGTCCTGGGTGCGGGCTACGACAGCCGGGCCTACCGTTTCGCGACCGAGATGGGCGCCCGCCCGGTGTACGAGGTCGACCTGCCACCGCTGTCGCGGCGCAAGGCGGCGATCGTGGCGGCGCGCCCCGAGCAGTTCGGGCACGCCGCCGTCCATCGCGTCGAGATCGACTTCCGCACCCAGTCGCTGACCGACCGGCTCGCCGGTTTGGGCTTCACGCCGCGCGAGCCGACGTTCGTCGTGTGGGAGGGCGTGAGCATGTACCT
>JAICKR010000199.1 GCA_025927835.1 Jatrophihabitans sp. | reverse complement strand
GGCGCAGGCGCGCTCGGGCAGCCCGAGCGCGGCGATCACCCGCGGATGCAGCTCGCCGGCATGGCCGACGACCTGTCCGTCCAAGGCGAGCGCCGCGCACCGGCCGGGATGCCACGGCGCGTGGTCGGCGCGCTGCGCCGCGAGTTCGACGTGCGCGGTACGGGCCACGACCTGGGCCGCTTCGATGGCGTCGGCCCAGTCGGCGGGGCGGCCGTCCCCCCACCAGCCCTGGGGCGCGAAGTCGCCGCACAGCACGACGGCAAGATGGCGCGGCTGGTTCGGGATCGCGGCCTCGAGCGCGGCCCGCTCGGCCTCGGACGGCCGCGAAGTCACCCCGGGGATCGCCGGTGGCGGCGCGCCAGAGCCCGCGCCGGGCAGGAACACCGCCCCCAACTCGGCCAGTGCGAGGTCGCGGTTGCCCCGCCCGATGTTGCGTAGTGCGGTGGCGAGCAGGCCCGGCAGCAGCGAGGTGCGTAGCTCCGGCTCGTCCGCCGAGATCGGGTTCACCAGCCGCAATGCCTGCCGGCGCACGTCGTCGGCGGCGAGGCCGAACGTGTCGTGCACCCCCGGCGCCACGAACGGGTACGAGAGCACTTCGACGTAGCCCGCCGCGGCGATCGCCCGCGAGACCGCGCGGACCAACCGCTGTCGAGCGGTGAGCCCGGCACCGGCCGGCGCGACGGGCAGCACTGACGGGAGCCGCTCGTACCCGGCGAGCCGCACGACCTCCTCGACCAGATCGGCCGGGATGGTGAGGTCGGGTCGCCAGCTCGGCGGTTGCACGGTGAGGACGGCGTCGCCGCTGACCCGGCAGCCGACGACGTCGAGGTTGGCGACGACATCGGCCTGCGCGATGGGCATGCCGGCCACCTGGCCCGGATGCTCGGCCGCGAGCGTGATCGTGACCGGCTCGTACGGAAGGCCGACCACCGTGTAGCCCTCCACCGCGTGCGCACCGCCGTGCGTGACGAGCAACTCGACACAGCGCGCGAGCGCGGCACCGGCGATCTCCGGGTCGACGTTGCGCTCGAACCGGCGCGCCGCCTCACTGGGCAGCTTGTGCCTGCGCACCGTGCGCGCGATCGAGTCGGGATCCCAGTGGGCGGCCTCCAGCACGACGTCGGCCGTATCGTGGCCGATCTCGGTCGACGCGCCGCCCATCGTGCCGGCCAGCGCGATCGGGCCCGAGTCGTCGGTGACGACGACGTCGTCCGGGTCGAGCGTGCGCGTGACGTCGTCGAGCGTGGTGAGCGTCTCGCCGGTGCGGGCGCGGCGCACCCCGATCGGACCGCGCAGTTTGGCGCGGTCGAACGCGTGCAGCGGCTGCCCGGTCTCGAACATGACGTAGTTGGTGACGTCTACGGCCAGCGAGATCGAGCGCTGGCCGCACTGCCGCAACCGGCGCACCATCCAGTCGGGCGACGGGGCATGCGGGTCGAGGCCGGTGATCGCGCGGGCGGAGAACCGGTCGCAGCCGGTCGGGTCGTCGATGCGCACGTCAAAGGCCCGGCCGTCGGGTTCAGGTACATCGGCGCGGATGTCGTGGAACGGCACGGCGAGCGCGGCCGCCACCTCGCGGGCCAGGCCGCGAATCGAGAGGCAATAGCCGCGATCGGTGGTGACCGCTATGTCGAGGACCGCATCGTTGAGCCCGAGCAGGTCGCGGGGGTCGTCGCCGGGTTTCGCGGAATCGGCCGCCAGCACGAGGATCCCGTCGTGCTCGTCACCGATGCCGAGCTCGCGGACCGAACAGATCATGCCGTCCGACACGTGGCCGTAGGTCTTGCGTGCCGAGATCGCGAAACCGCCGGGCAGCACGGCCCCGGGCAGCGCCACCGCGACGAGGTCGCCGGCGGCGAAGTTGTGCGCGCCGCAGACGATGCCGCGCGGCGCGTCCGCACCGACGTCGACCTGACACCAGCGGATCGTCTTGCCGTTCTTCTGCGGCTCGTCCGTGAACGACAACACCCGGCCGACAACCAGCGGCCCGGACAGCCCCTCGGCGCCGGACTCGATCGACTCGACCTCCATGCCGGTGCGGATCAACGCGTCGGCGAGCTCGCGCGGTGTGATGCCGGCGGGCAGGTCGACGTGCTCGGCCAGCCAGCTGACCGGCGCCTTCATGCGTCGATCCCGAAGGCCGCGGTGAACCGGACATCACCTTCGACGATGTCGCGCATGTCAGAGACGCCGTTGCGGAACATCAGCGTGCGCTCGATGCCCATGCCGAACGCGAACCCGCTGTAGCGCTCCGGGTCGATGCCGCACGCGATCAGCACCCGCGGGTCGACCATCCCGCAGCCGCCCCACTCGATCCAGCCTTCGCTGCCGCACGCACGGCACGGCCGATCGGGGTTGCCCACGGACTCACCGCGGCAGATGAAACAGATGAGATCCATCTCCGCGCTCGGCTCGGTGAACGGGAAGTAGTGCGGACGCAGCCGCGTGAGGATGCCGGGACCGAACATCGACGTGGCCATGTGATCGAGCGTGCCCTTGAGGTGCGCCATCGTCAGGCCCTCGTCGACCGCGAGGCCTTCGAGCTGATGGAAGACCGGGGTATGCGTGGCGTCCAGCTCGTCGGTGCGGAACACCTTGCCGGGACACACGATGTAGATCGGTGGCGTGCGCTCGAGCATCGTGCGGATCTGCACGGGCGAGGTCTGCGTGCGCAGCACGACGGTCGAGTCCGGCGAGCCGACATAGAACGTGTCGGTCAGCTCGCGCGATGGGTGCTCGGTCGGGGTGTTGAGGGCATCGAAGTTGTACCAGGACGATTCGGCCTCGGGTCCCTCCGCGACCTCCCACCCCATGGTGAGGAAGACGTCGCTGATCAGCTCCATGACCGAGGTCAACGGATGCCGGGCACCGACGCGCTGCCGGCCCGTGGGCAGCGTGACGTCGACGGCCTCCTCGACGAGCACCCGTGCGTCGCGCGCGGCCTCGAGCTCGACGAGCCGGGCGTCGTGGGCGCGCTGGACGGCGCCCTTTGCCGCGCCGACGCGCTTGCCCGCGGCGGCTTTCGCGGCCGGGGGCAGTGCACCGATCTCGCGGTTGGCGAGCGAGAGTGCGGCCCGGTCGCCGAGATGGGCGATGCGGGCCGCCTTCAGCTCATCGAGGTCGGACGCGGCCCGAAAAGCGTCGAGCGCGGCAGTGGTCGCGGCCTCGAGTGCCTCCGGTTGCAGCGCAGCGACCTCGACCGGGTCGAAGTTCGAGGTGGACATCGCGGATCTACGTCTTTCCGAGAGTCGGGATCGGGAGGACGCGCAAGCTCCACTACCTAGGCGACGGAGTGCGCGGGGGCGGCCGCCAGCCGCACGCGAAACACCTCGAGACGTCGCGAAGTCACGGGATCAGCCTACTGACCCCCGAAAAGCGATCACGTCAGCTCCGCCCTCGCTGCGCGCGGGCGCTGGCATACAGGCATATCGCCGCGGCGGCGGCAAGATTGAGGCTTTCCGCCCGGCCGTAGATCGGCACCCGGACCGCGTGGTCGGCCCGGGCCAGCACGTCCGCGGGCAGCCCGTGTGCCTCACTGCCGAACAGCCATGCGGTGGGCCCGCTCAGCGTGCCGTCTGCAGCGAGCTCGTCGATGCTGCGCGCACCCGACCCGGTCGCGGCAAGGGTGGTGACGCCGCGCAGCGCACACACGTCAGCGGCCGGCCCTTCGACGATCGGCAGGTGGAAGACGCTGCCGGCACTGGCGCGCACCGCCTTGCCGTTGAACGCATCCACTCCCCCGTCCAGCACGACCGCATCGGCGCCGGCCGCGTCGGCAGTGCGGATGATCGTCCCGGCGTTGCCCGGGTCGTTCGGCTCGACGAGCACGGCGAGCAGCCGTGGCGAGCTCTCCGCGACGTCGGCAAGAGTCGGGCGCGGCAGCCGGCACACGGCGACGAGACCTTGCGGGGTAACGGTCTCGGACAGCGCCGCGGCGTCCTTCTCCGAGATCTCGGCGGCGTCCGCGGTCAACTCGGGATGGCGCTCTATCGCGTCGGCGGTCGCGAACAGCTCGAGCACCGCGTCCGCGGCGAGCGCTTCGCGCACGGCCTGCGCGCCTTCGGCAAGAAAACGCCCGGCCTCGCGTCGCGCGGACCGTCTGGTGAGACGGCGCGCGGCCGCGAGCCGGGCGTTCGAGCTACTCAGCAATCAGGCGGCCGGCGACTGCGCGCCGCCGATGCCCTCCGCGGCGACGGCCGCGCGGGCGACCTCGACGAGGGCGGCGAAGGCCGCGGCGTCGTTGACGGCCAGGTCGGCCAGTACCTTGCGGTCGACGGTGACACCGGCGAGCCGCAGGCCCTGGATGAAGCGGTTGTAGGTCATGTCGTTCGCGCGCGCCGCCGCGTTGATGCGGGTGATCCACAGCTGGCGGAAGTCACCCTTGCGGTCCTTGCGGTCGCGGTACTGGTAGGTCGCGGAGTGGAGCAGCTGCTCCTTGGCCTTGCGATACAGCCGGGAGCGCTGGCCCCGGTATCCGGAGGCAGCTTCGAGGGCGGTCCGGCGCTTCTTGTGGGCATTCACTGCCCGCTTGACGCGTGCCACGGTTGGTTCCTTGCTTTCGGGCCGCCGACGTTTCCGGCAGCAGAGGTTGATGGGGTCAGCGGCCGAGCAGCTTCTTCAGCCGCGGCGCGTCGTGGGCCGACACCTCTTTGGTGCCTGACAGGCGACGGGTGAGCGTCGACGGCTTGTGTTCGAAGTTGTGACGCTTGCCGGCGTGCTGCGCGAGCAGCTTGCCGGTGCCGGTGACCTTCACACGCTTCTTCGTCCCGCTGTGCGTCTTGTTCTTGGGCATCTCGGTGTCTGTCCTTTATTCAGCTGCGGCGTCTTCGGGTCGCTCTTCGACGACCCTCGTGACGCGGTTGGTCCTGGCGGAGCGGTGCGGAGCGACGACCATGACCATGTTGCGACCGTCCTGCTTCGGCGAGGATTCGACGAACCCGAGTTCGCCGATGTCCTCGGCCAGGCGCTGCAGCAGCCGGAACCCCAGCTCGGGGCGGGACTGCTCGCGTCCGCGGAACATGATCGTCACCTTGACCTTGTCGCCCTGCCGAAGGAACCGCTCGACGTGACCCTTCTTGGTCTCGTAGTCGTGCGAGTCGATCTTCGGGCGGAGCTTCATCTCCTTGATGACCG
>JAICKR010000059.1 GCA_025927835.1 Jatrophihabitans sp. | reverse complement strand
TAGGCATGGTTGATGCGGCCGGCGGCGAGCGCCACGCGCAGCGGTTCTGTGACGTGCTCTTGGCCGATGACCTCGGCGAACGTCGCCGAGCGGTACTTCCGATACAGCGCGAGGTTGCTGCTCGAGTTGCCGCCCTCTGTCACGCGTCGACCCTAGCCCGTCCCACAGACGACCAACCTCGGACGTGAGGGACCCCCCGTGCACCCGCCAGAGCTCGCTTATCCTTGCTGCCTTCCGGCCCTGGGGAGGTTCGTGAGGTGGACGCCGCACGGGGGGTCGGCCTGTAAGTCTACGTGCCGCGGCTCGCTATCCTCGTCGACGGAGGATTCGCATAGTGGCCTAGTGCGCACGATTGGAAATCGTGTTGGGAGAGATCCCTCAGGGGTTCAAATCCCCTATCCTCCGCCAAGCTCGGCGAACGGGAAGCGTTCCCGGTCGGGGCGCACCCAGCCGGCGCGCGCCGCGGCCCCGGCCAGCGTCGCCGAGGTGTAGAAGCGGGTCAGCAGCCGCTTGTCGAGCAGTTCCGGATTGGTCGCGGCGAACTCGTCGAAGTTCTCCGTCGGCCACGTGTCGGCGTGATGCGCGACGATCTCGACCCAGGCGCGGCTGACGGTGGCGTGGTACTTCTGCGGCGCGCCGGCGTAGCGCGCCGTGCGCCGGATGCCGTCGCTGACTACCTCGACGGCAGCGGGCATGCCGCAGCGCCGCACCGCGAGCCAGGTCAGGTGCACGTGTTGCCGGTGGCCGAAGCGCACTCCAGGCGGCGCGGCCTCGCGCAGCAACTGACCGAACTGGTCCTCAACCATGCGCCCGTTATATCTCGCGTTCCCGTCGGTGGTGGTGGGAATTTCGGCGCAGAAGCACCACCACCGACGGGCACGCAGCGGTCAGCCGCCCTTGCCGTGCTCAGGCGCGACGTACTTCTTCGCCAGGTCGCTCGCCTTCAGCGGCTGGACCACGTCGAGGCCGCCCTTCGCGGACTTGTCCGCCTTGGAGACCAGCGCCTCGCGGGTCGGCGGGTCGCCCGGGTTGCTGTAGTCGAGCGACGGGAGGATGCCGTCGGTGTCGACGCTGGTCGTCTGCCGGAACGCCTTCTGCAGGCCGTCGCGCGTCAGGTCCTTGTTGTCGCACGCCTTCTTCAGCACCGTCGCGTACGCCTCGGCCCCGCCCCAGCCCCAGGTCGAGCCGCCGTTCGGCACCGCCGTCGGGTACTTGCTTTCGAAGGCCGAGCGCGCGGCGGTCGCACCCGCGCTGTCGCCGGAGTACGGCTCGAAGGACGCGGCCACGTACAGCAGCTTCTCCAGCGCCGGCCCGGCCGCCGTGCCCAGCAGCTGTGGCACGAAGACGGGGTTGTTGCCGAGCAGCGGGACGTTGAGCCCGGTCGCGGCATCGACCGCGGCCGCGGACGCGGTCTGGGTCGGTGTCGTCGTCAGCAGGATCGCCTTCACGCCCTGGTTCTTCAGCGCCGCGATCTGCGTGCTCACGTCGGTGGCGGTCGCGGTGATCTTCTGGCCGACGAGCTTGAGCCCGAGTTCCTTGGCGGCGAACTTGCTGCCGAGGTAGCCGTCCTCGCCGTACTCACCCTCGAGATAGATGTGCCCGACGGCGTCGCCGCGCTTGATCATCCCCTTGTCGACCATCCAGGAGATGCCGTTGATCAGCTCGAGGTCGTAGGTCGTCCCGACGATCATGTTGTTCGGGTTGTCGAGAATCGTCGACGCCCACGAGACCGGGATGGTGAACATCTTGTCCGTCTCGATGTTCTGCTTCAGCGCGGCGTTGATCGGCGAGCCGAGCAACTGCTCCATGCCCAGCACGCTGGACTCCATGTCCGGATAGAGCCCGACGGCCTTTTGCACGTCGTACCCGTCGTCCTTGACCAGCAGCTTGATCTGCCGCCCGCAGATGCCGCCGTCCTTGTTCAGCTTGTCGAAGTAGAGCTGCGCGCCCTGCGTGACGGTCTTGCCGAGCACCGCGAACACGCCGGAGAGATCGGTGAGGACGCCCAGGGTGATCGTCGAGTCGGTCACGCCCGGGCCGGTCTTGATCCCGCCGTTGGACTTGTCGCTTCCGCCACCGTTCGACTTCGTGCTGCAGGCGGCGACCAGCGCGACGACGGTGGCACACGCGAGCGCGGCCCGCAGCGTCCTGCGAGTTCCTGCCTGATAGGGGTTGCGCGTTCTCACAGCGGGTCCTCCTTCACCATGACCGACGAGGAAGGTCCTGTCGGATCGGGCTGGTCGGTTGTGACACCGGTCTGCCGGCCGCGAGCGCCGAAGAGTCCTGCGAGCCCACCGGGCGCGACCAGGATGACGACGATCACGAGCCCCCCGTAGACGTACTTCGCGAAGTCAGCGGCCCCGACGCCTGACTCTCCGGGCTGCGCGAGGAAGGTCAGGTGGTCGGAGTAATGGGTCAGCACCAACGGCAGCGCGGTCACGAAGGCGGCGCCGATGACGGCACCGCGCACCGAGCCGAGCCCGCCGATCACGATCATCGCGAGGTAGGTGATCGAGAGCGTGAGGTTGAAGTAGTCGGGCACCGGACGCTGGAAGGCGAGCGCGACGAGCACGCCGGCGAGGCCGGCATACATGGACGAGAGCACGAACGCCCAGGCCTTGTACGCGCGGACGTTGACGCCCATCGTCGCCGCCGCGATCTCACTGTCCCGGATCGTCTGCAGCGCCCGGCCGGGGCGGCCGCGCAGCACGTTCGTGGCGAACAGGTAGCAGAGGATCAGCAGGACGAGCCCGAGGTACCAGAGCCGTTCGCGCTGGCCGAACCGCACACCGAGCACGGTCAGGTCCGGATCCTCGTCGGTGAAGGTGAAGCCGAACAGCTGGAACGGCGCGGCGTTGCGGCCATAGAAGCCGCCGGTGATGTCCTTCGCGTTGAGCAGGACGTGCTGGCCGATGAACACGAGCGACAACGATGCGACGCCGAGATAGATCCCGCGCAGGCGTCCGGCGATCGGGCTGAACAGCAGTCCGGCGAGCCCCGCGAGCGCGACGGCCAGCGCCGCGGCGAGCAGCGGCGGAAGTTCCCTCCCGTCGACGACCACACCACCGCCGATCGAGGTGGCGGTTCCCGACAGGTACGCGTAGCCGTATGCACCGATCGCGAGGAAGAACGCGTGCGCGAGCGAGAGCTGGCCGGCCGTGCCCGTCACCAGGTTCAGGCCGATCGCACCGATCGCCGCGGCGAAGACGAACAGACCCAGCTGCAACCAGAACGCACCGACGTAGAGGGGCAGCGCCGCGAGCACCACGACGAGGGCGATGATGACCGCCCTGGAGGCATGGCGTCGCAGCAGCTCAGACACGCACGACCTCCCGCGTGCCGAACAGGCCGCTCGGGCGCCACAACAGCACGACGAGCATCACGGCATAGGCGGACACGTCCCCGAGCGGCGAGCCGAGGAAGCTGAGGTTGTCGTTGTAACCGTCCATCAACGACTGCACCACCCCGATCAGCACGCCGCCCGCGACGGCGCCGCCCGTCGAGTCGAGGCCACCGACGACGGCAGCCGGGAAGGCGTTGAGCGCGGTGAGGTTGGACGAGTTGTTGAGGCCCGGGCTCGGTGCGGTCCCCAGGAACACTCCGGCCACCGTCGCGAGTGCGCCGGCGACGATCCAGGCGACCATCGACACCCGCCCGCGGCGGATACCCATCAGCGCAGCGGCCTCCGAGTCCTCGGCCGTCGCGCGTGTCGCGACACCCCAGCTCGTGTACTTGAACGCGGCGAAGAAGAGCACGACGAGGCCGACCGAGACCGCCATCGCACCCATGCGTGCCTGCGGCACCGTGAACGGTCCGAGGTCGACCGTGTCGTTTCCCCACGGGTCGCCGAAGGAGAGCACGTCCTGTCCGATGCGGCGGGTCAACTCGGTGGAGAGCACGATGTCGACGCCGATGGTGAGGATCGCGAGCGCGATCGGGTCGGCGTGCCGTGGCCGGCGCACCAGGACGAACTCGATGACGAGTGCGCCGGCGGCGCCGGCCGCGACGCCGAGGAGCACCGCGCCCGCGAAGCCGAGGTCGCCGTGCGTGCGGGCCACGATGTACGCGCCGAGCAGCAGCATCGACCCCTGCGCGAAGTTGACCACCTCGGTCGCCTTGTAGATGACGACGAAGCCGAGGGCGATCAGCCCGTAGATGAACCCGAGTGAGACGCCGTTGATGACGAGGACACCGAAGTAGGTCACTGCGCAGCCTCCCCGTGTGGCGCCCCGAGCTGCGCGGCGGCTGCCGCGTCCTCGCCACGTCCGGTGCCGAGGTAGGCGCGGATGACCGCAGGATCGCGCTGTACCTCGGCCGGTGATCCGTGCGAGATGCACCTGCCGAAATCGAGGACGGTGATCCGGTCGGCGATGCCCATGACCAGCCCCATGTTGTGTTCCACGATGAGTACCGAGATGCCGAGGCCGGCCCGGACGTCGAGGATCTCCTGCGCCATCGTGCGGCTTTCCTCGGCATTGAGCCCGGCGACCGGCTCGTCGAGCAGCAACACCTTGGGTTCGAGACACAGCGCGCGCGACAGCTCGACGCGTTTCTGGTCGCCGTAGGAGAGCAGCCCGGCCGGCACGTCCAGCAGCGGCGCGATGCCGACGAACTCGGCGATCTCACAGACCCGGGCGCGATGCCGGCGTGCCTCCCGCGTCGCGTTGGGCAGGCGCAGGCCGGTGCTCACGAAACCGGCGCGCGTGAGCAGGTGGCGGGCCAGCATGAGGTTCTCGAGCACCGACTGCCGCGGCGAGAGCGCGATGTTCTGGAAGGTCCGGCCGAGCCCGAGCCTGGTGATCTGGTGCGGACGCAGCCCGGTCAGCCGGACATCGCCGAGCCGCACCGTCCCCGCGCTCGCGCGGTACACGCCGGTGAGCACGTTGAAGCATGTCGACTTGCCCGCGCCGTTCGGGCCGATGACCGCGTGGATCGAGCCGGGCTCGACCTCGAAGGAGACGTTGTCGAGCGCCACGATGCCGGCGAAGCGAACGGTGATGCCTTCGACGGAAAGCGGCGGCGACTCGCTCATCCGTTGGCCACCCACCGGCGCAGCGCCGGCCGCTCGCGCCGCGCAGCAGCGCCGGCATTGCCCGGGTCGACTCCGCCCAGGTAGAGCCGCTGCACCTGGTCGGTGCGCCGCAGTTCCTCGACGCTGCCCTCGAGTGACACCCGGCCGAGCTCGAGCACGTACGCGTAGGTCGCGAGTTCGAGCGCCATCTCGGCGTTCTGCTCGACCAGCAGCACGGACGTCCCCTGCCGGTTGATCTCGCCGATCACCTCGGCGATCTGGCCGACGATGCGCGGCGCCAGGCCGAGCGACGGTTCGTCGAGCAGCAACAGCCGCGGCGCGGCCATGAGCGCCCGGCCGATCGCGAGCATCTGCTGCTCGCCACCGGAGAGCAACCCGGCGCGCTGCTTGCGCCGGTCGGCGAGCAGCGGGAACAGCTCGAAGACGCGATCGCGCGACCGGGCACGTTCGGTGCGGTCGCGCTGCCGGATGCCGCCGGCACGCAGGTTCTCGTCGACCGTCAAGCGGCCGAAGATGCGTCGTCCCTCAGGTACCTGCACGACGCCCGCCGTGACCACACCACCGGGATCGACCCCCGTGAGTCGCCGTCCGGCGAAGGTGACGCTGCCGGCTTCGATGACCGCGCGACTGAGCCGGCAGGTGCCCGAGATGGTGCGCAGCAGCGTGCTCTTGCCGGCGCCGTTGTTGCCCAGCACCGCGACGATGCCGCCGTCGGGCACGGCGAGCGTGACACCGCGCAATGCCTGCACGGCGCGTCCGTAACGCACCGCAAGGTCGCTGACTGCGAGCAAAGGAGAGCCGGCACCGGACGCGGCCGGGGCTGGCTCCATGCTGAGAGATTATGTGACCCGGGACACTCTCGCGGGCGGGGCAAATGTTGCGTTCCGGTCACGATGCCCTTCGAGGGGCTCGGTTCCGCAGCAGCAGCCAGCCGGAAGTGAGGGTGCCCAGCACGGCCAGGACGACCAGTGACCGGTCGAGATGCGCTGTCTCGACGAAGCTCGTCGCGAGCAGCGGCGTCGCGAAACCCACGTACGCCCAGGTGTAGAAGAGCCCGTTGCACGCGCCACGGGTCTCCGGCGGTGCGAGCCGGCCAACCAGCAGGAGGCCGGCGTTCAGGCACAACCCGCCGCCGGCCCCGAGCAGCGCTGCGCCGACCAGCACCAGCCCGGTCGACTGGGGTGCCGCGGCGAGCGCGCCGCAGCCGTACCCGACGGCGCCTAGCGCCGCGCCGACGGCACCGCACATCCGGCCGAGCAGATGCGCGGCCGGCTGCACGAGCGCACCCGAGCCCAGCGCGAGCGCGCTCAGCGCACCGGTGAACGCGACGACGTGCGGCCGGTGCGGGAGCAGCAGCGGCAGGACCGTGATCGCGACGGACGGGAACGCGTACACGCAGACCGCGGTCGGTGCGAGCGTGCGCCGGAAGGTGCGGCGCTCGGGCGCCGCCAATCCGGTACGGGGCAGCAGGCTCGCGCGCACCGACGCCGGACGGTCGGCCCAGCCCGCGAGGCGCACGAGCGTCAGCGCGCCGACGAGCAGCACGGCGACCAGGCCCGCATGGACCAGGTACGGCAGGGTGAGCGGCGCCGGCACCCACTCGGCGAGCAGCCCCGACGACAGCGGCCCGAGGCAGAAGCCGGTGCTCAAAGCGAGCGACGCACGCCGTGCCGCGTGCGTGGCGGTCGTCGTCCCGACGAGATCCTGCAACCAGGCGCTGCCCACGCTGAACGCGGCGCCGGACGCGAGCCCCTGCACGAACCGGGCGACGAACAACATGGCCAGCGAATGGGCGCCGGGCAGGAACACCAGTGAGGCGGCGCCGGCGAGCACCACCGACGGCACCAGCACGCGCAGCCGCCCGAATCGGTCCGATGCCGGGCCGCCGAGCAGCAGCGACGGCGCGAGGCCGAGCGCGTACACGCCGAAGATGGCAGTCAGCTCGGTCGTCGACAGGTGCAGCCGGTGCCGGTAGATCAGCAGCAGCGGCGTCGAGACGTTCGTGCCGAACGCGGCCGCGAACAGCAACGCCGCCGCGGCCCACCAGAGCAAGCGCGCCGCGCGCGGCGGCGCGGCGGCTTCGACGTCGAGCACGCCTCTCATCCTGACCGCAGGGCGACCTTACGGACATCCCCGGCGCCGGTCAGTTGACGAGAACGGGTAATTCGGTGAGTCCGTACACGATCGAGAGGTCGCGGTACTTCAGTTGGTCGGCCGGCACCGCGAGACGCAGGCCGGGGAACCGGCGCGCGAGCGCCGGGTAGGCGATACGCAGCTCCACCCGGGCGAGCTCGGCGCCCACACAGCGGTGCAGGCCGTGCCCGAACGCGAGATGCCCGGCCGGAGGACGGGACGGATCGACGCGATCAAGGCCGGCCCCCGTGCGCGGGTCGCGATTGGCGGCGCTCAGCGACGGAATCACGATGTCGCCCTTGAGCATCTGCTTACCGCCGACGACGACGTCCTTGCAGGCGAAGTGCGGGAAGCCGACCTGCACCACCGTGAGGTAACGAAGCAGCTCCTCGACGAGCGGTTCGGCGAACGAGTCGTCCGTACGCAGCCGCGCGTATGCAGCGGGGTCCTGCAACAGGGCGATCGCGCCGAGCGACAGCATGCTGACCGTAGTCTCGAGCCCGCCGGTGAGCACACCGTCGGCGAGACCGGCCAGCTCGACGTCCTCGACGTCGTCGCCGTACTGGTCGAGGATCGAGCCGATCAGGCCCACGCGGGTGCCCGCACGCTGCCGCTCGACGATCTCGCGCAGGTAGTTGATCGACTCCTGGATCACCTCGAGCGAACCGACCGCGCCGGCCGTGAAGTCGAACCGCGTGGCGCTGAGCCGCTGGAACTCCTCGTGGTCCTTCTCCTCGATGCCCAGCAGCTCCATGATCACCCGCGACGGGATCGGCAAGGAGAAGTACCGCTGCAGGTCGACCGGCCGACCGCCCTCGCCCGCGCGCTCGAGCTCGTCCAACGCCTCGTCGACGACCTGCCTGATACGCGGTGCCCGCTCCATCGACGCACGCAGGGTGAAGTGCGCGGTGAGCATGCGCCGCAAGCGCGTGTGGTGCGGCGGATCGGCGAAGCCGAGACCACCCGGATCGTCCTCCGCGGCGATGCCCACCTTGCCGATCATGTTGCCGAAGTCGTTGCTGAACGTGGCGGTGTCGGCGGCAAGCACGGCCTTCGACTCCTCGTACCCCGTCACGAGCCAGCCGCGCAGGCCGAGCGGCATCTTGACCCGGCTCACCGGCTCGCGGTCCCGCAGCCGGTCGAGCTCCGGCACCGGGTCCAGGCCGACACGGCGCAACGGCATCAACGCCTCGTCGGGAAACCGGGCGAGCAGCGCGGCGGGGTCGGTGTTCTTGCCGCCCGGCAGCTTCATCAGCATCCCGAGCAGCCAACGCCGCGCGCGACTTGCGGCCCGTGCACCTGCCGTCCGAACCTGCACCCCGCGTCCTCCCCTGCCGACCGGAAGTCGCCAGCCTAGGACGTGTGCGCCCGGGCGCGCTCGGTGCGCACCGGCGTCAGCGGGATCGCCAGCAGCGGGAAGACGGCAGCGAGCGCGAAGCCCAGCGCGTAGTGCGTACTGCCGATGACCGCGGCGAGCCCCGGCGCGGTGCCGATGGCGGCCACGTTCTGCACGGTGTTCTGCACGCCCAGCGCCCGACCCGACCAGTCCCGCCCGGCAAGCTCGGCGACCGAGGTGTAGGCGAGCCCGTTGTCGGCGACGGTGACCACGGATGCGGCCGCGAGCGCGGCGACGACGACCCACAGCCAGCCGTCCGCACCGAGCGCGATGAGCAGCATCAACCCGGCGCTGGCCACTGCGAGCTGGCGCATCGGCCGCAACCGCGAGCCGGCGCGGTCGGACCACACCCCGGTCACCACCCGGCCCACCGCGCCGGCGAGCTGGCAGCCGAACACGACCCGGCCGGCCATCGCGGCGTCCCAGTGCCGCTGCCCGACGAGGTAGACGAGCATGAAGGAGCTCACCGCGAACTGCGGCACGACGAGCATCGCGCTCGACAGGTGGACGCGGGCGAGGGTGAACGAGCCACGGTAGGGCGAGCGCACCGGCGGCGCGTCCGGGGCGCGCGGCGGCCGCGGCGGATCGGCGACCAGGACGAGCACGAGCAGCGCAGCGAGCGCACACAACGCGGCGGGGAACAGCAGCGCGGTGTGCGCGCCGTGCGCCGCGGCCAGCGGCGGCAGTCCCAGCGCCGCGAGTGCGACGCCGAGCGGCTGCGCGGTCTGCCGGGTGCCCATCGCCAGGCCGCGCTCGTCCGGCGGGAACCAGCCCATGACGACACGCCCGCTTGCCGCGTTCACCGACGCAGCGCAGGCTCCCGCGGCCACGAACAACGCGCCCAGCGGCGCCGTGCCGTGCACCGTGGCGGCCACGACGAGCAGCGCCGCGGCGGCGCCGACCCCGCTGACGATCACCACGCGCTCGCCGTACCGATCGGCCGCGGCGCCCCACAGGATGAGCGTCAGCAGCAGTCCGGCGATCGGTGCCGAGACGAGCAGGCTGCCCGACAGCAGCGACAGGCCGTCGGCACGCAGCGCAGGCAGCAGCATCGGGATGCCGTACAGGAAGCAGCAGGTCGCCGCCTGGGCGAACGTGCCGACGACGAGGATCGTCCACCGCCGCCGGTCGCGCACGATCCACAGCCTAGCCGTAGGTCTCACTCTGAGAGACGTGATTCTCACATGTCAGGACGCGGTGATGAAGCCCGCGACCTCCTCGGCGAACCGGTCCGCACTGCGCCGGTGCGGCTCGTGCCCGCGCGCCGGGAAGACCACGAGCTTGCTGTACCCCGCCCGTGCGGCGTGCGCTTCGGCGTGCGCGAGCGGGATCACCGGATCGCCCTCGTTCCACACGAGCAGCATCGGGACGCGTTCGGCGAACTCACGCATCTCCCGCGACGCCGTCCGCTGCCCGGACGGCGCGATCACCCCGCGCAGCGAGGCGAAGAACGAAGCCTGGCCGGCCTCGGTGCCGAGCGCGCGCGCCGCCCGGCGCAGGGTGGTGATGTTCTCCGGCGTCAGCCCCAGCGCGCGGTGCAGCCCGGGCCGGCGGTAGAGCCGGCGCAGTCCGGGACGCATTGCCGCGCGCAGCATCGCCGGCGCCACCGGCAGCGCGGCCGCGCGCAGCACCGGATGCACCTCACGCCCGAGCCCGCCGGCCGAGACCAGCACCACGCGCTGTACCCGGTCCGGGTGCCGGGAGCCGAAGAACATCGCGATCGCGCCGCCGAAGGAGTGCCCGCACAGCGTCGCCGCGGGCAGCTCGAGCGCATCCATGAACTGCCCCAGCGACTCGGCGAAGTCGCTGAGCAGGTACTCGCCGGGCGGCTTGTCCGACTCGCCGTGGCCGAGCAGGTCCAGCGCGATCACGCGCAGCCCCTGCGCGGCCAGCGGGCCGATCGCCTTGTCCCACGTGTCGGAATCGGAGGCCAGCCCGTGCAGCAGGATCAACGGTTCGCCGTCGCGCGGCCCGGCCTCCTGGTAGGAGATGACGTGCCCGCCCGCGCGCACCGCCAGCCTGGTCGCGCCGTCCGCCACGCAGCGAATTTAGTTCACCGGTCGACGTGCAGCCTGGCGACGGTGCCCGCCTGTGACGAGCGCACCTGGACGAGGTCGCAGAGGTGGTTGGCCAGCCAGAGCCCGCGTCCGGACGCGGCGTTCGGTGCCGGTGCGAGGCGCCCGACCATCGGGTCGGTGATGACGCCGACGTCGCGCACCTCGCACACCACCGACCGGTCGTCGTCCCACACGCTGATCCGGCACGTGCCGCCGCCGTGCCGGAGGCTGTTGGTGACGACCTCGTTGGCGGCCAGCACGAGATCGTCAAGCCGGTCGTCGGCCAGGCCGCGGTCGCCGGCGTTGTAGCGGACGAACGCACGCGCGCCGGACAGGTCACCCGGGCCTACCGTGCGCGACTCGGCGTCGAGCGGCGCGTCGAGCAGCGAGGCCTGGAACAACGCGGCGGCGTGGTCCGGGTCGTACGCGCCGTTCTCGTCCTCCCCGCGGACGACCGCATGGCTGCGTCGCATCTCGTCGAGCGCTTGTCCGTCAAGCGCGGACGTGTCGTAGAGGCAGACGACCGACAGCGGCCAGGCCTGCAGGCTCGTCGAGTTCAACACCGACTCGGCCAGCCACGCCTCGGCCATCGCCTGCGGCGGGCGGCCGGCGTACACAACCTCGTTGACACCTACGCAGTGCCGTCCGTTCGCGGTGGCCTGGAAGCTGTCGAGCATCGTCGTGATGCGGGCCGGATTGCGGCCGTGCTCGTCGGTGGCGACAAACGCGAAGTCGTCGGAGTCGTCGCGGAGCGCGTCTCGCAACGCGTCCAGTTTGGCCGCGGCGAGCAGGAACATCACCCGGCTGCCCTGTGCTTCCCCGGTCCCGGTGAGTTCGGCGCAGCGCGACAGCAAGCCGTCGAGCCCGTGATAGGGCAGGGCTTCATGCCGATACGTTGTGTGCACCGTCGCCCGGATCTGCTCGTTCATCTGCGCGCCAGCACGAAGGTGCCCAGCGCGCAGTGACGCCAAACCGATCCGGCTGCCCCATTCTCTGTGTGGTCAGGCTGCGGCGCGCCGCTTGCGCGGGCGCTTGCCCGGCCGGACCAGCGTGGCCCGGGCCGACGCCACGATCTCCTCTTCGAGACCGAGGATCGAGAGCAGCGTCCGGCAGTCCGCGGCATCCAGCGCGCTCGCGGCGACGACCCGGACGGCTTGGCGCTGTTGGTCGGCGTGCAGCTTCTCCTCGGCCTCGATGCGGGCGAGATCCGCCTCGGAGATGGGCGTGCCGTCGATGGACATCGTCCCGATGCGCGCTGTCATGGCAGCACCATTCCCGACCACCCTGACGTTCTAACGAACGCCGGATGACGAACTGGGCGGGGAGGCTGAGAGTTACTTCGGCGGCAGCGACGCCACGCTGAGGAAGAAGTCGTCGATCTGCTTGACCACCTCGGTGAAGTGGTCGAAGTCGACCGGCTTGGTGACGAAGACGTTGGCATGCAGGTCGTAGCTCAGTTCGACGTCCTCGGTGGCGCCCGACGTGGTGAGCACGACGACCGGGATCTTGCGCAGGCTCGGGTCGGCCTTGACCTCGGCAAGCACCTCGTGGCCCGACTTCCTGGGCAGGTTGAGGTCGAGCAGGATCAGGTCCGGTCGGTCGGCCTTGGCGTAGTCGTCCTCGCGCCGCAGATACCTCAGCGCCTCCACCCCGTCGGGCACGACGGTCAGCTTGGACTTGAGCCGGCTGGCCTTGAGCGCCTCTTTCGCGATCACGACATCGCCCGGGTCGTCTTCGACGAGCAGGACCCCGAGCGGGCCACGGGGCACGTCAGTCACGCGATTCGGCAAGTACTCCGCCTTCCGGAAGGGTAAATCGAAACTCTGCCCCGCCGCCCGACTCTACGGGCTCCAACCAGATCCGTCCCCCGTGGAACTCGACGATCCTGCGGCACAGGGCCAACCCGATGCCGGTGCCGCCGTAGGCATCGCGCATGTGCAGCCGCTGGAACACCGCGAAGATCCGCTCGGCGTATTGCGGGTCGATGCCGATGCCGTTGTCGCGCACCGCCACCGTCCACGTGCGGTCGTCGTCGTTGCGGCCGGCTGCGATCCGGATGGCGGGCGCGACGTCGGCGCGCCGGTACTTGATCGCGTTGCCGATGAGGTTCTCCATCAGCGAGACCAGCAGCGACCGGTCGCCGTCGACGGTGGGCAGGGCGGTCGCCACTGCGACGCTGCCGCCGGCGTCGGCGAGCCGATCTGCGAGCGTGGCCTGCGCGGCAGCCAGCGCATCAGCCAGGGAGACCGGTACGAACTCCTCGGTCGCCCGCCCGACGCGGGAGAGCGCGAGCAGGTCGGTGATCAGTGCCTGCATCCGCTTGGCCCCGTCGACGGCGAAGTCGATGTACTCCCGCGCGCGGTCGTCGAGCTTGTCGCCGTACTGCCGTTCGAGCAGCTGGCAGAAGTTGGCGACCTTGCGTAGCGGCTCGGACAGGTCGTGCGAGGCGACGTAGGCGAACTGCTGCAGGTCGTCGTTCGAGCGGGCGAGCTCCTCGCTGCGGATCCGCAGCTCCTCCTGGATCTCCTCGGCCCGCGCCAGTTGCCCGGCGATCTGCAACCGCATCGCCTCGACGTCGCGGCCGAGCCCGCGGAACTCGTTCGGCCCGTCCGGCACGATCTGGCGGTACGTGTCGCCGCCGGAGACCTCCCGGGTCTGCCTGCCCAGCCGGTCGACCGGCTCGAGCACCCACCGGTGGAGTCCCCGCCAGATTGCGATGCCGATCGCCGCCAGCATGAACCCGGTCAACGTGATGGCGACGACGAACACGGTGCCCGCGTTACGCCGGTCTGCAGTGGCGACATCGGTCCGGTGCTGCACACTCGCCAGCAGTTGCGACGCTCGCACTCGAATGTCGTCGAAGCGTTGCTTGGCCACCTGGCTCTCGATGAGCGCGGAACCCGATGCGTCGCCCCGTCCGATCGCGTCGATCGACGGCGTGGCGATCTCCGTCTGCCACGCGTGCGCCGCGGCGAGCACCCGCCGCAGTCGGCGCTGCACTCCTGCATCGGACCCGATCAACGATCGCAGGTGTGCCGCATCGGCGGTCTGGGCGGCCGCGGACCGGCGATAGGGCTGGAGGAAAACGGGATCCTTGGTCAGCGCGTACCCGCGGATGCCCGTCTCCTGATCGACAAGGTCGGTGAGCACGCGCTGGCTCGTCGTGACGGCGGGCTGCCAGCGGTACACGACCCGGTTGCCGGCGGTCACGAACTCGACGGTGGCGACCGCGAGGGCCGCGACGAGTACGGCAAGCGCCGCGCCGATCCCGAGGAACAACTTGCCCAGACGGCGGCGCAACGTCCAGGGCCGCCGCGACCGGCGTTCGCTCACCGACCCTCGACGGTGAGGAGCACGACGGCGGTGTCGTCGACCGAGTCGCGCGGCGCGCTCTCCACCAGGCGGGAGATCCAGGTGGCGGCCGCGTCGCCGGCGTGCAGACAGGGCCGCAGCGCGTCGATGAGCTCGGTGATGCCGAGCGTGTCTGATGTGTTGTCGACGGTGTAGGCGTCGAGCAGGCCGTCGGTGTAGAGCAGCGCCGACGTGCCGGGCGACATCGGCACCCGGTTGTCGGGCCAGACGTCGGCCGAGGCGGTCGTGACGCCGAGCGGCGGCCCGATGGCGAGGTCGGGATAGGTGGGTTCACCGTCGACGCAGAAGATCGGCGCCGGGTGCCCGGCCACCCGCACCATGGCGCCACGGCCGTCGATGGTCACGGCGCAGACGGTGACGTAGCGGCGCGCGGTGTCCTGCTCGGCGGCGAGCAGCTGGGCGAGGCTCGGCAGGATCTGCGCGTCCGGGATGCCGGCCAGCAGCAGGGTTCGCCAGGCCACACGCAGGTGGACGCCGAGTGCCGCCTCGTCCGGCCCGTGGCCCATGACGTCGCCGATCACCGCGTGCACCCGACCGTCGGCGGTCTCGACGACGTCGAAGAAGTCGCCGCCGAGCACCGCGGCAGCGCGGCCGGGTTGGTAGTACGTCTCGCAGCCGACCCGATTCCTGCGCAGCAACGGCTTGGGCAGCAGCCCGCGCTCGAGCCGGGCCTGCTCGGCCGCGGAGAGTCGCGCCTCGTGCAGCTGCGCCTGCGCCCACTGCGCGCGCTTGCGCTCGATCGCGTAGCGGATGGAGCGCTCGAGCAACTCGCCGCTGATGGTGTCCTTGACCAGGTAGTCCTGGGCGCCGGCGGTCAGCGCGTCGACCCCGTCACGCTCCTGCCGGCCGGTGAGCACGATGACCGCGGTGTTCGGGGCCGCCTCGACCATCTTGTGCAGCGCGGCGTAGCCGTCCGAGTCGGGCAGCCCGAGGTCGAGCAGGATGCAGCGCGGGCCGCGGGCCAGCGCGCCCAGCGCGTCGCCGAGGGTCCGGGCCCAGATGATCGAGTCATCGCCGATGCCGGCTTCGCCGAGGCAGGCCTGTACGAGCACGGCGTCGCCGTGGTCGTCCTCGACGAGCAGGATCGGCGTGCCGGGGAAAGCACGCGACGTGGGGCCGGGTGCAACCACGGTTACCCAACCTCCTGGCGTGCCGATGCGTGGTGTCTCAGCTTCGGTGGCGCGTCGACTGTACCGCCGGGCAGCGCAGGCGGCGGGCTCAGTCGCACGCCTCGTCGCAGGCGTCGTCGCGCCCGGCGCAGGCCGAGTCGACGAGTCCGACGACTGTCCGAGCGATCTGGCCGAGTGCCTCTACCTGCTCCGGATTGAGCTCGTCGAACAGGTAGCGGCGCACCGACTCGACGTGGCGCGGCGCGGCCTCCTCGACCGTGCTGCGGCCCCGGTCGGTGAGCACGATCCACGCGCCGCGCCGGTCCTCGTTGCAGTTGGAGCGCTCGACGAGCCCCCGCTGCTGCATCCGGGTGAGCTGGTGCGAGAGCCGGCTCTTCTCCCAGCCGAGCGCGCGGGCCAGTTCGAGGACGCGCATCCGCGCGTCCAGGTGCTCGCTGAGCTGGACGAGGACGGAGAAGTCGGCGATCGAGATGCCCGACTGCTCCTGCATCTCGCGGTTGAGGCGGGCGGTGAGCTTCGCATTCATGTCGAGGTACGCGCGCCACGCGTCCTGTTCGCGCGCGTCCAGCCAGCGCGGCGCGAGCTCCGTGGCGTCTGTCATGGGTTCATCATACTGGAATAGTTGACACATCATCCGCATTAGGCATAACGTCTTTGTTGATAGTTCAACTAGAAGCACTGAGGAGAGGTCGACATGACCGCAACCACCACCGAATTCGCCGCCCTGACCGGCACCTACACGATCGACCCGGCGCACAGCCGGTTCGGCTTCGTCGCCCGGCACGCCATGGTCACCAAGGTGCGCGGCGCCTTCAACGACTTCGACGGCAAGACCGTCATCGACGGCGACCGGCCGGAGAACTCGTCCGTCGAGATCACCCTCGACGTCGCCAGCGTCGACACCCGCAACGCGCAGCGCGACGGCCACCTGCGCAACAACGACTTCCTGGACGCCGAGAACTACCCGACCATCGAGTTCCACTCGACCTCGATCGCGCACGAGAGCGGCAACGACTTCGCGGTCACCGGCGACCTGACCATCAAGGGCGTCACCAGGGCGATCACGATCCCGCTCGAGTTCCAGGGCGCCGTCACCGACCCGTTCGGCAACGAGCGCATCGGCTTCGAGGGCAGCGTCACCATCAACCGCAAGGACTGGGGCGTGAACTGGAATGCCGCGCTCGAGACCGGCGGCGTGCTGGTGAGCGAGAAGGTGACCTTGGAGTTCGAAATCTCGGCGGTGAAGAGCTAACGCGTAGGCGCCGCTCTTCCGAGTTGTCCGACCCCCGGTACGTGTACGCGTACTGAGGGGCGGACAACTTTTTGATTCAAGGGGCGACCGAGCTCCAGTCGGCGAAACCGGACGGGTCATGCCGGCCGAATGTCGCGTGCTCGAACAACCCCCACCCGACAGCACCGTCGCAGGTCGCCCGGGCGACGTGGTCGAGCACCGCGAACGGCATCCGGCCCATGACCGTCGGGTCGCTCAGGTCATAGACCCGCCCCTCGGCGAAGTTCTCGCCGCGCCACTGCCCGTGGCCCCAGTCCGGGTCGCCGCCGTACCCGGCGCCCACGTTGAGCGCCACCGAGGTGAGCGGCTCGATCTCGAGCACCACCGGCTTGCCGTCCTGCGACGTGCAGTGCAGGGTCGCGGCCTCCGGGTAGCGCGTCCCCGTGCGGTAGCGGATGTCCACCCGCGGCCAGCCGAGTTGCTCGACCCGGCCGTCCGCCCAGACCCGCACCGCGTCGTTGAGGGTGCGGTAACCGTCCGGTCGTTCCTGGGCGATGACGACGACGGCGAAATCGTCGAAGCGGATCGGCACGTACAGCCACCAGAAGCCCTGCAGGCTCTCACCCATCGGCCGGCCGCCCGGCTCCGACTCGCCGACCGGCCGGATGCCCCACGAGCGGTCGCGGGTGCCGACCCACTCGGCGACCTCGTGGCGCTGTCCGTCCACGCGCAGCTCGCCCTGCCAGGTGCCCACCTGCGCGAACCGGGTCGCGTCGAGGATCAGCCGGGCGCCGGAGCGCATCTGGTGTCCCGCCTCCTGCACGGCGTCGAACGAGCCCTCCCACGTCAGGTCGAAGCCGATGCCCTGCTCGTCGCCGTCGCACACCAAGCGCAGCCGCCGCAGCGGCTCGAGCACCTCGACGCGGTACGCGCCGACGCGCTGGTCGAGCCGGTCGTCGCCGAGCGCATCGGAGAAGTGCACCGCCCACTGCTGCCCGCCCTTGCGCACCGCCGCGTACGCATCGATCACGCCGAGGTTCGGGTAGACGCCCATACCGGTGACGAGGAACAGCTCGTCGGTGCACGGATGGGCGTTGAAGTAGCAGCGGTCGTAGAAATTGCGGTCGCTCGAGGCGACATGCGCGAGCGACAGCGGCGCCTGGTGGATCGGGTACTCATCGAGCGGGACCGGCATCAGAAGTACGTCCCTTCGAGGATGCGCTGCAGCGGCTCGCGGTTGTAGAGCAACTCGTCGACGTCAGCCGGCATCTCGCGCTCGCCGAAGCGCACCTGCCTGGTGCCGGTCCGCAGGTAGACGATGCCCCACTGCAGGGCCGCGTACGTCTCGTAGAAGTCGAGGTCGTGCGGCGTATAGCCCGACGCGGCGGTATAGCGCTCGACCACGTCGTCACGGCGCATGAAGTGCGGCATGCCGGGCAGTCCGAGCATCGTGGCGAGGTCCTCGAAGACGCGGTGGGCGTGGATGAACCACGCGAGGTCGAGCTCGCGCGGACCGACGCCGCACATCTCCCAGTCGAGCACCGCGACCGG
>JAICKR010000217.1 GCA_025927835.1 Jatrophihabitans sp. | reverse complement strand
CTGCGGCAGCACGACGACCGGCCCCTTTCCCTGCGGCTCGGAGAGATGCAGGACGAGCGTGTGTGACGTGCCGCGCGGCAGCTCGAGGTCGACGTAGTACACCGGGTGGCCGCGTTCGGCACCGACCGCAACGGTGGCCCGCTTGCCGTCCAACGTGGCCGAGTCGAGCAGGCTCCCCTCGGTCGCTGCATAGCTGAGCAGGTCGCGTGCATCGCCGGGCCGCACCGAGGACGGGTGCAGGTCGCTGCGGTTCGTCACGTACGGCGGCAGCCCCGACGCGGGAGCGTCGTTGCGCAGCGTGAGCGTCACCGTGACCTTGCGGGTCGTGCCACACCCCGTCCGCGCCCAGGCCATCGAACCGGAGATGTAGTAGTCGAGCTTGTTGCCGCCGAAGTTCGTGATCCACGCGCTCGCGTACGGCGCCTTCGTGCGCGGCACGGCGCCCGACGTCGCGGTGCGCAGGATGTTCGCCTCGACGGAGCGGTCAGCGCTCCACACCATGAACCGCCGCTCGCCGATCGCCTTGCCGACCGCGTCGACCAGCTCCTTGGACGAAGCGTCGCTGTCGACGATGTGGGTGCTCACCGACTTCGCGATGGTGCGCAGGTACTCCTTGCGCTGCTCGGAGTTCGGGAAGCGCGAGTAGATCGTGTTCTCGGTCATCGACACGACGTTGTCCGCGCTCACCACTGTGCGGTCCGGCAGCGTTACCTGGCCGGTCGGGCCGAGCAGGTATGACAACGCCGTCGGGTCGACCGAGATTGCGCCGTCGAGGTGCTGTCCCGTCTTGCGCTGCCACATCGTCGTCCAGATCTGTGCGGCGTAGGGGAAGTGCGGGCTCGCGTCGCTGTTGATGTAGGTGCTCGTCGCGTCGTAGCCGTCGTAGAGCCGGTTGTAGTCCCGGCCGAAGTTCAGTCCGGTCGGCACGACACTGAGGAAGCTGTCCTTCTCGAAGCGCAGGAACTTCGCCTTGCCGTGCGTGATCTGCAGGATGCCGAACGCGCCGGGCAATCCACCGGTGCCGCGCGCCTCGGCCTCGTTCTGGAAGCCGACGAAGTAACGCTTGGTGCCGTCGACGCCGAGCATCTGCGGCACGATGCGCGCCGCGAGATCGGCCGAGCGCACCGTCCCGGCGATCTTCTGCAGCTGGGTGAGGATGTCGCGGCGGGCGTCGTCCACCGGCGAGAGCCAGGTGCTGCCGGGCAGCTGTTGCACGCTCGCGGTCGCGTCCGTGACGGCGGTGTCGGCGGCGGCCAGCGTCGGCGCGACGCGCACGATCGGGCTGAGGTCGACCGACCCGTCCCCGCGGCGCAGGGTCGTCGGGTCGAGCTGCTGGCGTGCCGCGAGCAGCCCGGGCAGCGTGAGGTGCGCCAGCCTGTCGACGTCGGACGCGATGCCGCGCACCGTCTCGACCGGCTCACCCGCGAACGGCACGACGGATGCCACCGCCCAGGCCGGTCCGGTGGCCAGTGAGTGCGCGCGCCGGGCGTGCGTCTGCAGGCTGGCGAGCGTGACCCGCGCCTGCGCGAGCTCGCCCTGCTCGACCTGGTCGCGCAGCTGATGCACCTCGTCACGCACGTCCTGCAACTGGCTGCGCACGAGCAGCCCGGTGACGATCAGCCAGATGCCGCCGACGACCACCAGGGCGGCGAGGCCGACGAGCGACCAGGTGATGATCCGCCGGCGCGAGGATCGTTGCTCGCCGGCCTCGGACATCACCGACGACGATATCGAATCAGTACGCGCCCTTGCGCCGGAGCACGGTAAGGATCGTACGAGCGATGATGCTCAGATCGAGCCCGAGGCTCCAGTTCTCGACGTAGTACAGGTCGAGGCGCACCGCGTCGTCCCACGATAGGTCGGAGCGTCCGCTGACCTGCCACAGGCCGGTGAGGCCGGGACGCACGAGCAGCCGGCGCCGGGCCGAGCCGGTGTAGGTCGAGTCGATCGCGGCGAGCGGGCGCGGGCCGACCAGCGACATCCGGCCACTGATCACGTGCAGCAGCTGCGGCAGCTCGTCGATCGAGAACTGCCTGATGAGCCGGCCGACGCGGGTGACCCGCGGGTCGCGGCGCATCTTGAACAGCACCCCGCCGCCGTCCTGCTCGCTGAGCTCCATGGCGCGCTGCTGGTCGGCGCCGACGTTCATCGTGCGCAGCTTGAGCAGCATGAACTCGGTGCCGCGGGTGCCCAGCCGCAGCTGGCGGTAGAACACCGGGCCGCGTGAGTCGATCTTGATGGCGAGCGCGACGAGCAGCAGGATCGGCGTCGCGAAGGCAAGCAGGATCAGTCCGCCGACGAGGTCGAGGCTGCGCTTGATGACCCGCGGCAGCCGGCCGAGTTGCGGCTGCTCCAGCCACACCAGCGGCAGCCCCTCTACCGGGCTGACGTGCACCCGCGGGCCGGCGATCTCGGTGAGCGCGGGCGCGATCACCAGACCGCGCCCGGTGCCCTCGAGCTGCCAGCCGAGCTCGCGCACGCTGACCGGCCCGAGGCCGCTGCCGGTGACGGCGACGACGTCCGCGTCGACGCGCTGCGCCGTTGCAGCCGCCTCGCGGACGCCGCCGAGCACCGGCACGGTGCCGGCGAGCTTGGCACCAGGAGGCGCGTCCTCGACGCACGCGCCGACGATGTGCAGACCGGCGCCGGTAGCGCGCTCGGTGACCTCGAGAAGGTGCAGCACCGAGTCGCTGGTGCCGACCGCGAGGATGCGGTGAACCCACTCGCCCGCCTTGCGGCGGCGGTTGACGACACGCCTGGTGACGGTGCGGCCGAGCAGGAGCAGGCACGCACCGACCGGCATCGCGACGATGACGAAGCCGCGGGCCACCTCGGTCTTGGTCGCGTAGCAGTAGATCGCGAGCACGCTCGCGGTGACGGCGCTGGCCCGGATGACGAGCCGGGCTTCGGTGGGGCCGGTGGCCAGGTGGCGGATGTCGTAGCCGCCGGCGCTCTGCAGCGCGATCACCCAGCCGAGCATGAGCGCGGTGGCGTAGAGGCCGTAGTGCCTGGTGGCGGTGCCGTCGCCGAAGCGCACCTGATAGGCGATGACGATCCCGATGATGATCGCGAACACGTCGGTGACGAACAGCGTGAACCGGTATTGCGCCATCCACGGCCGCACCGCCAGCGCAGCACCGTCGGCAACATTCCGTACCGCATGGTCTGGTGCTTGATCAACCGTCGTCGGCAAGACGACGTGAGCGCGCGCGGGCGCCGACGTAGCGTCCACGATGTCTGTCATTGCATCACTCCGCTGTGCACATTCGGTCCTGCTCACCGAGTGGCCTTGCCCCCGTCACGACCGGCCTGATCGCGCGACCCCACCGAACTTTACGAGTGTTCGGACACGCGTCAAGTTGAAGTGAAGCTCTTTGCGCCGGATGTCCCGAATCGGTGACTTTCGGCCTTTGCCGAGCGGGACCTACGCCTGTCTTTCCGGAGGTTACGGTGCCTGACGCCGGTTACGCCCAGATGGCCTGCGGCTGCTCCCGACGTTGCGCGAGAGGGACAGGTCCGTCGTATTCGCGGATGACCTCGTAGCGCGTGTTGCGTTCCATCGGCCGGAAGCCGGCGTCGCGGATCAGGGTGAGCAGATCGTCGCGGGTGAGCTTGTCCGGCGTCCCGAACCCGTCCGCATCGTGGGTGATCTTGTACTCGACGACCGAGCCGTCCATGTCGTCGGCGCCGTAGTTCAGCGCGAGTTGGCTGGTCGAGAGGCCGTGCATGACCCAGAAGACCTTCACGTGCGGGAAGTTGTCGAGCATGAGACGGCTGACCGCGAAGGTCCGCAGCACGTCGGCCGGCTGCGCCATCGGCAGGTGCGAGAGCCGGTTGTTGTCGTTGTGGAAGCGCAACGGGATGAACACTTGGAAGCCGCCGGTCTCGTCCTGCAACTCGCGCAGCCGCAGGACGTGATCGACGCGGTGCCGCGGCTCCTCGATGTGCCCGTAGAGCATGGTCGCCGGTGTGCGCAGGCCCTTCCGGTGCGCAAGCCGGTGGATGCGCGACCAGTCCTCCCAGTGCGTCTTGTGGTCGACGATCTGCTTGCGTACGTCCCACTCGAAGATCTCCGCACCG
>JAICKR010000060.1 GCA_025927835.1 Jatrophihabitans sp. | reverse complement strand
GGTCAATATGTTGCCATTGTTTAAGGGTTTTCCGGGGCGGGGCCGGGGGGGTTTCACCCCGGTTCCGCCCGGGAGGGTGTCGGCGTTCTTCGCGCCGCGCCCGTACACCCGGCTCGCCCTGCTGCTCAGCCTGCCGATGCTCTGGCTGGGCGTCGTGTATCTCGGCTCGCTCGTCGCGATGCTGGTGTCGTCCTTCTGGACGGTCGACTCGTTCACGTCCAACGTCGTGCACCAGTTCTCGACGGCGAACTATCACTCGCTCGTCTCGGACTCCATCTACCACACGGTGGCCGTCCGGACGATCGTCGTCGCGGCCGCGGTGACGGTCATCGACGCGGTCATCGCGTTTCCGATGGCGTTCTTCATGAGCGTGGTCGCACCGCGCCGGTTGCGCCCGTTCCTCGTGGTGGCGGTACTGACGCCGCTGTGGGCCAGCTATCTGGTCAAGGCCTACGCCTGGCGCACACTGCTCGCCCCCGGTGGGCCGTTGAGCTGGACATCGGGCGGGCACACACCTGGTTACGGGGAGACGGCTGTCATCGTCACCCTCGCCTACATGTGGCTGCCGTACATGGTGATCCCGGTCTACGCCGGTTTCGAGCGGCTGCCGAAGTCGCTGTTCGAGGCGAGCGCGGATCTCGGGGGCGGAGCATGGCGCACGGTGCGCTCGGTCTGCGTGCCGCTGGTGTTCCCGGCGATCGCCGCGGGTTCGATCTTCACCTTCTCGCTCACCCTCGGCGACTACATCGCGGTCGGCATCGTCGGCGGCAAGACGCAACTCATCGCGAACGTCATCTCCGACCAGGTCGTGCTCAACCAGCCGTTGGCGGCCGCGGTCGCAGTGCTGCCACTCGCGGCGATCGTGCTCTACCTGTTCGCGATGCGGCGCACCGGTGCGTTGGAGAACGTGTAGATGTTCCTGACGCGCCGCACCCGCATCACGCTGCTGGTCCTCACTCTGATCGGCTTCGCGTTCCTCTACGTGCCGCTGGGCATCGTCGTACTCAACGCGTTCAACAAGTCGCGCACGTTCGCGTTCCCGCCGACGGGCTACACCGTCAAGTGGTGGCGGCTGGCCTGGGACAACCAGGGCGCACGCGACGGGCTGACCGCCTCGGTGAAGGCGGGTCTCGGCGCGACCGCGATCGCGCTCGTCCTTGGCACGATGGCCGCCTTCGCGGTGCAGCGGTTCCGCTTCTTCGGCCGCTCCACGGTGAGCTTCCTGGTGATCCTGCCGATCGCGCTGCCCGGCATCGTCACCGGCATCGCGCTGCAGAACGCGTTCACCTCGGTGCTCGCGATGAACCTCAGCATCTGGACGATCATCATCGGGCACGCCACGTTCTGCGTGGTCATCGTCTTCAACAACGTCCAGGCCAGGCTGCGCCGCACCGGCACGTCGCTCGAGCAGGCCTCGGCCGACCTCGGCGCCACCGGGTGGCAGACGTTCCGGTACGTGACCTTCCCGAGCATCCGCGGCGCGCTCGTGGCCGGCGCGCTGCTCGCCTTCGGGCTGAGCTTCGACGAGATCGTGGTCACCAACTTCACCGCACCGGCGGACGTCCAGACGCTGCCCATCTGGATCTTCGGCAACCTGTTCCGGCCCAACCAGGCGCCGGTGGTGAACGTCGTGGCCGCGGTGCTGATCGTGCTGGCGGTCGTCCCGGTCTGGCTGGCGCAGCGGCTGACCGACGACGCCGCGGGGAGCCGGTTGTGATCCCGATAGAGTGCGGCCGGTGAGTTTGAAGTCGGCCGCCAAGGCCGTGGTCCCGCAGTCGCTGCTGGTCGCGCGGCGCAAGTTCCTGCTGCGCCGCACCGAGCGGCGCTTCCGCGACGCGTCCAACGCCGAGATCTTCTCGACCGTGTACGAGCGCGCGCACTGGGGCGCGGACGCCGGCCAGGGCTTCGACTCCGGCGACGGCAGCCGCGACCCGGCGGTCGTCGGCCCGTACGTCGAGGCGCTGCGCACCTTCCTGACCTCGCTGGCGGTGAAGCCCGACGTCGTGGACCTCGGCTGCGGCGACTTCAACGTCGGCCGCCAGGTACGTCCGTATGCGGCCGGCTACATCGCGTGCGACGTCGTACCCGCGCTCATCGAGCGCAACCGCACGCTGACCGACGCCGCGGACGTGGACTTCCGGGTGCTCGACATCGCGCGCGACCCGCTGCCCGCGGGCGACGTCGTCACGATCCGCCAGGTCCTGCAGCACCTGTCCAACGCCGACATCACGCAGGTGGTCGGCAAGATCGCGCAGTACCGGTACGCGATCATCACCGACCACCAGCCGGCCGGCGGCTTCACGCCGAACGTCGACATCCCGTCCGGCCCGCACATCCGGGTCGGCATCGGTTCGGCGCTCGATCTCGCGGCGCCGCCGTTCTCGATGCCGTTCGCGGAGGTTCGCGAGCTGTGCCTCGTGCCGAGCAGCGAGGGCGGCGTCATCCGGACGACGCTGTACCGGCTGAGCTGAGGCTGCCGAGGAACTCGCGCGTCCGGCGCACCGTCTCCGACCAGGTGAAGCCGGCCGCGTGCGTGCGCGCCGCGGCCACCGCGGCTTCCGGGGCGGCGAGCGCGGCGGTGATCGACTCGGCCAGCGCCGCCGCGCTCCAGTCGCGCATCGTGAACGCGTGCCCGGCGGCGACCTCCTGCACCGCCGGGTCGGGCCCGACGACGACCGGCACGCCGAGCCGCATCGCCTCGACGACGGGGATGCCGAAGCCCTCGAAGTCGGAGGGATAGAGCACGAGCGCGGCGCCGGCCATCCGTGCCTGGTACGCCTTCTCGGACAGGTACTCGGACAACGTCACGACGTCGTCGAGCCCCCGTGCGACGAGCTTGTCCTGCAGCGCGGCGCGTGCCGCCGCGCCGAGCCCGAAGATGTTCAACTTCGGGCCGCCGGACGTGACCGCGCCGCCGTTCGCGAGCTGCTGCCATGCTGCGAGCACGAGCTCGACGTTCTTGTTGCTGTGGTGCCCGAAGGCCACGACGAAACGATCGTCGCCGGGTGTCCACCCGTCGACGTGGTCGGCGCCGTGATGCACGACGGTGCGTGCCTTCCCGCCGAGGCGCGGGTGCAGGCGCAACAGGTCGTCCTGGGTGCGCTGCGAGATCGAGAGCAGCCCGTCGGCAAGCGCGTACGAACGGTTGTAGCTCGCCCAGCGGATTGCGCGCCGGCCGCGGGAGAACTGCTCGGGCCGCAACTCGTGCCGCAGGTCGTGCACCACCACGGCGAGCGGTACCGGCAGCCGGCGCAGCGTGGTTGCCGGGCGCAGCGCGAGTACCGCGTCCGGGCGCCTGGCCCGTGCCTCGCGGCGCAGCGTGCGGGTGACCGCGAGGGGGCGGGTGAGCACGTCCGGTCCGCGGACCGACACGGGTACGACGTCGACGCCGGGCGGGTGGGCCTCGTCGCCGCCGAGCACCACGACCAGCTCGTCGGCCGGGAAATCGCGCACCCAGGCCCGGAACAGATTGGCCTCATACGTCGCGATACCGCCGAACGTGCACCCGACAGCATCGACGAGAACGCGCACCCGGGGATACTACGAGTCGTGGACATTCCCCAGAGTCGGGTCGTGCGTACCGAGATCCCCGGGCCGCGCTCACTGGAGCTGCAGGCACGCAAGCAGGCGGCCGTGTCGGCGGGCGTGGGCACCACCCTCCCGGTCTACGTCGAGCGGGCCGGCGGCGGCATCGTCGTCGATGTCGACGGCAACCAACTCATCGACTTCGGTGCGGGCATCGCGGTCGTCTCGGTCGGCAACGCCGCGCCGCGCGTCGTGGCGAACGTGCAGCAGCAGGTCGCCGACTTCACCCATACCTGCTTCATGGTCACGCCGTACGAGGAGTACGTCGCGGTCTGCGAGCAGCTGAACGAGCTGACGCCGGGTACGCACGCGAAGCGTTCGGCGCTGTTCAACTCGGGCGCCGAAGCCATCGAGAACGCAGTGAAGATCGCCCGCTCGTACACCGGCCGGCCCGCGATCGTCGCGTTCGACCACGCCTACCACGGCCGGACGAACCTCACGATGGCCCTGACCGCGAAGAACATGCCGTACAAGCACCGCTTCGGGCCGTTCGCGAACGAGATCTACCGGGTGCCGATGGCCTACCCGTACCGCTGGCCCACCGGGCCGGACAACTGCGCCGACGAGGCGTTCGAGCTGTTCGTGTCCTCGGTGCACGCGCAGGTCGGCGAGGAGAACTGCGCAGCCGTGCTCATCGAGCCGATCCAGGGCGAAGGCGGCTTCATCGTCCCGGCGCCCGGGTTCCTCGCCCGCGTCGCCGAGTGGTGCGCCACGCACGGGATCGTGTTCATCGCCGACGAGATCCAGACCGGGTTCTGCCGCACCGGCGACTGGTTCGCCTGCGATGCCGAGGGTGTGGTGCCGGATCTCATCACCACCGCGAAGGGCATCGCCGGTGGCCTGCCGCTTGCCGGCGTCACGGGTCGGGCCGAGATCATGGATTCGATCCACGGCGGCGGTCTGGGCGGCACGTACGGTGGCAATCCGGTCGCCTGCGCGGCCGCGCTCGGCGCCATCGAGACGATGCGGGCCGAGGACCTCAACGCCAAGGCGAAGCACATCGAGTCGGTCATGCGGCCCCGGCTGGCCGCGCTGGCCGACAAGTACGAGGCGGTCGGGGACGTGCGCGGGCGGGGTGCCATGCTCGCCGTCGAACTGGTAGAACCGGGCGGTAAGGACCCGAATCCGGCATTGACGGCAGCGGTCGCGAAAGCGTGTCACCAGGACGGCCTGATCGCCCTCACCGCGGGCACCTACGGGAACGTGCTTCGTTTCCTGCCGCCGCTGGTGATCGTTGAAGGTTTGTTGCGGGAAGGGCTCGACATACTCGACGCCGCCTTCGCGCGTAGCGCCTGAGGAGGAGCGAGTGGCGGAGTCCAGCCGGCGACGGTTCACGCTGACGCGCAAACGGAAGCGCGCCCTGATGTGGATCGGTGTCCTGGTGGCGTTCACCGCCGTCCTCACCGCATGGTCGGTCGGTCCCACCGATTCGGGCAACCACTCGCATGTGGCGATCCCGACCGCGTCCACGCCGGTGCCGGGCGCGTCCGGAGCCGCGCCGACCCTGCTCCCGGCGACCCGGCCGAGTGCCACCGCGACGTCGAAGGCCGGCGGGCCGGGCAACGGCCTGACGCTGGTGCCGAACCTGCCCGGGTCGTCCAAGGACGTGAACCCGGCCGACCTGCCGGCCCGCTCGGTCGTCATCACCGTCACGTCCGACCGGCCCATCCTGCGGATGGGTTACCGGGTGCTCTACGGGCACCCCGACCAGGGCTCCGCCGTCAACATCGCGTCACCGATGCGAATCACGACGGTCGGGCGCGGGTACGGGCTCGTCGCGGCGATCGGCGCGCAGGCGACGCCGATCGCGACCTACATCACCTGCACGATCACGGTGGACGGCCACCTGCATTCGCAGCACACGGTCCGCGGTGGTTATTCGGTCGTCGCCTGCCTCGGTTGAGACACTGTTGAGACACTAGGGCCGTGCCCGAGATCCCAGTCGAAGCGATCGCCAACTACCGGCCGCGCCGCATCCTCGTCACCGGCGGTGCCGGCTTCATCGGTTCGCTCCTGACCCGCCGCCTGCTCGACGCCGGGCACGAGGTGTTGGTTGTCGACAACTTCTACTCGGGCACCCGCGGCAACATCGAGGACCTGCAGGGCGAGCCGCGGTTCGAGCTGATGCGCCACGACGTCACGTTCCCGCTCTACGTCGAGGTCGACGAGATCTACCATCTCGCCTGCCCTGCGTCGCCGGTGTTCTACCAGCGCGACCCGGTGCAGACGACGAAGACATGCGTGCACGGCTCGATCAACATGCTCGGGCTGGCGAAGCGCACCGGCGCGAAGATCCTGCTGGCGTCCACGTCCGAGGTGTACGGCGATCCGGCGATGCATCCGCAGGAGGAGTCGTACTGGGGCAACGTCAACCCGATCGGCATCCGTTCGTGCTACGACGAGGGCAAGCGCTGCGCCGAGACGCTGTTCTTCGACTACTTCCGCCAGCACCAGTTGCGCATCAAGGTCGCGCGCATCTTCAACACCTACGGTCCCCGGATGGCCGCCGACGACGGCCGGGTCGTGTCGAACTTCATCGTGCAGGCCTTGACGGGCCAGCCGCTCACCGTGTTCGGGGACGGGCAGCAGACCCGCTCGTTCTGCTACGTCGACGACATCGTCGAGGGGATGATCCGGCTGATGAACTCGCCGGACGACGTCACCGGGCCGATCAACCTCGGCAACCCGGGTGAGTTCACCATGCTCGAACTCGCCAAGAAGGTCACAGCGCTGGTCGACGGGCCCGACATCGAGTACCGCCCACTGCCCGCGGACGACCCGTCACGACGAAAGCCGGACATCGCGAAGGCGGTGCAGCTGCTCGGCTGGGAGCCGACGGTCGCGCTCGACGAGGGTTTAGACCACACCGTCGCGTACTTCCGCGAGCACCTCGCGTCCGCACTCGGCTGAGTCGCCCGGCTGCCGACGTCGTCAGTCGAGCAGCTGCTTCAGCGCGCCGATGTCGACGTTGATGTCGCGCACGAGCATGCCGGCCAGGCCGCCGCGGTTCGTGGCCACCTCACCCGCGAGGTAGCGGTACTCGACGCCGGGCGCCGCGTGTGCCATCCGCCAGTAGCACGGCTGCAGGACCTCGCTGCTCGGGAACATCTCGACGACCCGGCAGCCGGGTGAGGCGAACAGGACGTTCGTCATGCCCGCACCGTGCGGGGTCACGATGGCCGTGGCCGCACCGAACTGTGCGATCTGGTCGGCGACGGTCAGCCCGGCCGGGTTCAGGATCCGGAAACCGCGCGGCAGCAGCACCTCGTCCAGGATCTGCTGCTCGTTCTCGACCATCCGGTTGTTCGCCGACGCGCCCCGGCTCAGGTAGATGGGTCCGGGCTCGGGCGCATCGGCGGCCGCGTGCGGCAGCATCCGGGTGCGCAGGAAGTCCGACGTCCAGGGCGGGTTGACCACCTCGACGGTCGGCAGCCCCGGCACGACCAGCATCTCCGCGCGCACGTGCGGGTGTTCGTCCGCGTCGATGATCGCGCGGGCGGGCACACCGAACATGGTCAGGATCTCGCGCTGCCACGGCGCGCCCGAAGGCACGTACCAGTGATCCGGCGGCTCGATCTCGGGGCACTGCTCCATGACGCCGAGCCGGCAGATCGCGTCGACGAGGAAGTGGTAGTAGTTCTGGTCGCCGCGCGTCGCGAGCACACCGAGCCGGCCGCTCACCTCGAGTGGTGGATCGGGGAACGGGTTCAGGAACAGCGGGTGTTCGCGGGGATGGGTGGTGCCGAAGTAGCGCGAGATCTCCTGTACCAGCCCGCCCGCGCCGGTGATCACCGCGCGGTGCGTTCCCAGCACCCGGCCGCCGGGGAGCTCGGCGACCGCGACGCGATCGATGACCTCGTTGTCGACGGCGGCGAAGGCCGGGTGCGCGGCGGGCACCCCGATCGGTCGCGGCCAGCTCGCGGTCTCGGCGGGGCGCGCGGTGACGCACCGGCCGCCTGACGTCGCGGCCGCCTCCTCCATCGTCGCGACGATGGACGTGGGCAGGTGGTTTCCGCGCATCTTGCTGAGCTGCACGGAGACCGGCGCGGCGGCGCGGGTCGCGCGGACGTAGCCGTTCTTCAGGTACGGCCACATCGGACGAAGTGTCGCGGGCAGTCGCATGCGGTGGTCAGGACTCCTGGTTGCGCGGCCAGCACGGCCACGCGTCGCTGATGATCGTGCGGATGTCCGAGCGGGCGGGCTCCCACTCGAGGTCGCGGCCGGCGGCGGTGATGTCGGCGATCAGGCTCGGCGGCACGCCCTCTTGCGGCGTGTGCTCGATCTCGAGCTGCACGCCGGCAACCTCCTCGAGGCAGTGCAGGGCGTCGATGATGCGGGTACCCGTCCCGCTGCCCACGTTGTAGATCGGGCACGCTCCCGGACGCGCCGCGGTGATGGCGGCGCGGAACGCGGTGGCCACGTCAGCGGGGTGGACGAAGTCGCGCACCGAGACGCCGCGGCCGATGAGATTCACCGGGATGCTCTCGGCGGCCGCGCGCATCAGCGTCGGGATGATGCGCGTCGGGTCGGTGTCACAGACGCCGTTCACGCCGCCGGCCACGTTGAAGATGCGCAGGATCGTCCCGGCCAGGCTGCCGGTGTTCGCCTGCGCGACGAGCAGCCGCTCCACCGCTTCCTTCGTCTCGGCGTACGGGCTCTCCGGTTCCGGCGCCGCGGTCTCGCTCACCGCGCCGACGTAGCGGGAGCCGTACACCAGGGTGGACGAGCCGTAGATGATGCTCGGCGCAGGTGCGTCTGCGGGCACCGCCTCGATCGCGCGCAGCAGGTTGACCGTGCCGCCGACGTTCGTCTCGTAGTAGTCGAGCGGCTTGTTGAACGACTCGCGGGTGCGGGCCAGGCCGGCGAGGTGCACGATCGTGTCGAAGTGGCCCTCGGTCACGACCCGGGTGAGCACCTCGCGGTCGCGGATGTCGGCGACCAGGAGCTCGGTGTCGAGCGAGGCCTCGGCGTAGGGCCGCTCGCGCTGGCCGAGCACCGTGACATGCATGCCCGAGGCGACCAGCTCGCTGGCGACGGCGGTGCCGATGTACCCGGTGCCGCCCGTGATCAATGCCCGCATGCGCACCGGCGCCTCCCACTTCCGGACATCGGCTAAATGTAGCGAACGGGTTGTGTCATGGTCGGCGTCGTCGACCGGGTCGCCGAGTGACGGCAATTCGCGCCACCGGGTGCCGGTATTCTGGAGGCTCCGCCAGGAACGTCGCCGAAAGGTATGCCGTGTCGCTCGTCGTGCAGAAGTACGGCGGCTCGTCCGTCGCTGACGCCGAGCGCATCAAGCGCGTCGCCGAGCGCATCGTGAGCACCAAGAAGGCGGGCAACGACGTCGTCGTCGCGGTGTCGGCGATGGGCGACACCACCGACGAGCTCATCGATCTCGCGAAGCAGATCGTGCCGGTGCCCGAGGGGCGCGAGTTCGACATGTTGCTCACCGCGGGTGAGCGCATCTCGATGTCGCTGCTGGCGATGGCGATCAACTCGCTGGGCTACCAGGCCGAATCGTTCACCGGCTCGCAGGCCGGCGTGATCACGACCTCGGTGCACGGCAAGGCGCGCATCATCGAGATCACCCCGGGCCGCATCGAGAAGTCCGTCGCCGAAGGCAACATCGCGATCGTCGCGGGGTTCCAGGGCTTCTCCCGCGAGACGATGAACATCACCACCCTGGGCCGGGGCGGCACCGACACCACCGCCGTCGCGCTGGCCGCCGCGCTCAACGCCGACGTCTGCGAGATCTACACCGACGTCGACGGCGTGTTCACCGCCGATCCGCGCATCGTGCCGAACGCCCGCCGGCTCGAGACCGTCACGTTCGAGGAGATGCTCGAGCTGGCTGCCTCAGGCGCCAAGGTGCTGCACCTGCGCAGCGTCGAGTACGCGCGCCGCTACGGCATTCCGATTCACGTCCGCTCGTCGTTCTCGGCGAAGCCGGGCACCGTGGTCACAGGATCTATCGAGGAGCTTCCCGTGGAGCAGGCGATCATCAGCGGCGTCGCGCATGACCGTAGCGAGGTCAAGGTGACCGTGGTCAACGTCCCGGACAAGCCGGGCGAGGCGGCGAGGATCTTCCGCGAGCTGGCCGGCGCCGAGATCAACATCGACATGATCGTGCAGAACATCGCGACCGGCGGCACGGGCCGCACGGACGTCTCGTTCACGCTGCCGGCCACCGACGGACCCACGGCGCTCTCCGCGCTCAAGCGGGTGCAGGACGAGATCGGCTTCACGGACCTCCTCTACGACGACCACGTCGGCAAGCTCTCGCTCATCGGCGCCGGCATGCGCTCGCACCCGGGCGTGTCCGCGCGGTTCTTCACCGCGCTGGCCGACGCCGGCGTCAACATCGAGATGATCTCGACGTCGGAGATACGGATCTCGGTGGTGTGCCGCGATACCGATCTCGACGTCGCCGTGCGGGCCGTCCACGATGCGTTCGAGCTCGGCTCGGACCAGGAGGAGGCCGTCGTCTACGGAGGGACGGGCCGATGAAGGTCGGAGTCATCGGGGCCACCGGGCAGGTCGGCGGCGTCATGCGCCGGCTGCTCGCCGAGCGTGCCTTCCCGCTCGACGAGATCCGCTTCTTCGCCTCCTCGCGTTCGGCCGGCAGCACGCTGGGCTGGGAGGGTGTCGACGTCCGCGTCGAGGACGCCGAGGTCGCCGATCCGTCCGGCCTCGACATCGCGCTGTTCTCCGCGGGGGGCGCGACGTCCAAGCAGCTCGCGCCGAAGTTCGCGGCGGCCGGCGCGATGGTGATCGACAACTCGTCGGCGTGGCGGATGGATCCGGACGTCCCGCTCGTCGTCGCCGAGGTGAACGGCGCCGAGGTGCACCGCGCACCGAAGCGGATCATCGCCAACCCGAACTGCACGACCATGGCCGCGATGCCGGTGCTCAAGCCGCTGCACGACGAGGCGAACCTGCTTCGGCTCGTCGTCTCGACCTATCAGGCGGTCTCCGGTGCGGGGCTGGCCGGCGTGGACGAACTCGACACCCAGGTGCGCAAGGTCGCCGACACGGCCGCGGCGCTGACGCACGACGGTGCCTCGGTGGCCTTCCCGGAGCCGGTGAAGTTCGCCCGCCCGATCGCGTACAACGTGCTGCCGCTGGCCGGCTCGATCGTCGACGACGGCGAGTTCGAGACCGACGAGGAGAAGAAACTGCGCAACGAATCGCGCAAGATCCTCGCCATCCCGTCGCTGCTCGTCTCGGGTACCTGTGTGCGGGTACCGGTGTTCACCGGCCACTCGCTCTCGATCAACGCCGAGTTCGAGCGGCCGCTACCGGTCGCTCGCGCGCTCGAGCTGCTGCGCAACGCGCCCGGCGTCGCGCTGAGCGACATCCCGAACCCGCTCGAGGCGGCCGGGCGCGACCCGTCCTACGTCGGCCGGGTGCGGCAGGACCCTGGCGTGCCCGAGGCGCGTGGCCTGGCGCTGTTCGTGAGCAGCGACAACCTGCGCAAGGGCGCCGCCCTCAACGCCGTCCAGATCGCCGAGCTACTCCTGCGCTAACCAGGAGTTGTCCGCCCTCAGGTACGTGCACACGTCACGAGGGGCGGACAGCTCGGGTCAGGCGTCGGTCTTCCAGGCGCGGGCGACGCGGCTGTCCAGGTCGTCGGGGTCCGGCGGGGTGTTGACCCGGATCAGCCGGGCCGGCACGCCGGCGACGACACCGTCGTCCGGCACATCCTTGCGTACGACGGAGTTGGCGCCGACGACGCAGCGGTCGCCGAGGGTGATCTTGCCGAGGATGACGGCGTGCGTGCCGATCGTGACGTTGTCGCCGACGACCGGCTCGCCCCAGGTGCCGGTGCTGCCGCGGCCCGGTTCACCGAGCACGACGCCCGGGTGCAGCCGGCAGTCGCGGCCGATGACCACGCCGGGGCCGATGACGATGCCGGTCGAGTGGATGAGGTAGAGACCGCCACCGATCTGTGCCCGTGGGTGGATCTCGACCCCGGCGCTGCGCAGCGTGTGCGCGCGCACGAGCAGGGCGAGCGGCGTCAGGTGATGCCGGGCGAGCCAGTGCGAGAGGCGGAACCACAGCACGGCACGGATACGCGGGTTGAGCAGCAGCTTGCCGATCATCTCGCGCCGCATCCGTTCGGGCGGCGTCATCCGCGGGTCGACGGTGGCTTCGAGGTCGGCCCGGATGAGGTCGCGCAGCCGTTCGTGAGCCATCGTCACCCCCACATGCCGGTCTTCTCGACGTAGCGGTCGCGGAACCTGCGCGTCAGCCCCGGCACCCTCCGCTTCACCGTCTCGAACTCCTCGGGCAGCGCGTAGCGCACGCCCTTGGCGACGTCGGAGACCATCAGCCGACCGGTGAGCCGCCACGCGCTGCGTCGCCACTTCTCGTACGCAGCGGCCTCCGCGGCGACGAACGGCGACGGCACGTCGGCGCCGCTCTGGATCGCGGCCCGGTACGCGTGCCGCAATCGCCGCGGGATCTTCCGGCCCGTGGTGTCGGTGTTGTAGACGTAGTCCGGCTGCGGCCCGAGCATCGCCCGCTTGTCGAGCACGGTCGCCGCATACTCCTTGCACAGCGTGTCCAACGCTTCACTGTCGGCCCGGTAGTGCGCGGTGCCCTCCAACCGGGTGGACAGCTCGTCGGGCCGGTCCGGGTCGAAGGCGTGGAAGTGGAACAGCCGCAGCCGGTCGCCGCTCGAGCTGATGTAGTACCCGTCCGCATCACGCTCGACGGGCCGCTCGTGCAGGTTCGCGACGCTGACGTTGTAGCCGTAGTGGCGCAGGCTGGATGCCTGCCACAGCACGCTGCCGACGTCCATCCACTTCTGGTCGACGAACAGCCCCGCGATCGGGTCGTGCAGGCACTCGGTGGCCAGGTGGTCCCACCACCAGATGAGGAAGTCGTCGGCCTTTCGGCTCACCGCGCAGAAGCCGAGGTTGTACACGCCGACGTGCAGCAGGTGGCCCTCGGAGAACTCGCCGCCCTGGCTCGTCGGCGTCATGTAGTGCGGGGTCAGCACGATGCCGCCGGCGCTGGCGTCCAGCGCGGGTGACAGCTCGACCATCGGTGAGGTCTGGTACGTGTCCGGGTCGAGGTAGGCGACCTGCTCGTGCTCGCGCAGCAGCGACTGCAGGACGAGCGGTTTGACGGCGGTCGCGAACTCGACGAGGTCGTAGGACATCGGCAGCTCGAGCGCGCTGCGGCCCGGCAGGTCCAGGTGGCCGGGATGCATCCAGCGGACGCCGTCGATCTCCGGAAGTTCGGTGTCCTCGGTGGCGTCGATGAGGAAGATCGTCAGGGGGTGCGGGCTGTCGAAGCGCTGCAGGCTCTCACTCAACGTCAGGGCCTTGGGCAGGTAGTTCCGCGCGAGAATCGTGCAGAAGGCAAGTGCGGTCATCGGACCCTTCGTTCAGTGAGCGCGCCTTCCGCGGCGCGTTGGAGGGGGACGCGGTCAGCTGCTAGCGTCGCCGCGTGACACCTCCGGAAACTCGCACCGATCTCACTACCGGACTCTATCTCGATCTGCTCAAACGCACCCTGACCGGCGCGGTCGCCGAGGACAACGACTCGATTCTGGGTGGGGTTCGCACGGCCGGCTCGCCCCTGCTGCGCAAGAACGTCGCGGACGCCGTCGGCCGGTTCGTCGGCCGGTTCGGATTCGAGATCGCGAAGAAGAAGCCCTACGACGCGAAGCTGCGCGAGGTCGGCCGCGACTGGCCGGCGCGCGCGGACTCGATGATCGGGCTGAAGCGGATGGACAACATCCAGCACTGCGTGTCGACGGTGGTCGAGGAGGGCATTCCGGGCGACCTCATCGAGTGCGGCGTCTGGCGCGGCGGTGCGACGATCTTCATGCGGGGCGTGCTCAAGGCCTACGACGACCGCACCCGCAAGGTGTGGGTCTCCGACTCCTTCCAGGGCCTGCCGCCGCCGGACGCGGCCCGCTACCCGGCCGACCTCGGTGACACGCTGCACAAGATGGGTGGCCTCGCCGTCGGCGTGGAGCAGGTCAAGCACAACTTCGAGCGCTACGGGCTGCTCGACGACCAGGTGCAGTTCCTGGTCGGCTGGTTCAAGGACACCCTGGCCACCGCGCCGATCGAGCAGCTGGCCGTCATGCGCCTCGACGGCGACATGTACGAGTCGACGATCCAGGCGATCGAGCCGCTCTACCCCAAGCTCTCGCCCGGCGGGTTCTGCATCATCGACGACTTCGGCAGCCACGCCTCGCAGGCCGGCAAGGCGATCGAGGACTACCGCAAGGCGCACGGCATCACCGAGGAGATAATCGACATCGACGGGTTCGGGGCGTACTGGCGAAAGGCCGCGTGACGATGAGTGCGAAGAGCAGCGTTCGGGCGTTCGCACGCTCTGCCTTCGAACGGCTGCCGGAGTCGTTCCGCCTCGAGATGCAGCAGAAGCGCATCGCCCGCCGCCAGTTGAAGAGCCTCGGCCAGATCAAGATCAACCAGGCGCTGATGGCGAAGAAGCTCGTGGAACTCGAGCGCCAGGTCGCCGCGATGACGCCGGTGTCGGACGAGGTGCCGGATCCGCGCTTCCCCGACGGCGTCCGCACCCGGGTGTGCACCGGGGCGCAGCTCGACGAGCCGTGGTTCCGCAAGTGGTGCGAGCTCATGGGCGAGCCCGCGGTGCCGCACCGCAAGTCGTGGGAGTTCGCCTACATCGCGAACGTGCTCGACGCGACCGGCATGCTCGAGCCGGGTCGCAAGGGCTTGGGCTTCGGGGTGGGCCGCGAGCCGCTCGCGGCCGCGTTCGCCTCTCGCGGCGCGTCCGTGCTCGGCACCGACCTGGCCGCCGAGGCGCGCGAGGTCATGGGCTGGGCGCATTCCGACCAGCACGCGTCCAACGTCGAGTCGATGCAGCGGCCGGACACGTGCGACCCGGAGCAGTTCCGCAAGCTGGTGACCTGGCGCGCGGTCGACATGCGCGAGATCCCGAACGACCTGCGCGGTTTCGATTTCTGTTGGTCGGCCTGCTCGCTCGAGCACCTCGGCACGATGGAAGCCGGCTGGGACTTCGTGAAGAGCTCGATCGCGACGCTCAAGCCGGGCGGCATCGCGGTGCACACCACCGAGTACAACCTGTCGTCCAACGACGAGACGGTCGAGGTCGGGCCGACGGTCATCTACCGCGAGCGCGACGTGCTGCGGCTCAAGGACGAGCTGGAGGCCGCCGGCCACGAGGTCGCCGCCGTCGATCTGCGCCGCGGTGACAGCTTCCTCGACCAGTACGTCGACGTGCCGCCGTGGGCGGACGAACCGGTGATCCGGTTCCTGCTCGGCGGCTACACGCTCACGTCGGTGGCCGTCGTCGTACGCGCGGGCGGCGCCTGACCGAAGCGGTCAGGCGACCGGATCGGCCTGGTAGAACGCGAGGATCTCGCCGATCGTCTGCGGGTCCGTGTCGCCCACCGAGAAGGGGTCGGTGCCCAGTTCGTCCTCGAGCGTGGCGGAGAGTTCGGCGACCTCGAGCGAGTCGAGTTCGAGCCCGTCGCCGAACAGACTCGTGTCGTCGGTGAGGTCGTCCACGTTCTTGTTCATCTGGGCGATGCACTTGGTGATGACCTCGCGCACCTGCGCCTCGTCGCTGCTCACCTGAGGGCTCCTCTCGGCCGTTCCCGCGTGCGACACCGGCTGCGCCCGCGGGCCAAGGATACGATCTCGACGTCTCGAGTATCGACTAGCAGGGAGATGCAGTTGCGGCGCGTCCTGGCTCTGCTGATGATCCTGCTGCCGGCGCGGCCGCGACGACTGTTCGCGACCCACGTGCTGAAGTGGGACATCGACCCGACGGCCTACGTCGGCCGCAGCGTCTTCCTGGTGCGGCACCTGTCGATGGGGCCCGAGACGAGCATCGGCGCGATGAACGTCTTCCGCGGGCTCGACGAGCTGCGGCTCGGCACCGGCGCGAAGATCGCCCAGCGCAACTGGGTGTCGGCGCACCCGCTCGCGCACACGATGCACAGCCCCGGTGAACGGGACGCGTCGCTCATCTTCGGCGACTGGGCGATCATGACGAACGGGCATGTCATCGACTGTTCCGACCGCGTCGAGATCAAGGCGCACGCCGCGATCGCCGGCTACCGCACGCAGATCCTCACGCACAGCCTCGACATGGTCCGCGACCGACAGGTGACCGGCCCGGTCGAGGTGGGCGAGCACTCTGCGGTCATGTCGGGCTGCCTGCTGCTCAGCGGCACGTCCGTTCCCGCGTACTCGATCGTGTCGGCCGGCTCGGTCGTCACCACCAAGCTCACCGCCGAGCACACCTTCTACCGCGGCAACCCCGCGCAACCCGTGCGCACACTCCCCGACCTGCGGTTCTTCCGCCGGACGCCCGAGGACGAACGGCTGCAGACCTAGTTGGCCGGACGACACCGGGCGAGCCGGCGCGGCAAGGGATCCGAGGGGACGGACGGGTCGGCCGGCCGCCGGTTGAGCATCATCACGATCGACCAGGCGATCGCCGGCGCGTCGAACCTGCTGATCACCGTGCTCGCCGCCCAGGCGCTGGGCGTCGCGTCCGTAGGCCTGTGGGCCATCGTCTTCCTCGTCTACATCATGACCAACGGCGTCTCGCGGGCATTGATCTGCGACCCGCTGCTCGTGCACACCGAGGAGGCCGAGCAGCGCCCCGGCGAGGTGATCGGCACGAGCACGCTGCTCGGTCTGGCCATCGGCACGCTGCTCGTCGGCGCCGGGGTGGTCGCGAGACTGTGGCAAACCGATCTCGGCAACGCCTTCATCGTGCTCGGTGTGTGCATGCCGCTGCTGATGTTCCAGGACCTCGGCCGCTACCTGGGCTTCGCGACCGCGCGCCCGGGCCGATCCGTCCTGCTCGACAGCGTGTGGCTCATCGTGCAGATCCCCGCGATCGTCGTGCTGATCGCCGCCGACATGCGCACGCTGACCTGGTTCGTCATCGCGTGGGCCGGATCGGGCGCGACGAGCGGGCTGCTGCTCTTCTGGCAGTACCGCGGCGTCACCATCGAGCGCACCATCGCCTGGCTGCGCTACACCTGGGGATTCTCCTGGCGCTACCTGATCTCGTACTCCGCGACGCAGGGCAGCGCGCTGGCCGGCTCGAGCGCGGTCGGGGCGATCGCCGGCGCGCGCCAGCTCGGCGGGGTGACGGGGACGGTGGCGTTCGCACGGGTGTTCGGCACGTTCCAGATCGCCGCGGTGGCCGCGACCGTCGCGGAGATCTCCCGGTCGGGCGGCGAGCCAGAGGTCGCCCGCCGGCGCGCGTCCAAGATCTCGACGTTCACCGCGGTCGTCGCGCTCCTCAACGGCGCCGTCATGGTGGGACTGCCGGACAACATCGGGCACGCCATTCTCAAGGACACATGGCAGGTGGCCGAGCCGATGATGCTGCCCACCGCGGTACAGCTACTCGCGCTCGGTGTCATCACCGGCGCCCGGGCAGGCCTGCTCGGAATGCGCGCGATCCGCCTGGCCCTGGTGATCGATGTCGTCAGTACGGTCGGCGTCCTCGGCTCGACCGCGATCGGGGCGGTGATCAACGGCGCGCTCGGCGCGCTGTGGGGCGTCGCCCTGGTGCAGGGCGTACTCGCGGTCGTGTGGTGGGTGGTCTTCTGGGCGCACTCGGCGCACCCCGCCGAGGTGACTGCCGACTCGCCGACCGGTCCGATACCGGTGATACCGCCACCATCGGTGCCGACGGCCGCGCCGTCGGCCTGAACTCGCCTAGGCCGACTCCACCTGCTGCGGGGCCGGGTGCTTCGTGCGCGCGTATTCGATGAACGCGTCGATGTCGTCCGACGACAGGTAGGGGACGGCTTCGAGCACTTCCTCGTCCGACCAGTCCCACCACTTGATCTCGAGCAGCGCGGCCCGCTGCTCCTCGGTGTGCCGGTACTTGATCACCTTCGCCGGCACGCCGCCGACGATGGCGTAGGGCGGCACGTCCTTGGTCACCATGGCGCCGGTCGCGATGACCGCGCCGTCTCCGATCGTGACGCCGGCCTGCACCCAGCAGCCGAAGCCGCTCCACACGTCCGAGCCGATGACGATGTCACCGCGGCGGGCCGGGTTGCCGTCCTCACCCGCACCGGGCAGGTCGAGCCGCCAGCGCAGCGGGTAGGTGGTGACGTGCTGGATCGCGTGCTGACCGCCCAGCATGAACGTCCCGCCGATCTGGGAGTACTTCCCGATGATCAGGCGCGAGTGGTCATACCTGAAGGTACGGACGAT
>JAICKR010000224.1 GCA_025927835.1 Jatrophihabitans sp. | reverse complement strand
CTGCGGCGACCGCGCCGGCTTCATCGTCAACGCCCTGCTGTTCCCCTACCTGAACGACGCGATCAAGATGCTCGAGGCGCACTACGCGAGTGCCGACGACATCGACTCCGCGATGAAGGTGGGCTGCGGCTACCCGATGGGCCCGTTCGAGCTGCTCGACGTCGTCGGCAACGACGTGTCGCTGGCCATCGAGCGCGAGCTCTACGAGGAGTTCCGCGAGCCCGGCTTCGCGCCCGCGCCGCTGCTCGAGCAGCTGGTCACCGCGGGCCGGCTCGGCCGCAAGACCGGCAAGGGCTTCCGCGACTACTCCTAGGCCGTTCTAGACCGGCCGCGTCACACCAGCGCGGGCTCGAGACCGCGGATCTCGCGCCAGAGCTTGCGCGTCGCGGTGCGCTGCTTCTTGCCGCTGGACGTCTTGGGGATCGTGTACGGGTCGACGAGCAGGACGTCGTGCACGTGCAGCTCGAACTCGTTCACGACCGCGGCGCGGATCGCGGCGACCACGTCGGCCTCGTCGGGCTCGCCCACGACCTCGGCGACGACGACCAGCGTCTCCTCGCCGTTCGCCTCGACCGAGAACGCCGCGCTGCCGCCGAGATGGACGGCCTCGTGCGCGACCTCGACGCTGAACTCGATGTCCTGCGGGTAGAGCTTGCGACCGTGGATGACCACGACGTCCTTCTTGCGGCCGCAGACCACCAGCTCGCCGTCGTGGAGGAACGCGAGATCGCCGGTACGCAGATAGCGCTCGTTGCGCCCGGGCAGTGACCCGCCGAACGCTTCCTCGGTCGCGTCGGGCCGGCGCCAGTAGCCGGCGCACACGCTGGGCCCGGCGATCCATACCTCGCCGACCTGACCCGGCGGCTGCTCCGCGCCGGTGAGCGGGTCGACGATGCGCACGTCGTAGCCCGGGCCGACCGTGCCGTCGCCACATAGTTCGCGCGCGCCGGCCGCGCCGGGCTCGCGGTACACGATCTCGTCGCGCTCCAGGGCGGCCGCGTCGACCCAGAACACCCTGCCGGACGTGTGGGCGGGGGTCGCCGTCACCAGCACGGACGACTCGGCGAGCCCGTAGGCCGGCGCGTGTGACTCCGGCGCCAAGTTGCTGACGGCGAACGCCTCGTTGAACCGGTCGCGGGTGCGCCGGCGCACCGGCTCGGCGCCGTTGATGAGCACACGCACGGACGAGAGGTCCAGGCCGGCGCGCACCTGCTCGGTCGTGCGGTCGACACACAGGTCGTAGCCGAAGTTCGGGGAGTAGCCGTGCGTGCCGCGGTAGGTGTGCAGGGCCTGGAGCCAGGTGACCGGCCGGCGGATGAACGCCGACGCCGGCATGAGCACGGACGTCATGCCGAACGCGACGGAGGGCAGCGCGCCCATGATCAGACCCATGTCGTGCGTGAGCGGGCACCACGAGACGTTGACCGACTCGGAGGTGAAGTTCATCAGCGCGCGACAGACGTCGAGGTTCGCGACCAGGTTGTCGTGAGTGAGGATCACGCCCTTGGGCTCGCGGGTCGAGCCGGAGGTGTACTGCAGGTAGGCGACCTCGCGGTCGGCGTGCGGCGCGATGCGCACGCCCGTGGGCTCGGCGGTGGTGGCGATCACCGGCAGCAGATCGCGGCTCATGACCGGCAGGATCGCGGCCTCGGCGTCGCCCTGCGGGGGAGCGGCGACGATCGCCGCGGCGCCCGCGTCGTCGCGGATGATGGCCAGCCGCGACTGGAGGTGTTCCGCGCGGCGCGGGAACGCCATCGGTGCGGCAACGACACCGGCCCACATGCAGCCGAAGAGCGCCACGAGGAACTCGCTCGGCGGGGTCGCCATGAGCAGCACGACGTCGCCGGGCTGCAGGCCGTCCTCGCGCAGCGCGGTGCCCAGCGCGGCCGCGCGGTCGCGCAGGTCGCGGGCGGTCAGCCGGGCGCTCTCGTGCACGCCGTCGTACAGCTCGACGTAGAGCAGCGTGTCCGGCGCACGCTCGGCGAGCTCGATCAAGCGGTCGATGAGATCACCTGTCACAGCTATCACAACGATCAAGCCATGGCGGCGATGCGAAGCGGCCGGATCGGGCTATTCGGCGCGGGACGGATCGGCGTTGCGCGACTCGGCCAATGCCGCGCGCAGCCGCTCCTGCAGTGCCTCGAGCTCGCCGTAGGTCTGTTCGCGCACCGCGGTGAGCCGCAGCACCTCGCCCTGCGCGTCGGCGATCAATTGGGCGGCCGTCTCGGCGGCGGCAGCTTGCTGCTCGGCGAGCTCCTTCGCCGCGGTGGTCCGGCGCATCCGCAGGGTGATCTCGAAGTCCTCGTCCGCCTGCTTGCGGACGGTCTCGGCCGCGGCGTCCAACCGGGCCCGCTCGGCGGCCGCCTCGGCGGAGAGCCGGCCCTCTTCGGCGCGGGCCTGTGCCGTCGACTCGGCCAGCGCGGCCTCGGTCTGGGTGCGGTGCGCCTCGACCTCGGCCATCAGCCGCCGGTGCGTCTCGTCCGCCTGCATGAGGCGCGACTCGGCGTCGGCGAGCGTGCGGTCGGCCGCGGCGCGGGCCTCGGCGGTGAGCCGGGCTGCCCGGTCGGCCGCGCCGGACTGCATCTGGGCGGCCTCGGCCTGCACGATCTCGCGCAGCCGCGCGGCGTCGGACTGCGCGCTCTCCAGGATCTGGCGGATGTGCTCGTCGACGTTGTCGGCGGTGATGCTCTCGGTCGCGGCGCTCAGCTGCCTGCGCAGCGACTCGAGCTGGGCCTGGGCGTTGGCCAGCTGGGCCGCGAGGTCGGCCGAGCGCGAGGCGGCGGAGTCGCGCTCGGCGGCGGTCACCCGCAGGTCGTCGTCAAGCCTGCTGATCTCCCGGTCGACCTGTTCGCGGTCGTAGCCGCGCATGGCGCTGTCGAAGCCCCGGCTCGACTCGTAGAGCGGCAGCAGTTCAGGTCTCGGCTCGCTCATGCCGGACATCGTCCCATTGGGGACTGGGAAGACTCAAAGGTTCAGACGCCCCGGAATCGATTGATCGCGTCGAGGTGCTTGGCGCGCAGCTCGGTGTCGCGCACGCCCAGACCCTCTTCGGGGGCCAGGCAGAGCACGCCGACCTTGCCCTGGTGCAGGTTGCGGTGCACGTCGTAGGCCGCCTGACCGGTGTCGGCGAGCGGGTACACCCGCGACAGGGTCGGGTGGATGAAGCCCTTGGAGATCAGCCGGTTCGCCTCCCACGACTCGCGGTAGTTCGCGAAGTGCGAGCCGACGATGCGCTTGAGCGTCATCCAGAGGTAGCGGTTGTCGTACTCGTGCATGTAGCCCGAGGTCGACGCGCAGGTGACGATCGTGCCGCCGCGCTTGGTGACGTAGACGGACGCGCCGAAAGTCTCGCGGCCCGGGTGCTCGTAGACGATGTCGACGTCCTCGCCGCCGGTGAGCTCGCGGATCTTGGCGCCGAACCGCTTCCACTCCTTGGGGTTCTGGGTCTGGGGGTCCGACCAGAACCGGTAGTCCTCGGCGGTGCGGTCGATGATCAGCTCCGCGCCCATCGACCGGCAGATCTCGGCCTTCTCCGGCGAGGAGACCACGCACACCGGGATCGCGCCGCCGTTGAGCGCGTACTGGGTGGCGTAGCCGCCGAGCCCGCCCGACGCGCCCCAGATCAGCACGATGTCGCCCTGCTTCATCGCCGCGCCGTTGTGCGAGACGAGCTGGCGGTAGGCGGTCGAGTTCACCAGGCCGGGGGCCGCCGCCTCCTCCCAGGTGAGGTG
>JAICKR010000055.1 GCA_025927835.1 Jatrophihabitans sp. | reverse complement strand
TGCGCTCACCGAGCATCGGGGCGATCTTCTTCTGCCGCAGGATCTCCTCGAGCACGGCGCGGTCGAGCGAGACGAGCACCAGCCCATGGGTGGGGTGCTTGACGAGCTGCAGCCGGCCGTAACGGTCCATGGTGTCCGCGACGTCGACGAGCAGCGCATGCGGCACCGAGTAGCGCGAGTAGCGCACCAGCGCGTCGACGACCTGCTCCGCGTCGTGGCCGGCCGCGCGCGCGTTCCACAGTCCGAGCGGGGTCAGCCGGTAGGTGTGCACGTGCTCGGGGCTGCGCTCGAGCTCGGCGAACGGGGCGATCGCGGCGCGCGCCTCGCCGGAAAGCGGGTGGTCGACCTCGAGGAGGAGGGTCTTGTCGGATTGGACGATGAGCGGTCCGTCTGTCACGAATTCTCCAACGCAGATGGGCGACCGTTCATTCTCGCAAATGACGGGCGGGGATGCGCCCGTTACTCCTCGTCGGCGTCGACGAGCCGCACGGCGGTGATGCGGTGTACCGGGAAGGCGACGAGCTGGTCGCCGCCGCGCTCGTAGCCGCGGACGAGCCCGGCGGCCAGCGAGATCGGGAACATCTCGTGCGCGGTCGCGCTGCCGTCGGCCTCGGCGATGCCCAGCCAGACGAGCCGGTCCTCGCGCACCGCGCGGCGCAGCAGTTCCATCGTGGTGGCCGAGGTGACGCCCGGTATCTGCGCGGCGATCGCCGGCACCTGCCGCGTGACGTCGGCTAGCTGGTCGCCGGCGCGCATGCGCCGCACCAGCTCGGTGAGCTGGGCGTCGGAGTTCGCGGCGGCGCGGGTGGCGACGGTGCGCCCCGGCGGGCGCGCGGGTGCCCGGGCCGCGTCCGAGCCCAGCGTGATGAGCGCGCCGCCGGCGGCCTCGGCGGCCGGGCTGTACCCGGCCGCGCGCAGCACCTCGAGGACCCGGTTGGGCGGGGCCTCGGACACGACCACGGTCGGGGCGAGCAGCCGCAGCTGCAGCGCGTCGTTGTGCCGGTCGGCGACGACCCGGGCCAGCAGCGCGACGTCGTCACAGCGCAGGTAGGACGCCGCGGCGCCGGCGCGCAGCACTCCGTGCCGGCGCGCCGCGTCGTCGACGAGATAGCGCAACGCCTGCGGCACCGGGGTGCGCGAGCGCGTCTCGATGAACGCGGCGAGCTGCTCGCCGCTGCGGCCCGCGTCGAGCGCGCGGCGCACCGATGCTTCGGTGAACCGGTAGACGTGGGCGCCGCCGGTCGACTCGAGGTCGGCGACCAGGGCGAGCTCGCCGGCCAGTGACGGGTCCGGCTGGCCGGGCACGACCGCGGTGAGGTCGGGCTGGACGAGGAAGTGGTCTACCGGCTCGGGGAGCGCGTTCGCCAGGGCGTGTTCGGCGGCGGCCGAGAATTGGCGCGAGTCGGCTGTGGACGGGGAGCCGGCGAGCAGCGTGCGGCTGTAGCCGGTGAGCCCGCCGGCCGCGGTGATGCCGAGCAGGTCGGCCTCGGCGAGGATCGCCTCGGCGAGCGGCCGCTGCCCGCTCGCCCGCCGCGGTTGGTGCCAGGAAAACATCGCGAGGACGTTATCCCGGGTGGCCGGGGCTGCGCCGGGTGGCAGGTCGAGCAGCAGGTCGAGCACCTGGCGTCGTAGCGCGGGCATGGTGCCCCTCTCGGCGTCCGGGCCGAGCGCGGTGATCATGCGGTCGCGCTCGCCGCGCTGGTTGACCAGGCTCGGCTGCCGCGTCATCGCCAGCCAGGCCGAGGCCAGCCTCACCCAGCGGGCCGCGGGGTCGCGGGCGCGCCAGGCGTCGTACTCCGGCGTGGGCAGGAAGACCGGCTCCGGGCCGTTCGACGAGTTGAGCAGCCCGGCGGCGTAGCCGACCTCGGCCACCAGGGCCGCGGCCTGCTCGTCGACCGCCAGATCGCGGGCCGTCCGGCGCAGGTCGCGCACCCCGACCCCGCCGGAGCGCAGCAGCGACGGGGGCTGCGCGGTCCAGGTCTCGGCCAGCGTGTCGACGAGCCGGAGGAACTCCAGTACCGCGGTGGCGCCGAGCCGGTCGAGCTCGCCGGGCTCGCGGCGGTTGAGCTCGAGTTCGGGAGGTTCGGCCGAGACGGGCTCGACCTCGTCGCGCAGTGCGAGGCCGACCTCGCGGGGCAGCTCGACCCGCTGGATGTCGATCGGCGCGAGCAGCCCGCGGTTCATCAGCCGGTGCGGCGCGGACTGCTCCGCCTCGGCCGCTGCGAGCCGGGTGCTCCGCACCGTACCCACGGGCGGGCCGGCGGCGAGCCGGGCGAGCACCTCGCGCTCGGCCTCGTCCGACTCGTCGATGAGCGCACGCACCCGGTCGGGCTGCGCCAGCACCTCGGCGACCGAGACGCCGGCACGCGGCTGCGCGCTGGGCGGCAGCCCGAGGTGGCGCAGCACGGGTACGAGCTGGATGTCGGCCACCAGCGGGAACAGGATCGCGGCCGGACGGCCGAGGCCGGCCGGGTGCGGCCCGATCGACTCGCGCACGGTCGGCACCAGGTGGACGGAGCCGGCGTCCCCCCAGACCAGTCCGCGATCGAGCAGCTCGTCCAGGGCATCCAGCGGTGGCGAACCGACCGTTTCGGTGTCGTCCGCGGCGAGGACGAGCAACTCGAGCGCGCGCAGCGCGTGCGCGTTCAGCGCGTCGACGGCCCGCTGCGTCGAGGTGCGCACGCCCATCCGCCCGGCCAGCGCGGCGAGGTCGGCCGGGGCCGGCAGCGAGAGATCCGGCCGCAGCCGCAGCAGCCGGAGCAGGTCGCGGTCGTCGCGCCCGCGCAGCCATTCGGCCAGTGACGCGGCGCGCGAGGTCGGCGCGTCGCCTGCCGGGGGACGGGCGGGCGAAGCGGACACGGGGCGGGGTTCAGCGCCCGTCGGCGAGTTGCGGCCGCTCGGCCGGGGTCGGGTGGTCGTAGTCGAGCCGCTCGGGTGCGATCGGGAACTCGAGGTCGCCGAACGGGGAGTGGCTGCCTGCCGCGTCCGAGATCAGCTCGGAGACGTTGAAGTCGATGATGAGGGTGGCGCTGCGGAACTCTTCCGGACTTCGAGGCGCGATGCCGGCCATGTGTCGCCCTTCTCGCTGACGTGGACAGGCCATTCTATCGAGAACGTCGCCGGCCCGCGCCAAGTGGTGAAACGAGGCGGTGGAGGCAGTAGCCTGGGAGACACGAGGCATCGCCGGCGTGCGGTGCCTCGCATAGTGTTCGGACATTTTGTGGCGAGGAGTATCCGGTGCCTACCGGCAAGGTGAAGTTCTTCAACGCGGAGAAGGGTTTCGGCTTCCTCTCCAACGACGAGGGCGACGACGTCTTCGTCCATCGTGATGCGCTGCCTGACGGCATGACGGAGTTGAAGGCCGGTACCCGGGTCGAGTACGGCGTGGTCTCCGGCCGCAAGGGCAACCAGGCGATGCAGGTGCGGGTCCTCGACCCGGTGCCTTCGGTCGTGCGCAACGCGCGCAAGCCGGCCGACGAGATGGCCCCCCTCGTCGAGGACCTCATCAAGCTGCTCGACTCGACGTCCAATTCGCTGCGCCGCGGCCGCTACCCCGACCGCGCCGAGGCCCGCAAGATCGCCGGCCTGCTCCGCGCCTTCGCCGACAACCTGGACGCCTAGCCCGTAAGCCAACTTGCACGTTGAATGCGGTCATCGCAAGATCACACGATCGGTTCGACGAAACGGCCGAGACAGCCGTCCTCGACGTTCCGACCGACACGAGGAGGGCCACCGTGGCAAGCACGCTTCGCAAGCACTGGCAACAGGTGAAGAAGGACCTGCCGAACATCGAGAAAGAGAAGGGGATCAAGCAGAACCTCGGTCCGAAACTCGACGAAACGGTGAAGTTGATCTCCAGCTTCCAGAAGGCCGACGCCGAGTTGCTGAAGCGTTGGAAGCTGGTCGCAGACAGTTGGAGGAGCTGCCAGGAGGCGTGGCAGGAGTACGAACGCAAGATCACGCCGAGTACGCCGACGAAGGAGTTCGGCAGGCAGATGGACATGACCCAACAGGACTTCAAGCACATAGCCAAAGCACTGGCGGATTACAAGCAGGCAACGAATGGACTTGCCCGGCACTGGGAGCACTAGCGGGCGATCGGCTGCTCCTCAGCGCAGCGCGGGCGCGCCGGGTGTCAGCCCTGCCCCGTGCGCGCGGGTCAGCAGCGCGTCGGCGGCGGCGAAGCCCTCGTCGCCCAGATCGCGGGTGAACTCGTTGACGTAGAGCGCGATGTGTTGCTGCTGCACGTCGGGTGACATCTCGTCCGCATGCGCAGCCACGTACTGCGCGGACGCGGACGGGTCGGCCCACGCGTACTCCACCGATGCCCGTGCCGCCCGGGCCAGCGCCGCGGTGGGGCGCGCGCGGCGCGCGACGATCGCGCCGAGCGGGATGGGCAGCCCGGTGTCGGCCTCCCACCATTCGCCGAGGTCGGTCAGCGCGCGCAGCCCGTAGGACGGGTAGGTGAAGCGCGCTTCGTGGATGACGAGGCCGGCGTCGTAGCTGCCGTCGCGCACCGCCGGCATGATCGACGCGAACGGGACGACGTCGATGCGCGCGGGGTGCTGCCCCGCTGCCCACAGCCGGAACAGAAGGTAGGCCGTCGAGCGCTCACTCGGCACCGCGACCGTGCGTCCGTCCAGCGACGGGAGCTCGTCGCGGGTGAGCACCAACGGGCCGCAGCCGCGGCCGAGCGCGCCGCCCGTGGGCAGCAGCGCGTAGTCGTCGAGCAGCCACGGCAGCGCTGCGTAGGACACCTTCAGCACGTCGAACTCGCCGCGCTCGGCGGCGGTGTTGGTGATGTCGATGTCGGCGAACGTGACGTCGAGCACGGGAGCGCCCTCGATGAGTCCGTGCGCCCAGGCGTGGAACACGAACGTGTCGTTCGGGCACGGCGAATAGGCGATGGAAAGGCTCATCCGAGCATCGACGCTACCGCGAGGCCGAGGCAGTCCAGCGCCCGCGGTATCTCCCACGCCTCGCGATCGCGCGGCCCGACCGCGTTGCTGATCGCGCGCAACTCCCCGAACGGCACCTCGTGCAGCGCCGCCGCGGCGGCCACCCCGGCGCCCTCCATGCCCTCGGCCACCGCGTCCGGGAACCGGCCGGCCAGCTCGGCGGCGGTCTGCGCCGTACCGGTCACGGTTGCGACGGTGAGCACCGTGCCGAGATGCCCGCCGGTCCGGTCGGCGAGCTCGAGCCCGAACCGCGGTGCGACCGCGTAGCTGTCCGTGCCGAAGCCCAGCTCGGACGCCGGCATGAACCCGTCGGCGGTCTGCGCTCCGAGATCGGCGAACACGATCGACGATGCCACCGCGATGTCGCCGGGTTGCAGCGCGCCGAAGCCGCCGCCGATGCCCGCGCACACCACCACGTCGTAACGCGCGCGGGCCAGCGCAGCACTGGTCGCGGCCGCGGCGGCCGCGGGCCCGACCCCCGCGACGAGCACCTCGGCGTCGGGTGTGGCTGCGCGGATCGCGTCGTGTTCGGCCGCGACCGCGCAGACGAGGAGGACGTTCACGCGGGCCGGCTCAGTCGGTCCGGTGCGGCACGACGTCGCCGGGGCGGTGCGGCCAGTCGCGGATCGCCTCGGCCCGGGACGTGACGCGGTTGCGCAGGAACACGAACACCGCGACCGTGCAGGTGATGACGCCGGCGACGATGAAGGCCACCGCCGCGTCGCCGTCACTCGTGCTCGGCAGCGCCACGCCGAGCGCCGCGCCGATCACCCAGGCCAGCTGCAGGAACGTCTCGGACCGGGCGAACGCGCTCGAGCGCAGCGTCTCGGGAATGTCGCGCTGGATCAGCGCATCGAGCGCGATCTTCGACAACGCGTTGGCGACGGCCGACACGAACATCGCGACAGCCGCGAACATCGGGGTGAAGGCGAGCGCGACGACGAGGCAGACCGCACCGGCGACGCAGGTCGAGAGGATGATCACCGCTTCCGGCCGGCCCATCTGGATGCGGGTGCCGATCGCGGTGCCGGCGAAGTTGCCCGCACCCGCCGCGCCGATCACCAATGCCAGGAACAGCGCGGCGGACAGCCCGTGCCGTGTCGACTCGACGTAGAACGCGAGATAGATCGTCAGCAGCCCGGAGAGCAGGCGCAGCACCGACTCGCCCTGCAGCGCGACGACGAGGTACGGGTCGAACCCGCGCCGGGCCCAGCTCTGGATGCGGCTCATCGGTGGGACCCGCTGCTGCTTGGGCGGCCGGGCCGGTTCCTGCGGGTGCCGTGGCGCGGCCGAGGCGGAGTCGACCTGCTTGGGCAGCCGGAAGGCGAACACCGCGCACGTCACGAAGCCGGCCGCGGTCACGTACAGGCCGAGGCTGTACGACCCGGTGACCTTGATGAGCACGCCCACGACCGCGCCCAGCACGATCGTGGAGCCCAGCCCGAAGATCGTCAGCCGGGCGTTCGCCTCGGTGAGCGTCATGCCGGGCGGCACGAGGCGCGGCGCGGCGGACGCGCGGATCACCGCGTACGCCTTGGACAGCACCAGCGAGCCGAGCGCGCAGGGATAGAGCACGAGCAGCTCGGTGGAGTGGCCCGCCATGATGATCGCGAGCACGGCGCGGCCGATCGCGGTAGCGGCCATGGTCCAGCGCCGGCCGTGTTGCAGCCGGTCGAGCGCGGGTCCGATGAGCGGCGCGACGACCGCGAAGGGCGCCATCGTGATGAGCAGGTAGAGCAGCACGTTGCCACGCTGTGCGTGCGCGCTCGCCCCGAAGAAGACGGTGCCGGCCAGCGCGACGGTGATCATCGCGTCGGTGCCGTAGCTGAGCACCTGGTTCCAGATGAGCGCGGTGAGGCCGGAGTCCTCGGCGCCACGCGCCTTGCTCGCGGTGATGACCTTGCGCGTGACGACCCGTGCTGCGCGGTTCGTGCCCGAGATGGCGCTGCGGCCGATGAGCATTGCCGCACCGCCCGCCGTCGTGACCGGCGGGCGTTCGCGCTGCCCGGCCGCAGGCGTGTGGTGATAGGTCGGCGAACCGAACGGGTCGCCCTGCTGGTAGCCGGGTGGTGGGTGCTCGTAGGGCTGCTGCGGCGGCTGCCGGTACGGCGGCGGCGGGGGTTGGTACACCGGCCGGGACGGGTGCTGCGGCGGGGGCGGCCCGGCCGCGTCGCCCCGGGTGCCGTGCGAGGTGTGCCCGGACTTGGAGAACCGCCCGCGCGGTCGCTCCTCGTCCTTGCCCTTCGCCACGGAACCATCCTGCCCCACCGAACCGACGCGATGAGAGAATCGACGGCGTGCCGATATCAGAGATGCCGACGATTCGCGGCGCCGCGCCGGACTCCGTCCTCGCCGCAGCGGTCGATCTTGCCCGCGACGCCGCACTCGAGGTCGGGGGCGACTCGGTCGGCGAGCACCTCGGCGTGCGCGCCGAGGGCGAGCGGATCGCCACGCACGCGTTCGCCGCGGCACTGCCCGGTTACGTCGGCTGGCACTGGGCGGTGACGGTCGCGCGCCCGCCGCGCGCCCGCACCGCGACCGTCGACGAGGTCGTGCTGCTGCCCGGCGCCGAAGCGCTGCTGGCGCCGACCTGGGTGCCCTGGCACGAGCGGGTGCGTCCCGGCGATCTGAGCCCCGGAGACCTGCTGCCGCCGCCCGCCGAGGACGACCCGCGGCTCGTCCCCGGCTACGTCGACTCCGGCGATCCCGCGATCGAGGAGGTCAGCTTCGAACTCGGGCTCGGCCGGGAACGGGTCATGTCCCGTGAGGGACGGCTCGCCGCCGCCGAACGGTGGCAGACCACCCGCGGACCGCGCGCATCGATGGCGCGGCACGCGCCGGCGCACTGCGGCAGCTGCGGCTTCTACCTCCCGCTCGCCGGGTCGCTGCGTGCCGGGTTCGGCGTGTGCGGCAACGAGATCACCGACACCGACGGCACCGTGGTCAGCGTCGGGTACGGCTGCGGCGCGCATTCGCAGGTCCGCATCGAGCCCGTGTCGCTCGTCGAGGAGACCGAGTTGGTCTACGACGACGGCGACGACGTCCTCTAGACCGTGCGGCCCACCCTGCGATGCCGGACCATGATCGCCAGCCCGAGCAGGCCGAGCACCCATCCCGCGAGGCTGGTCCACAGCCAGATGCGGTGATGGTGATCGCCGAGCCAGCCGTAGAAGGGCAGCAGGGCGACGAACGCGATGAACCACAGCACCGTGCCGGCCGCGACGATGCGGCGCGCGTTGATGCGCACCGGCGGCGGGATGACGAGCTCGGGCACATCGCGGATGGTAGCGCCGTGACGGTGGCCGGGCGCGTGTGCGAGCTGCGCAGCGTCGACCTCGGCCCCGGCCCGTCGGCACCCGACCTGGTGCGACGCGTCGCCGACTGGGACGGGCTCGTCTGCCTGCTCGGCGAATGGGCGGACGGGACGGCGCTGCTCACCTCGCATCCGGTCGTCGAGCCCGCGGCCGTCGACGATGCCATCGGCGCGCTCGACGAGCAGCCGGCGCTCGCGCGCGCCGAGCGAGAGTTGGTCGGCGGTGGCTGGTTCGGCCGGCTGGCGTTCGACGGCGCGTCGACGATGGCGTTCCACGACCATGTGGTCCGTCTGGTCGCCGGTCGGTGGCGGTTCGAGGCGCTCTGGCACGCCGACCGCGCTGCGCCGTTGCGCGCGCGACTCGCGGCCTGGCAGGCCGTGCTGGCCGCCGATGCGTCGCGTGCAGCGCGGTGGCGGGCGGGGACGTTCGCCGGTGCGCCGATGGCCGATCATCTGGCCGCGGTCGAGCGGGCGGTCGAGTTGATCCGCGCCGGCGAGCTGTACCAGGTCAACGTCTGCACGAGGCTGGCCGCGCCGTTCGCAGGCAGCGGCGCGGCGCTGTTCGCCTCGGCCGTCGCGGAACTGGCGCCACGGTTCGCGGCCTATCTCGACGGTGTCGTCAGCCTCAGCCCGGAGCTGTTCCTGCGCCGCCGCGGCCGCGAGGTGATCAGCGCACCGATCAAGGGCACATGGCCGCGCACCGCGGCGCCGGCCCTGCTGCGCCGGTCCGCGAAGGACGTCGCGGAGAACGTGATGATCGTCGACCTGGTGCGCAACGACCTGGGCCGCGTCTGTGTCACCGGATCGGTGCGCCCGGCGGGGCTGCTCGACGTGCAGCCACATCCCGGTGTGTGGCATCTCGTCTCCGAGGTCGCCGGCCGGCTGCGCCCGGACGTCGGCGACGCCGAGTTGCTGCGCGCCACGTTCCCGCCCGGCTCGGTGACCGGAGCACCGAAGCTGCGCGCACTGCGCGCGATCGCCGAGCTCGAGACCGAGCCGCGCGGCACCTACACCGGCGCCATCGGGTTCGCGAGCCCCGCGTGGGGCGCCGAGTTCAGTGTCGCGATCCGCACCTTCGAGATCGGCGACGGACGCATCGAGCTCGGCGTCGGCGGCGGCATCACCGCCGACAGCGTGCCGATGCTCGAATGGCACGAGTGCCTGCACAAGGCGGCGCCGTTGCTGCGCGCCGCCGGGGCGGACGGGCCGCGGGCCGCGGAGAGCGAGCCGTACCCGCGGCTCGTGCGCGGTGGCCTGCTCGAGACCGTGCTCGGCGTCGACGGAGAGCCCGTCCGTCTCGCCGACCATCTGGCCCGGCTCGATCGCTCCTGCCGGGAGCTGTACGGTGCCGGGCTGCGCGCCGATACCGCCGGCCGGGTGCGCGAGGTGGCCAAGGCCGTCCCGTCCGGACGCGCCGTGCTGCGCGTCGTCGTCGCGCCTCACGGTGAGGTGGCGGTGAGCGCGGACCCCGCGACGGCGCGCGCCGAGCCGCTGCACGCCTGCACCCAGCGCCGCCACGGCGGGTGCTGGCGGCACAAGTGGGCCGATCGGCACTGGGCCGGGGCCGCGGCGCTGTTCGTGGGTGCGGACGGGGCGGTGCTCGAGACCGAGCGCGGCAACGTGTTCCTCGTCGACGACGACGGCACGCTCGTCACCGCGCCGCTGCGCGACGACCTGCTGCCCGGCGTCACCCGCCGCGCGCTGCTCGACCTGGCCCGCGACGAGGGCCGGCGCACCGTGCTGCGCGCGTTCGACCTGGCCGCGCTGCGGACCCGTCCGGCGTTCTGGACGAGCAGCCTCAGCGGCGCGGTGCCCATCCATTCCGTCGACGGGGTCGCGCTGCCGCGCGCGGACGATCTCGTCGACGGGTTCGCCGCGGCGTTAATCGGTGGCGAGGCGACCGTTCGTTAGGTAGACTAACTACCGATGACGACGGCGACCAGGACGACGATTGCCGAGCTCGCCTCCCAGCTACGACCGGCGCTGCTCCGGCTGACCCGTCTCGTCCGCATCCAGCGCGTCGACATGTCCGTCACGCTCACCCAGCTGTCCGCCATGGGCACGCTGCGCAAGAGCGGGCCGATGAGCGCTGGTGAGCTCGCTGCCTGCGAGCGGGTGCAGCCGCCGTCGATGACGAAGGTGATCGCGAACCTCGAGGAGCGCGGGCTCGTGCGCCGCGAGGTGCACCCGACCGACCGGCGCCAGGCCGTCATCGAGATCACCGCAGCCGGCGATGCGCTGCTCGAATCCGAGCGGCGCTCGCGTGACGCGTGGCTGTCCCGGCAGCTCGCGACGCTGAGCACCGAAGAGCGCGCGCTCATCCAGCGCGCCATCCCGATCATGGAGAAGTTGGCCGAGCAACAGAAGTGACCGAACTAGGACCACAAACCCCGGCCCTACCCGATCCTGCCGTACCCACAGGCATGTTCCGCTCGCTGCGCGTGCGCAACTACCGGCTCTACGCAAGCGGGCAGCTGATCTCGCTCACCGGCACCTGGATGCAGCGGGTCGCACAGGACTGGCTGGTGCTCGAGCTCACCAACTCGGGCACCGCGCTCGGCATCGTCACCGCGCTGCAGTTCGGCCCGGTCGTGCTGATGGGCCCGTGGGGCGGCGTGCTGGCCGACCGCTCCGACAAGCGCAGGTTGCTGCTCATGACGCAGACCGCGCTGTCGCTGGTCGCGTTGCTGCTCGGGCTGCTCGACGTCACCGGCGTCGTGCGCTACTGGCACGTCCTGGTCCTCGCGACGGTTCTCGGTCTGATCTCCGGCATCGATACCCCGGCCCGCCAGTCGTTCGTCATCGAGATGGTCGGCAAGCGCGACCTGACGAATGCCGTCGCGATCAACTCCACGATCTTCAACGCCGGTCGGATCCTCGGTCCGGCCATCGCCGGCATCATGATCACCGCGGTCGGCACCGGCTGGGCCTTCGTCGCGAACGGGCTGTCGAGCGTCGCCGTCCTCACCGGGCTCGCGATGATGCGGCCGGCGGAGTTGTTCCCGGCCCCGCCGCTTGCGCGCGCCCGGGGGCAGTTGCGCGAAGGGCTGCGTTACGTGCGCGCCCGGCACGATCTCGTCCTCACCATGGTGCTCGTCTTCGTGTTCGGCACGTTCGGGCTGAACTTCGCGATCACCTGCGCGTTGATGGCCAAGCAGGTCTTCCATCGCGGCGCGTCCGGCTACGGCCTGCTTTCGACGGCGCTGGCGGTCGGCGCATGCGCCGGCGCGATCCTCGCGACCCGGCGCAGCGAGCGGCCGACCCCGCTGTTCCTGCTCTCCACCACTGTGCTGTTCAGCGTCGGCGAGATCGCCGCCGGGGTGATGCCGACGTACGTGTGGACCGCGATCATGCTGGTGCCGACCGGGCTCGCGATGCTCGCGGTGTCGACGGCCGCGAACGCGCACATCCAGCTCGGCGTCGCGCCGACGATGCGCGGCCGGGTCATGGCGCTCTACCTGGCCTGCTTCATGGGCGGCACCCCGTTCGGTGCGCCGCTCATCGGCTGGCTGGCCGGCGCCGCCGGCCCGCGGTGGGGGCTCATCGGCGGGGGGCTGATCTGCCTGCTGAGCGCGCTCGCCCTGGCGATGAGCGTCGCCCGGCGCCGGGGCCTGCACGCGGCTGATGTCGCCGAGCTGGTGACGACCAGGGTGCGCGCCGCCGCCTGATTTCGGCGAGTTGTCCGGGTCTGGTGCGTCCGCGCGCCAAAGGAGCGGACAACTCCGAACCACGCGCGCGACAATTCCGCTATGAGCGCGGGGGGAGCGCCTGCCGTCGTGCGCATCGCGCTCCTCGGCGGGTTCGCCGTGACCATCGACGGTGAGCCCGTCGACGGTCGATGGCGGCTGCGCAAGGCCAAGACCCTCGTCAAGCTGCTCGCGCTCGCGCCCGGCCGGCAGCTGCACCGCGACGCGGCGATCGAGGTGCTCTGGCCCGACTCGGCCCCGGCCGCGGCGGCGAACAACCTGCACCAGGCGGTGCACGCGGCACGGCAGGTGCTCGGTGCACAGTGCGTGGCGCTGCGCGACGACCTGCTCGTGCTCGCGGCCGACGAGTGGCTCGCCGTCGATGTGGACGCGTTCCAGCAGCTGGCCGAACGCGCGCGCACGAGCGGCTGCCTGGACGACCTGCGTGCGGCACTGGCCGCATGGACCGGCACGCTGCTGCCGGAGGACGCCTACGAGCCGTGGTGCGAGCCGCATCACCAACGGCTCGACGAGATGCATGCGGCGGTGGCGAGCGCGCTCGCCGCGCGGTTGGTGCAGGCCGGGCAGGCCGACTCGGCCCTCGCCGTGCTCGAACCGCTCAGCGCCGAGCGCCCGCTCGACGAAGCCATCCAGCGGGCCCGGATCGTGGCACTCGACGCGCTGGGCCGGCGCTGGGACGCGATCGAGGTGTTCGAACGTCTCCGCGACGCTCTCGAGTCCCAGTACGCGGCCGAGCCCGACGCGGAGACGAAGGTGATCTACCGGCGGCTGCTGTCGGCCGGTGCCTCGACCGGCGCCCCGCCGCACAACCTGCCCGAGCCGGTGAGCAGCTTCGTCGGCCGCGAACGCGAGCTGCACGAACTGCTGGCGACATTGCACCGCTCCCGGCTGGTGACCCTCACCGGCCCGGGTGGGGCAGGCAAGTCCCGGCTGGCCCTCGAACTCGCGCGGCGCGTCCTCGCCGACGGTCGATTCGCCGACGGCGTGTGGTTCGTCGAACTCGCCGGCGTGGACGAGCCCGAACTCGTCACGTCGACGACGGCCGCGGCACTCGGGCTGGCGCTGCCCGGGGGCAAGCCGACGCGCGAAGCGGTGACGAACCAGCTTGCGCCGCGATCGCTGTTGCTGGTGCTCGACAACTGCGAGCACCTGCTCGCCGCGGCGACCGACCTTGCCACCGAGGTGTTGACCCGGTGCCCGGACGTGACGGTGGTGACCACGAGCCGCGAACCACTCGCGGCGGCCGGCGAGTCGGTCTATCGCGTCCCCTCGCTCGAGCTGCCTCCGGAGCGCGAAGCCGAGGTCGACGTCGCCGCCCTGCTCGACCTCGAAGCGGTTCAGCTCTTCGTCGAGCGCGCCCGGCAGACCGTCCCGACATTCGCGGTCGACGCGAGCAACGCCGCAGCCGTCGCGGACGTCTGCTTCCGCCTCGACGGGATGCCGCTCTCGCTCGAGCTGGCCGCCGCCCGATTGGCCCACCTCTCGGTGGGCGACCTCGCGGAGGCGCTGCAGGATGCGCTCGCGGTGCTGTCCCGCCGCGGAGCCACCCGCCTCGACCGCCAGCAGACGCTGGCCGCCACGCTCGACTGGAGCCACCAGCTGCTCGACCCCGACGAGCAGACCGCGTTGCGCAGGCTGGCGGTGTTCGCAGGAGGCTTCGAACTGCAGGCGGTCCAGGACGTCTGCGATCTCGACCTGCCGACGGCGGTGGAGTTGGTGTCACGGCTTGTCGACAAGTCCCTCGTGGAGGCCGACACCTCCGGCGCCACCGCCCGCTACCGGCTGCTCGAGGTGGTGCGCCAGTACGCCGCCGCGAAGCTCGCCGACTCGGGTGATGAGCCGGTGTGCCGGCGCCGGCATCGCGATTGGTACGCCGCGCAGGCCGTGGCACGCGATCCGGACCGCGGGCCGGTCGTCGGCGCCCCGTCGCCGTGGTTCGACGTCGAGCAGGACAACCTGCGGGCCGCGTTCGCGTCCGCGCTCGCGGCCGAGCCGGGTACCGCGCTGCGGCTGGCCACGGCGACGGCCCGCTACTGGGTGACGCGCGGTCTCATCGCGGAGGCTGCGCGGTGGCTTGCGCTCGCCCTGGACCGCTGCCCGGAGCGTTCACAGGTGCGGGCGCGCGCGCTCGCCGCGATGGCGCTCGTGCAGGTGCGGCAGGGCCGCCCCGACGACCTGGTCGCGATCGGTGACGAGATCGTCGACGTGCTGCGCGATCACGACGACCCTGCCGAGCGGGCGTTCGCCGCGCACCAACGCACCGTGCTGGCCTTCATGAGCGGTGATTGGCCCACTGCCCGCCGGGTCGAGGTCGACGACACCGCGACCCCCGCGCTGGCCGCGATCCGCGCATCGGCCGAGCACGTCGCGGGGCTCGTCGCCCTGAGCGTCGGCGACGTCGCCGAAGGCCGGGAGCGTTTCGTCGCGGCGCTTCGCGCCTTGGCGCGCGCGCCGCACAGCGCGACTCCCTACTTCATCGCGATCACGCTCGCGTGGGTCGTCGACGAGCGGCACGATCCGCCGCGGGTGTGCGGCGAGGATTCGATGCTGCTCGGCCGCCGGATCAGCGTGGACCAGGCGGCGGGGCACGTCGAGCTGTCGCTCGCACTCGCGGAGCGGCTGGGCGGCGACACCGACCGCGCGCTCGTGCTCATCGACGAGGCGCGGGGGCGCTTCGACGCGCTCGACGACCGGTACGGCCAGGCCTACGCGGCTGCGCAGCGGGGGCACACGCTGCGCTGGATCGGCGACTACGCGGCCGCCGACGACGCGCTCGCCGAGTCCGAGGCATTGCGCCGCGCGCTGCGCGACCAGCGTGCGGTGGCCATGTCGCTCACCGGGCGCGCCCTCGCCGCGGCCGAATCCGGCGCGGCCGAGCTGGCGCGCCGCCGCGGGCGGGAGGCGGTGCAGATGATGGAGCGCTCGGGCGACAACCCGGGCATCGGGCTCACCGCCGGCAACCTGGCGATCAGCGAGATGGTCCTCGGTCACCCGCACGCCGCCCTGCGGTGGTTCTCCGGCGCGATCGACCGCAACGCCGTCCCGGGCGGGCACCGTGCGTTGGCGTGGATGTGGCTGATGCGCGCGCACCTGCTGGCCCAGGTCGGCGCCGACGACCAGGCCGAGGACGCCCGCTCGCTCGCGGAGGAAGCCTTCGGCCGGGTGGGTGACCTGCCCGGACTTAACGCAGTGCAAAGAGCGCGCAAAGGCGGTCTGCCTAGCGTCGCTGACAACGCGACGTCCTGAGGGGGACCACATGGCACACGTACTTGGCAAGGCCACGATCAACGAATTCGAGGCGACGATCTCCGGCGCCGTCATCAAGCCGGGCGACACCGACTACGACGCGGCCCGCCGCGTTTGGAACGGCTCCATCGAGAAGCACCCGGCACTCGTCGTGCGCGCCGCGTCGACCGACGACGTCGTGCGCACGGTGCAGTTCGCGCGCAGCGAGGGACTGCCCGTCGCGGTGCGCGGCGGCTCGCACAGCATCGCCGGCTTCTCGACGTGCGACGACGGCATCGTCATCGACCTGGCCGGGTTGAACTCGGTCGAGGTCGACGTCGAGGGTTGTCGCGCGATCGCCGGCGGCGGCACGAAGTGGAAGGAGTTCGACGCCGCGACGCAGGCGCACGGGTTGGCCACGACGGGCGGACTGGTGTCGAGCACGGGAGTCGGGGGGTTCGCGCTCGGCGGCGGCATCGGTCACCTGGTGCGCAAGCACGGGTTCACCTGCGACAACGTCCTCGGCGTCGAGATGGTGACCGCCGACGGCTCGGTCGTGCACGCGTCCGCGGACGAGAACAGCGAGCTGTTCTGGGCCTTGCGCGGCGGCGGCGGCAACTTCGGCGTCGTGACGAAGTTCGAGCTGGCGCTGCACGCGGTCGGCCCGACCGTCATGGCCGGCGTCGTCTTCTACCCCGGCGACGAGGCCGCGCAGGTCGCGACCGGGTGGCGCGACCTGCTCATCGACGTGCCGGACGAGCTCAGCACGATCGTCAACCTGACGACCGCGCCTCCGGCCCCGTTCATCCCGGAGGAGTGGCACTTCAAGAAGGTTGTCGCCGTCGTGGCCTGCTACGCAGGAGAGGCGGACGACCCCGACGCGGAGCGCGTGGTGAAGCCGCTGCGCAGCCTGGGTACGCCGATCGTCGACCTGCTCGGCCCGATTCCGTACGTCGACCTGCAGCAGCTGCTCGACGCGCTGTGGGGGCCGGGTGCGGCGAACTACTTCACGTCCACCTTCCTGGACGCGATGCCGGACGCGGCGATCTCGACGCTCGTCGACTTCCACCAGCGTTCGGGTGACCTGCCGATCCAGGAGGAGCTGCACATCCACCACCTCGGCGGCGCCGCGATCACCGGCTCGGACGCGACCGCGTTCACCGACCGGACGTCACCGTTCGTGCTCAACTGCATCACCCGCACTCCCGAGGCGACGCAGCTCGCCGAGCGCATCGAGTGGGCACGCGGTGCCCGCGACGCGATGGCAGCGTTCGGCAACGGGCGCACGTACGTCAACTTCACCGGTGAGGGCGGTCCGGACAAGGTCCGTGAGGCCTACCCGCCGGAGACGTACGCGCGGCTGCAGGCGGTCAAGGACCGGTACGACCCGAACAACGTGTTCCGGTTCAACCAGAACATCCTGCCGTCCGCGTCGTAGCTACCCGCGGCGTATCACCACGACGTCGGGGACCTCCTGCAGCGATGAGGAGGCCCCCGATGTCTGCCCACCAGGGTGCTGCGGTCGGTGCGATGGTCACGCTCGCCGGGCTCGACTTCGCCGGTGCGCTTCTCGCGCGCCGGTGGGCGTGCTGATCGCCTCGTCCAGCCCGGCCTAGCCCGCCTCCGCGTGTCGCCGGAAGCACGGCGGCGCGCGTCCTACCGTGACGGCATGAGCGAGTCGTGCCGCACCAGCGAGCAGTGCCCGGCGTGCGGGCAGGCCGATCTCCGGCCGTACGGAAACGGGTCCAAGTGGATCTGCCCCGACTGCTACTTCGTGCTGCCGTGCTGTGAGGGCGGCGAGCAACCGCAGGGCGGCGGTTCGTGAAGGTCGCCGGTGAGGTCGTCGTCGGCCTCGTCGCCGCGTTGCACCTGTACTTCATGTATCTCGAGATGGTGCTGTGGACGACCCCTCGCGGGCGCGCGATCTTCGGCACCGGCGAGGAACAGGCGCAACAGAGCGCCGCGCTCGCGAAGAACCAGGGCCTCTACAACGGCTTCCTCGCCGCTGCGCTCGTCCTCGGGCTCGCGGTGCGCAACCACGAGGCCGCGTTCGAGTTCAAGCTCTACGGCCTGGTGTGCGTGATCGTCGCCGCGATCGTCGGTGCGCTCACCGTCTCGCGGCGCATCCTGGTCGTGCAGGGTGCGCCGGCGATCGTCGGCCTGGTGCTCGTGCTCGTCGGCGGCCGCTGACCCGGCATGCGGTTCGTCGAGATCGACGATCCCGCCGATCCGCGGCTCGACGACTTCCGCAACCTGACGGACGCCGACGTGCGTCCGGACCGGCGCGGGGTGGTGATCGCCGAGGGCGTGAACGTCGTCGAGCGGCTGGTCACCTCGCCGTACCCGGTGCGCGCGGTCGCCGGGGTCGCGGCGCGCATCGACGCGCTGCGGCCGGTGCTCGAGCCGCTCGACGTGCCGGTGCTCGTCGTCGACAAGTGGACGCTGTCGGGCGCCGCCGGTTTCCGGGTGACGCGGGGCGTGCTGGCCTCGGCCGACCGTCCGCCCGCGCCCGACGTCGGCGCGCTGCTGCGCCGCAGCAACCGGGTCGCGGTGCTCGAGGCACTCAACGACTTCGAGAACCTCGGTGCGCTGTTCCGCAACGCCGCCGCGTTCGGGGTCGACGCGGTGCTGCTCGACCCGCAGTGCGCCGACCCGCTCTACCGGCGCAGCGTGCGGGTGTCGATGGGCCACGTACTGCGCGTCCCGTTCGCGGTGCTGCCCGGCGCGTGGCCGCAGTCGCTGGACGCGCTGCGGGACTTCACCGTGCTGGCCATGACGCCCGGGTCGAGCGCGTCGCCGCTGCGCGAGATCGCGGTACCCGAACGCTGGGCCGTGCTGCTCGGCGCTGAGGGTCCGGGCCTGTCGCCCGCCGCGCTGGCCGCCGCCGACCACCGCGTGCGCATCCCGATGGCATCGGGCGTCGACTCGCTCAACGTGGCCACGGCCGCGGCGGTCGCGTTCGCGCAGTTGACCTAGACGAGACCTAGACGAGGCTGTCTCGCCAGGCCTGGTGCAGGGCGGCGAAGTCGCCGGCACCGGAGGCGACGAGTTGCTCGGGCGTGCCGTCCTCGACCAAGCGGCCGTCGTCGAGCACCAGCACCCGGTCGGCGATCTCCACGGTGGAAAGTCGGTGGGCGATGATCAACGCGGTGCGCTCGGCG
>JAICKR010000158.1 GCA_025927835.1 Jatrophihabitans sp. | reverse complement strand
GGAAAGCGGCACGGCCTCTCCGACCGGCAGATCGCAGCGCTGCGGCCCGAGCTGGCGGGCGAGGACGGCGTGCGCGCGCTGCGGCACCGGCTCGGCATCCGTCCGGTGTTCAAGACCGTCGACACCTGCGCCGCCGAGTTCGCGGCGAGCACGCCGTACCACTACTCGTCCTACGACGAGGAGACCGAGGTCGCGGCGCAGCCGGACCGGCCGAAGGTGATCATCCTCGGCAGCGGGCCGAACCGCATCGGGCAGGGCATCGAGTTCGACTACTCGTGCGTGCACGCGGTCATGGCGCTGCGTGCGGCCGGCTTCGAGACCGTGATGATCAACTGCAACCCCGAGACGGTGTCGACCGACTACGACACCGCCGACCGGCTCTACTTCGAACCGCTGACCTTCGAAGACGTCCTCGAGGTCGTGCACGCCGAGCAGCAGTCCGGACGGGTCGAGGGCGTCATCTGCACGCTCGGCGGGCAGACCCCGCTCGGTCTTGCGCAGCGCCTCAAGGACGCCGGCGTGCCGGTGCTCGGCACCCAGCCCGAAGCGATCGACCTCGCCGAGCACCGCGGCGCGTTCGGCCGGGTGCTCGCCGAGGCCGAGCTGCCTGCACCGCGGCACGGCACGGCCATCTCGTTCGCCGACGCGAAGGCGGTGGCCGACGCGATCGGCTACCCGGTGCTCGTCCGGCCTTCGTATGTGCTCGGCGGGCGCGGCATGGAGATCGTCTATGACGAGGGACACCTCGCCGACTACATCAACCGGGCCACCGAGATCACCGTCGACCACCCCGTGTTGGTCGACCGGTTCCTCGACGACGCGGTGGAGATCGACGTCGACGCGCTCTACGACGGCAACGAGCTCTACCTCGGTGGCGTGATGGAGCACATCGAGGAGGCCGGCATTCACTCCGGCGATTCGGCGTGTGCGCTGCCGCCGATCACGCTGGGCGTGGGCGACATCGACGCGGTGCGCCGCTCGACGCTCGCGATCGCACAGGGCGTGGGCGTGCGCGGCCTGCTCAACGTGCAGTACGCGCTGGCCGGCGACGTGCTCTACGTCCTCGAGGCGAACCCGCGCGCGAGCCGCACCGTCCCGTTCGTGTCCAAGGCGACCGCGGTGCAGCTAGCGAAGGCCGCGGCGCGGATCGCGGTCGGCGCGACGATCGCCGAGCTGCGCGCCGAGGGGCTGCTGCCGGCCTCCGGCGACGGCGGCGACCTGCCCGATGACGCCCCGGTGGCGGTGAAGGAGGCGGTGCTGCCGTTCCACCGGTTCCGCACCCCGGCCGGCGACCAGGTCGACTCGATCCTCGGCCCCGAGATGAAGTCCACGGGTGAGGTCATGGGCTTCGACAAAACGTTCGGCATCGCGTTCGCGAAGTCGCAGGCAGCGTCCTACGGCGGGTCGCTGCCGGTGAAGGGGACCGCGTTCGTCAGCGTCGCCAACCGCGACAAGCGGGCCGCGATCTTCCCGATGAAGCGGCTGTCCGATCTCGGCTTCCGGATTCTCGCGACCGCGGGCACCGCGCAGGTGCTGCGCCGCAACGGCGTCGACGCCGAGGTGGTCGGCAAGTTCAGCGACGGCCCGGGCAACGTGGTGGAGAAGATCCTGGCCGGCGAGGTCGACATCGTCTTCAACACGCCGTGGGGTTCGGGCGGGCCGCGGGTCGACGGCTACGAGATCCGCACCGCGGCGGTGGCCGCGGGCATCCCGTGCCTCACCACCGTGCAGGCGTGCGCGGCCGCGGTGCAGGGCATCGAGGAACTCGCCCGCGGCGAGGTGGGTGTGCGCTCGCTCCAGGACCTGCATGCGCAGCTCGCGGCGTGGCGTGCTGGGCACTCGGCGTGACGGCGGTGCAGCTGCAGGCCGAGATCCTGTCCGTACAGCGGGTGGGGGAGTACCTCCAGTTCACCGTTGTCGCGCCCGAGATCGCGGACGGTTTCCAGCCCGGCCATTTCGTGGCGGTCGCGGTCGGCGGCGCGCAGAGCTCGATGATCCTGCGCCGCGCGTTCGCGCTGTCGGGCGCCACACCCAGCGACCGGTTCGCCGGAACCGTCCAGTTCGTCGTGGCCGCGCACGGCCCCGGCACGCAGTGGCTCGTCGGGCGCACGGCGGGCGAGCTGCTCGACATCGTCGGCCCGCTCGGCAACCCGTTCCCGACCCCGTCCGGCGCGACGCGGGCGGTGCTCGTCGGCGGCGGGTACGGCTCCGCGCCGTTGCTGCCGCTCGCGCAGGTTCTTCTCGACAACGGCTCCGAGGTCGAGTTCGTGCTCGGCGCGGCGACCGCGGCACGGCTCTTCGGCGAGCTCGCCGCGAAACGCATGGTGGGCCGGGTGACCGTCACGACCGACGACGGCTCGGCGGGGGAGAAGGGCCTGGTGACCGACGTGCTGCCCGAGGCGATCGAGCGCAGCAGCGCCGAGATCGTCTACGCCTGCGGGCCGATGGCGATGCTGCAGGCCGTCGGTGACATCGCGGGCAAGCACGCCATCCGCGCGCAGGTCGCGGTCGAGGAGTCGATGGCCTGCGGCATCGGGGTGTGCATGACCTGCGTGCTGCCGGTGCGTGCCGCCGACGGCACGTCGCGCTTCGTCCGCTCGTGCGTCGACGGGCCGGTCTTCGACGCACTCAACGTGCGCTGGCGCGACGTCGGCCGGCTGCCCGGCGACCTGCTCGGCGCCGACGCGATGGGAGGGCACTGACGATGGCGACGATGTCAACGCGGCTGGCGACGGTGACGCTGCCGAACCCGGTGCTCACCGCGTCCGGCTGCGCGGCCGCCGGCCGCGAACTGCACCAGTTCTTCGACGTGTCGCAGCTCGGCGCGGTGGTCACGAAGTCGATCATGCCGCGGGCGCGGTCCGGCCGCGCCACGCCGCGGATGGCCGAGACGCCGAGCGGGATGCTCAACTCGATCGGGCTGCAGGGTCCCGGCATCGAGTCGTTCATCGCCAACGACCTCGCCTGGCTCGCCGAGCAGGGCGCGCGCGCCGTGGTGTCGATCGCCGGCACGCACACCGACGACTACGTGCTGCTCGCCCGCAAGCTTGCCGGTCATCCGGCTGTGGCGATGCTCGAGGTGAACATCTCCTGCCCGAACGTCGAGTCGCGCGGACAGGTGTTCGCGTGCGACGCGATCGCCTCGTCGCGCGTCATCGGCGCGGTGCGCCGCGCCGCCGACCCGGCGCAGCCGGTCTTCGCGAAACTCTCGCCCGACGTCACCGACATCGTGCACATCGCGCGCGCGTGCGCCGACGCGGGCGCGGACGGATTCTCGTTGATCAACACCCTGCTCGGCATCGTCATCGACACCGACACGCTGGCACCGGCGCTCGGCGGGGTGAGCGGCGGTCTCTCCGGCCCGGCGATCCGTCCCGTCGCGGTGCGCTGCGTGTGGCAGGTGCACCAGGCCTTCCCGCATCTGCCGATCCTCGGCATGGGCGGCATCCGCACCGGACTGGACGCGCTGCAGTTCATCCTCGCCGGCGCATCGGCGGTGTCGGTCGGCACCGCGGTGTTCGGTGACCCGTCCGCGCCGGTGCGCGTACTCGCCGAGCTCGAGGCGGCGCTCGACGAGCGAGGGCTCGCCTCCGTCCGCGACGCGGTCGGTCTCGCGCAGCGCAACCAGCGTGCCCGCGTGTCGGCATGACCGCCGGCTTCGGGGCGCGGCTCGACGCCGCACTGGACGCACGCGGGTCGCTGTGCGTCGGCATCGACCCGCACGCAGCGCTGCTGTCGGCGTGGGGGATGAGCGACAGTGCGGACGGGCTCGCCGAGTTCGCCGACCGTTGCGTCGCGGCGTTCGCCGATACCGCGGCGGTCATCAAGCCGCAGTCGGCGTTCTTCGAGCGGTTCGGCTCGACCGGCGTCGCCGTGCTCGAGCGGACGGTGGCCGCCTGCCGTGCCGGGGGCGCGATCGTGCTGCTCGACGTCAAGCGCGGCGACATCGGCTCGACGATGGCCGCGTACGCGCAGGCCTACCTCGATCCGGCCGCGCCGCTGGCCGTCGACGCGATCACGGTCAGTCCCTACCTCGGGATCGGCTCGCTCGAGCCCGTCTTCGAACTCACCGCCGCGCACGGCGCCGGCGCGTTCGTACTCGCCGCCACGTCCAACCCCGAAGGGCCGCAGTTCCAGCACGCCCGCACCGCGGCCGACCGGATCGTGGCGCAGGAGGTCGTCGACGAGATCGGCGCCCGCAACGCCGGTGCCGCGCCGCTCGGGGCGCTCGGCGTCGTCGCGGGCGCGACGATCGCGCCCGGGGTGCTGCGCTTCGAGCAGCTGAACGGGCCGATCCTCGCGCCCGGGGTCGGCGCCCAGGGCGGCACCGCCGACGACGTGCGCCGCCTGTTCGGCAGCGCGCTGAGCGCGGTGCTGCCGACCGTGTCACGAGAGGTGTTGCGGCACGGGCCCGATCCCGCGCAGCTGCGGGCGTCCGTTTCGCGGCTTGTGGACGAGTTCGCGTTCCTGCGCGCCGCGTGACGTGCGCTTCGCCGCCTCGTTGATCCGGGGGTAACCGGTAGCACCGGCGAGCGCGAGGATGTCGATGAAGCTGATGATCCACACCGTTCAGGTCGGCGACGCCCTGACGATGGTCGGGCCGGACGGGCAGTGCAGCGAGCGCTTCACGCTCGCCGAGCTGCCACGCCTCACCTCCCACTCGATCTGGATCTATCGCGAGTTCGACGCGCCGATCGTGGTCGACCGTGGCTACGGCCTGGACTCGTCGTTCGTCCTGCACAGCCGTAACGGCGAACACATCGGCCGGCACCGCGCCCACCCGTGACCCGTTTTCCGGGGGCTTGCGGCCGGGCCTAACGTCCCGGGTTCACGCGAATCCGACACGTTCGCTGAGCAAGGTGCAGGTTCGGGCCCGGTCCGCCTGTACCCTTCCACGGACCGCCTGCCCGCGAATTCGGGAGAAAACGCTCGTGACCGTTGCGTTCGACGCCGTCCACAACACCATCCGGAAAGCCAGTCAGGACATCCTGGACCGGGGCTATGCCGTCGTGAAGTTGAGCGACGTGGACACCGCCAATCTGCACAATGCGATCTCCACCGCGGTGCGCTTCTTCGAGCGCCCGCTCGAGGAGAAGCAGGCGCACGGCAGCACCGACCACAACTACGGGTACCGCCCGTTCGGCATCGAGTACTCGATCAGCCCGGACCGGCCGGACATGAACGAGTGCTTCACGCTGTGGTCGAGCCGGCTGGACCTGATCCCGAACGCGACCGACATTCCCGAGCTCACCGAAGCCTTCCTCGACTGGCGCGACTCGCTGGCTCCGCTGGTGCAGGCGATCCTCGACGAGGTCGCGAAGAACTTCGGTGTCGACACCGCCCCGGAGTTCGAGAAGGCGTCGTACCTGCAGATCAACTACTGCCTGCCCGCGCCGGCCGAGCGTGACCTGCTGCAGGACAAGCACGAGGACGGTCACATGGTCACCGTCCTGCACGCCACCGCGCCCGGCCTCGAGATCTACGTGAACGACGACGTCAAGCCGATGCTGCCCGACCACGACGAGATCGTGATCATGCCTGGCTCGGTGCTCACCGCGCTGTCCGGCGGCAAGATCGAGCCGCTCTACCACCAGGTGCGCAACCACGGTTTGGACGACCGGCAGTCGATCATGTACTTCGTCAACCCGGAGATCGACGAGCCGCTGTTCGGCTGGATCGAAGCACCGGACGGCGAGCGTGCCGACATCCGCGAGCACGTACAGAACGCCCCGTCCATGTTCGGCCTGCCGCCGGTCGAGGCGCTCTAACCGGTCAACGGGTGATCTCGTCCAGCTCGGCGAGGTCGTCCGCAGTGGGGTGCCAGCTCCCGGCCTGGACGTTCAGCTCCACCTGCTCGCGCGTGGTCGCGCCGGCGATCACGCTCGCGACCGCCGGCTTCGCCGCGAGCCCGCCGATGGCGACGTGCAGCAGCGTGACGCCGCGCGCGTGCGCGAAGCTGTCGAGCGCCTCGATGGTGTCGAAGGTGGTGTCGGTGAACACCGAGTCGCGCCCGGCAAGCCGGCTGCCTTCCGGTGCCGGTTCGCCGCGCCGGTACTTGCCGGTGAGCAGGCCGCTGGAGAGCGGGAAGTAGGGCAGCAGCCCCATGTCGTACTCGAGCAGCGCGGGGACGAGTTCGCCCTCGATGTCGCGTTCCAGCCAGCTGTACTGGTTCTGCGCGCTGATGAACCGGGTCAGGTGCTGGCTGCGTGCCGTCCACTCGGCGTCGGCGACCTGCCAGCCGCGGAAGTTCGAGTTGCCGATGTAGCGCACCTTGCCGGCGTGCACGAGACCGTCCAGCGCGGCGAGCGTCTCCTCGATCGGCGTCGCCAGATCGGGCCAGTGCAGCTGGTAGAGGTCGATCCAGTCGGTGCGCAGCCGGCGCAGCGACGACTCGACGGCGCGCACGATGTAGCGCCGCGAAGCGCGCGCGCCCCAGTCGGCACCGTTCGTGAGGCCGCGCTTGCTCACGTCGCCGCCGAACTTGGTGGCGAGCACGACGTCGTCGCGGCGGCCCTCGAGGATCTCGCCGAGCCGCTCCTCGGACGCGCCGTAGGTGTCGGCGGTGTCGAACAGCGTGATGCCGTTCTCGAGTGTGGCCTCGACGACCTCTCGCGTTTCGGCGAAGTCGAGCTTCATGCCGAAGTTGTTGGTGCCCAGGCCGACAGCCGACACCACGAGCCCCGAGTTACCTACGCGACGAAACTCCACGCCCCCGAGATTACGCAGTCGGCGCGCCCGGTAGTTTCGCGTCATGCCCGCCCGCCTGACCGTGCTTTCCGGGCCGTCCGGCGTCGGCAAGGGCAGCGTGGTGCGTTCGCTGCGCGCGCTCGCGCCGCGGGTCTGGGTGTCGGTGTCGTGCACGACGCGCGCGCCGCGCCCCGGCGAGACCGACGGTGTCGAGTACTACTTCGTGAGCCCTGAGCAGTTCGCCGAGTTGGTCGATGCGGGCGAGTTGCTCGAGCACGCCGAATTCGCCGGCAACTGCTACGGCACGCCGCGCCGGGCGGTGCTCGACCATCTCGCCGACGGCGTGCCGACGTTGCTCGAGATCGAACTCGAGGGCGCCCGGCAGGTGCGCAAGTCGATGCCCGACGCGCGCTTCGTCTTCCTCGCCCCGCCGTCGGTGGACGCGCTGATGCAGCGCCTCTACGGCCGCGGCACCGAGTCGGCCGACGCGCTCGTGCAGCGGCTCGAGCGCGCTCAGGTCGAGCTCGCGGCCGAGGAGGAGTTCGACGAGGTGATCGTCAACAACGACGTCGAGCAGGCCGCGCGCGACCTCGCCGCCCTCATCGCCGAGGGCTGAGCGCTAGAGGGCCTTGAGGATGTCCTCGACCCGCTCCTTCGCGTCCCCGAAGAGCATCGCGCTGTTGTCCCGGAAGAACAGCGGGTTCTGCACGCCCGCGTAACCGGCGGCCATCGAGCGTTTGAACACGATCACGTGCTTGGCCTCCCACACGTGCAGCACGGGCATGCCGGCGATCGGGCTGCCCGGCTCGTCGGTCGCGGCCGGGTTCACCGTGTCGTTCGCGCCGATCACGAGCACCACGTCGGT
>JAICKR010000052.1 GCA_025927835.1 Jatrophihabitans sp. | reverse complement strand
GTCAAGGACCTCATCGCCGCGATCGAGATCTTCATCGACGCCTGGAACGAGCGCTGCGCACCATTCATCTGGACCAAGACCGCCGACGAGATCATCCCGCGCGCGACCAAAGGTCAAGCGACTTCAATAGCGCGACACTAGGTCGGTGGTTATGACGCCCTCAATGGTTCCTGCAACTATTGATGTCGCGTTGCGGACGGGGAATATGTAACGGCCGGGCGAGCTCGAACCCAAGCTGCTCTGGGTCAACGAATAGGCGCCGTCATCCAAGAACGTGCCTAGATCGTTGAACGCGCGCGTTGTGCCCGATCCCGGAAGTTCGAGAGCCGCATTGGTTCCGTTCGAGTAGCCCGCGGTGGCTGCATTGCCGCCAAGGCCACCTACGCCTCCCGAGGCGTCTCCTGTTTCCCACTGGATTTTGTCGTAGTTGAAGACAATGTCAAAGTCTCCCGGTACGCCGCCAGCCTCAGCCGATCTGTCGATGAGAAGCAGCTGGAAGCTGTTCAGGCGGTCGGAGTGCGAACCATAATATCCGACGTCGACCCAGTCGACGCAGAAGTACGCTGGTCGGCCATCATGAGCCGTGTCTCCCCCGTACGTAACCACGTTTGAGCCCAAATCTCGGGTATCGACATCGGCAAAGAATGGAGCGATGATTTCATGGTTGGTTGCTTGCAATCCGTACGGGGTATAAATCCACTGTGGTCCGTCGAACGTCACGTTGCCGTTATTATTTACCCAGAGGCTGCTGAACGTTTTCGAAAAGAAGTTGATAGAAAACGGTAGGGCAACTTCGTCCGTGGATCCGTCGTCATTGCGCGTCAACGTGTTCTGGGAACATGCCGCATAGTCGGATTCGGCGTCCGACGGTTGCAATGCGCCGCTTGCGAGGTAGCACCCCGCATAATCGGCCGTCGGATCTACCTGCGCCTCCCGGTTGCTCCACTCTTCCTGCACCCGGTAGCGGTGTCCGCCAAGCGTCAAGTTGGTGCCATCGGCGGCAGGGTTCCCGAACTGGCTATTGCACAAATCGCCAATTTCGTCGCCCTCATGATTCTTTCCCGATGGCACATTCCATGCCGGGTCGCTGTCCCATAACGGGTTGGATATGGCTTCAAACGTTTCGTGGGACAACACGCTCACATCCGCGTCCGCGTCCGCGTCATTGGGACTCGTGCCTGATCCTAGGCCGCCACAGCCGTTTCGTCCTGCCTGATTGCCGTCGTTCGCGTAAATAACATCGGCGCCAGCGTCGGTAAAGTGGCCGTGATAGGCGCAAAGCGTGTCGGTTGTACAGCCTGACCCCGTCCCGCAGAATTCAACTCCTTGACCCACAACGACTTCGTAAAGAGTGGAAAGTCCGGGCCCGGCCCAGGCAGGGTTTGCGTTTATCGCGCGCACGACCTCGTCCTGGATATCCGAGTCGGTAAGCGGCTCGTCGGCCGTGCCTGCATGGGGATAGGTGTTCGTACTGTCAGTCCAAGCGCCGCCAAAGTGGGTGAGCGCTTGGATCGGATCAGGCGTGCCATCCTGGTTGTAGTCGTAGTATTGACCGAGTATTCCGTAATACGACCCGCCCAGGTCGGTCAGGAATTGTTCTTCGAGTTGCCGAGTCGCGTCGCTAATCACCGCTGCTCCCGGTGCCCAGAAGATCAGATATGTCGTGGGAGCTTGCATCACCGGCCCGCCCTGGTACGCGAGATCGTCGTCCGCGGTCGGCGGCGGCGTCTGCTGAGACGCTTGGTTCGAGCCACGAGGTCGGGTATTCGGACGAAGATAATCATGCGTCTTTCCGGGCACGATTCTGCCGTGAAGACCGTGGTTGTCGTGGTGCGTGACATGCGGAGATGGCTTGGGTGGCCGGTCCACCGCGGTTCTGGCCGCAGCCGGCGCTATCTGGAAGCCGATGACCAGCTGAGTGCCTAGGGCGAGCGCGCCAACGACCGCAAGGATCGTGCGAACAGACAGCCGACGGCGATTGCTACGCTCCATTTGGACCCTCCCAGCGGAGCCAAACATCAACTTGGGGCCGCACCATACGCCCGCTTAACGTGCTACTCAAGATCGTTAAGCGAGGCAGCGCGCTTGGATGACATGGCGTCATGGCCGGCCGACTGCGAGGCGCATCGGCCCCCAGGCGCAAGCGCGAAGGCGGACGGACGGACGGCCCTGCCGGTCATCTCAGTCGATCTTGGTTAGTCCGCAATCAGCCCGCAACAATTCGTGGAGCGGGCGTCACGAGCCGACATCGCCCGACATTGGGCGACACGACGGAGGCCAGTGGATTCGGGGGTTTAGATGCTGTTGGGCAGCAATGGTCGAGGGTTCGAAACTACTCTCGAATCGGTTTACACCCGAGCGGTCACTGGTTCGATCCCAGTAACGCCCACAATAGAAACACCCCGAATTCACTAGCCCCGGCACTGCAGTCCCGCCGGCGTCGTTCGGTTCGGTGAGAGTGTCATCCGGACCATCAGCGGCCGGGTCGGGTTGGCCCGCCCACAGATCCGAAACGCGTCCCTGGCGCCAGACGGTTCGGGCCGGCAGTCGGGACCACCGGATGATGACCGAGGTCGCGGTCTCGTTGCCGCCCTTGATCGCTGAGCGCACCCCGCCCGTGGACAGCGCCCTGGCCACGGTGATGGAGACCGCGGTGCGCGAGATCGTCGCCCTCGACTCGCACGAGGGAGCCAGTTCGGCGGCGCTGGGCGTGCTGCTCGTGCGCACCGAGTCGGTCGCGTCATCCAAGATCGAGAACATCCGCGCGAGCTGGACGACTACGCCCGCGCACTGCACGGCAGCAAGGCAAACGCCGCCGCGTCGTCCATGGTCGCGGCGACGGAGGCGCTTGATTCGATGATCGGCGGGTCACCCGCAGCGGCCGGATCGAGCTCAGCACCCTAACCCGGGCGCATGCCGCACTGATGGCCGAAAGTCGGATCGAGCGCGACTGCGCGGGGCGCCTGCGTGACGTGCAGAACTGGCTCGGGGGCAGCGACCACTCACCGTTCGGCGCGATGTTCGTGCCACCGCCGCCGCAGACAGTCCCCGGTTATCTGGACGACCTGCTCGTATTCGCGAACCGCGACGATCTTCCGGTGCTTGCCCAATGCGCGGTTGCGCATGCACACTTCGAGTCGATCCACCCATACACCGACGGGAACGGCAGGATCGGCCGCGGTCTGATCAACTCGATTCTGCGGCGGCGAGGTGTCACGAGCCGGACCGTCGTCCCGTTGGCTTCTGCGCTCGTCGCCCACCGCGACCGGTACTTCGACCAGTTGACGGCATACCGTCGCGGCGATCCGACTCCGCTCACCTCCCAGTTCGCGAGCGCATCCCACATCGCAGCGGCGGAGTCACGCGTGACCGCTCGCCGCCTGGACGACCTACCCGACCAATGGCGCGACGCTGCCGGCTCTCCCCGCGCCAACAGTGCTGCGGCTCGTTTGCTGGTCCTGCTGCCGACGAAGCCGATCCTGTCGGTCGAGGAAATGATCGACCACATCGGGGGAGCCCCCGCGGCGGTGTACAACGCCGTCGACCGCCTGGTCGCGGCCGACATCCTGCGGCCGCTCACGACACGGAAGCGAAACCAGATCTGGGGCGCCGCTGCGATCCTCGACGAGCTCGATGCGCTCGGAAACCGGATCACCGCCGCAGCACGATGAGCGTTCAGCCGTCCGGTGCGGTGCGGAAGACGGGCCAGCACACCTCGGTGCGATGCAGCGTCTCGTCCTCGGTGTCGAACGGCCCGACGAGGTAGTACTCGCGGATCGGCCCGTCGACGCCGATGACACCGCGCTCGGCGATGTCTGCGCCGAGCGCCGCGTAGGCGAGGTCCAGCTCGGCCATCGCGCCTTCGTGCACGGTCACCGCTGCCTCGAGCGCGGGGATCTCCAGCACTCGCAGCCGCCCTTCGACGACGGGCGGCCGCGCGACCGGGATGAACGCGGTCATCTCGCCGACCTCCTGCTCGAACAGCTCGCCCGGATAGAGGGCGCCGCTCGGCCCGCTCGGCGACACGTTCGCCGCACCGAGCGCGGCGAAGAGCTCGGCGAACGCGGCGCCCCACCAGTCCCCGAACTCGGCGACCGTAACCCGTTCCCGGATGCCGATCGCTCCCGTCGCGGGGATCGAGCGGAACTGCACCGGCAGTCGTCGCGGCGGCGCCGCGAGCAGCGCGCGTAGTCCCGCGACGCTCTCGCGGGTCTGCGCCAGCTCGTGTTCCATCCGGGTCAGGTGCGCCGCGATCTCCTTGTTGCGCGCCTCGACGTCCGGTGCATCGAGCACGGACTTGACCTGCTCCAGGGGCATGCCGAGGTCGCGCAACCGGCGCACGACCTGGGCGACCGGCACCTGATCGACGTCGTAGAAGCGGTAGCCGCTCGCGCCGTCGATGCGCGCCGGCTCGAGCAGCCCGACGTCGTGGTAGTGGCGCAAGGCCTTGACCGACAGGTGGGTCATCCGGGAGAAGTCACCGATCGACAGCAGCACGCCCATGCTCGCAGTATCGACGCTCCAGGAGGGGACGAGTCCAGCCGGTTTCATGACGCCTGCGGCTTCGGGAGGAGCCGGGTCAGCGCGGCGACGACGACCAGCAGCCCGGCCGTCGCGAACAGGCTGTCCTCGAACGCCACGTCGTAGCCGCGGTCGACCGCGCCGAAGAAGACGACGCCGAGCACCGCGACGCCGATCGCGTTGCCGACCTGCTGCATCGTCGACAACATCCCCGAGATCGTGCCGGCCGTCGTCGGTGTTGCGTACGACAACACGGTGGTGGTCAAGGGGGTGATGCACAGCCCCTGACCGGCGCCGATCAGGAAGAGCCCGGGCACGAGCAGCGCGGTCGCGGCGGAGGTGCCGGCGTGCACGGCGCCGGCGAGTGCGAGGTCGCCGGCCGCGGCGACGAGCGCGCCGCCCAGGATCACCCGGCGGCCGAACCGGACGGTGAGCGGGGGAGCGAACGACGACGTCGTCAGGTAGCCGGCTGCCAGCGCGGTGAACGTCAGCCCGGACTCGAGCGCGCTCTGGCCGCGTCCGTACTGCAGGTACAGCGCGAGGAACAGGTACGACGCCGCCTGCTGGCACCAGAACACCAGCTGGGTGAACAGCCCCGCGGCCGGGCCGCGCGCCGCGAGGTCGGCCGGGTTGACCAACGGGGTACGCCCGGACCGCGCGAGGGCCCGCTGGTAGCCGGCGAAGCCGGCGAGCAGCGGCGGTGCGAGGGCGAGGCAGATCCACGACCAAGCCGGCCAGCCGTGCTGGCGTCCGTCGAGCAGCGGCAGGATGACTGCCGTCAACCCGGCGGTGACGAGCAGGATGCCGAGCACGTCCAGCCGCCCGCCGCGTGCATCGCGCGACTCGGGCACCCGGCGCATCGCGGCAAGTGCCGCGATGCCGATCGGCACGTTGATCCAGAAGATGGCGCGCCAGCCCAGTCCGCCGATGTCGGAGCGGACTAGCAGCCCGCCGATCAGCTGGCCGGTGGTGGCGGCCAGGCCCATGACCATGCCGTACACGCTGATCGCGCGCATCCGCCGGGCGCCGGTGTAGACGACACCGAGGATGGCGAGGATGTTCGGCGCCATCACTCCGGCTGCGACACCCTGCGCGAGTCGCGCGATCACCAACTCCGCGCCGCTCGTCGCGAGTGCGCACGCCGCGGAGGTCAACACGAACAGGGCGAGCCCGGAGGCGAAGACCCGCCTCCGGCCGTATCTGTCGCCCAGCCGTCCGCCGGTGATCAGCGTCGCGGCCGTCGTCAGCCCGTAGCCGGCGACCACCCACTCGACCGTGGCGGCGCCGGCGTGCAGGCCGTGCTGGATGGACGGCAGCGCAACGTTCACGATGAAGAAGTCGAGGACGAAGACGAAGGTTCCGGTCATCAGGATCACGAGTGGGGCCCACTCGGTCGGTGCCGCGGCAGGCTGCCGGCGGGCCGTGATCTCAGCGCTCAGTGTTGTCATGCAGCACACGCTGGCGTCTCCCCTTACGGGAGACTCAAGTCGAAATGCGCACCTGATCGATTCCTGGCACGGTACGACGACATGCGCGCGATTCGATAACAGCTCGGGCCTTGGCCACCGCGGCGGTCGTTGCCGCATGCGTGGTCGCGCCGCGTGCCGCCGGCGCCGCGACGTTCGATCCGTCCGTCGAGGCCAAGAACGACGCGATCACCTTCGAACGCCAGGCGCTCGTACGGCGCCGGCGGCGTCTCCTACAACCCGGGCGCGAAGTCGGCGTGGTCGCATGCCTACAGCGAGGCGGGTGCCGACTCCGGCGCCACTGGCGCCACGACGCGACCGAGGCGCAGATCGACCCGTCGCACGACGGCAACGCGTTCTCGTTCTACTACCCCTCGCGGCTCGACATCACCCTCACGTCCGGACAGCGCTGGACGTGTGAGGACCTGCGTCCCGGCTGCGCCGGCATGGGTCCGGACGGACGGCCGGCCGCGTATTCCTACCTCGTGACCGACACGACCCGCGATGCCGCGACCGGTCCGGGTGCGACCATCGCCGCGCCAGGCCCGGACAACCTGTATCGCGAGAACCTGACGCCGACGCAGATCGCACGGCTTGCCCTGCTGCTCCCGAAGAACCTGCTTTTCACGATCCAGCACGGTTTCCTGTTCTGAGCCTCGGCCGCCGATCGTCAGCGCAGAGTCGTCGGTATCGGCAGCGCGCTGTGCTGCCAGCTGTGGCCGCCGTCGCTCGTGCGGTAGACCTCGAAGCCCACGCCGTGGGCGATCGGCCGGACGAACCATGCGTGCGCGGCATCGGCCGCGAAGAAGCTGTCGATCGCGTACTGATCCGCCGCCGTGCCCAGGACGCGCCGCCAGGTACGGCCGCCGTCCGTACTTCGCTCGACTATCCCGGCACCGGCCTGCGAAGCATCCATGGCCCAGATGGTCGACGAGCCGACGGGCTGGAAGATCTGGAATTGCGCGGGCGTACCCGGGGGCGCCGACGGGGTCTCGACGCGCGTCCAGCGCGCACCGTTGTCCGCTGAGCGAAGCAGCACGCGCGCACCGCAGTTGTCGCACATGCTCGTCGACGGCGCGGCGCACACCACATACATCGCTGTCGGATCGTCGCCGTACGCGTCCATCGTGCCCCCGTCACACGGGGGATGCCGCATGTCCCAGGTGCGACCCGCATCCGCAGTCGTGATCAGCCGACGCCTGCCCTTGACGTCCTCGGCCATCACCCACGCGCTCGAACTGCTCGGGCGCAACAGCGTCGCGACGTCGCCGCTCGAAACGGGTTGCGCGGGCAGCGGAGTGAGCGGGCCACCCACGCGGTCGGACCCGCGTAGCGTGGGTGGGCACCTGAACGAGCGGCACGGGTAGCCGACGACCCAGGTCGAGCCACCCTGCACCGAGACCGGCCCGACGGCCGCCGGGCGACCCGGTTCCGGCTGCCAGGTCAGGCCACCGTCCTGAGTGAAGAACAAACTGGGCTGGTACGCCCAGCCAGCCGAACCGCGTCCGAAGGCGAGGCCGATCTGCGTAGTCGCGACCTGGGTCGGGTACCGGCCGTCGCTGGTGTGCGCGACCGGGCCTGCCGTCCAGGTGCGTCCGCTGTCGGTCGTGCGCTCCTGCCACGAGCTCACTGTGGTGCTGTCCCCGACGAAGCCGGCGATCGTGACCAATCCCAGCCGTGCATCGGCGAAGACGATCGGTGCCGCGGTGAACTTGCCGATCAGCGCAGCAGCGCGGGTGTGCGGCTCGGGCGTCAAACGCGCCCCGCTCGTGCCCGCACGCCGACTCGTGTCGCTACTGCAACCGGCGATGCCGACCACGAGCACAGCGACCAACGGCGCGGCGTACCGGCGTAGCGAGCGGCCCACACCTGGTAGACGTGGCGGCCACTCGTCGTGTTGCCGATCGCACTGCCGGCAGCACCAGGGCAAGCCACGACGAGGGCCGCGGATCGGTAATGCCAGCCTGTCCGTGATCGGTCAGTGCGCGAAGACGGGCTGGGCGCAGGTCGGCACCCGCCCGATGACCATGTACGACAGCGAGCCGGTCGGCACCGAACTCCCGGGTGCGAAGAACACCTCGATCACGAGCGTGCCGCGCCGCGGGAATGCCGCAGGCCGCACGACGAAGCCGTTGACCTCGCTCGCCTGGTCGGGGAAGTCCCACTGCACGGCGCGTGCGCTGTAGGGCAGCCCGGACGTGGGCTCCGCGCACGCGGGCACCGGCCCGCGGCTGCCGGCCGGGAGTTCCTCGCCGGTCAGCACCCGAACCGGCGCGCCAGCTCGGTCGAGCGCGGCCTGTAGCGCGGCCGGATCGCGCAGCTGCGCCCAATGAACGACGACGCGAAAGCTCCCGTCGTCGTGCCGCGTCACTGCGTATGCAGCGGTGGTGAGCCCGCCACCGTGCCCGCCCGTCAGGGGCAGGACGAGCGCGATGGCCGCGGCGGCGCCCGCGACCGCTGCGGCGAACCCCAGCCGGACGGCCCGGCGTCGCCGCCGGCGTGTGACCGTACGCGGTTCGGCGACGATGCGCATGAGCAGTGCCTGGGCCTGTGGCGCGTGCGGGTCGGCGGCGACGTCAGCGGCGGGGTCGGCCGCGCGGAGAAGCAGATCGGTCATGACAGTCCCTCCTGGGGGATCGCGGCGCGCCCGACCGGCTGGGCGTCGCCGAGCAGTGCGGCCAGGCGGCGCCGGGCGCGGTGCAGCCGCACCTTGTAGGCGGCTGTGGTGCAGCCGAGCACGCGCGCGGCGTCGGCCGGCGCGAGTTGCTCCCACGCCTGCAACCGCAGCACCTCGCGATCGCGCTCGCTCATGCCTGCCAGCGCAGCTCGCACGCGCAGGCGGGCGTCGATTGCGTCAGCAGGGTCGACCGGTTCGGGCGCAGCGCGTCCGGCCAGCGTCTCGGTGAACGCGCGCGCCCGTCGTTGCCGACGCAGCTCGTTCGCCGCGATGCGCCGCGCTGTCGCGAACAACCACGGCAGCGCGTTCGGCGGGACGTCGGCCAGGCGCCGCCACGCGACGAGGAACGTCTCGCTGACGACCTCCGGCGCCGCGTCCGCGCCCACCCGGCGCACCGCGTAGCGGACGACTGCTGCGTAGTGCGCCACGAACAGCGCTTCGAAGCGGTCGCGATCAGCCTGCATGCCCCCTATATGTCCGCACGACGGCCCGGGTTACAAGCGTCAGCGCTCGCCTTGATGGCCGAGTGTCGCGAAGTCGGGCGGAGTCGGACGCGCGCCGATGAAGTGATCGGCCCAGGAGCGGTCGAGCCGGTGCGGGCGCACACCCTGAAGCGCGAGGTAGCCGCGCACGACCGGCGGCGCGGCGCGCACGAGCCGCGCCGGCGGGTCAGGCAGCCGGTGCACCGAACGCAACTCGCGCTCGAACAACAGCAACAGCACGCCGTCGCTCTGCCGGCGCAGCGGGCCGGGGAACCAGCGTTGCCGCCAGTCGAGGAAGAGCTGGTCGACGAGCGCGCGGCCGCCGTCGGTGTAGGCGTAGTGGGCGCGCTCGTAGTCGCGCGTCCAGGCGAGGAACTGCTCGGGGCTCGGCGGCACGACCAGCCCCATGTACTCGCCGACGCCGCGCCAGAAGTGGTAGCGCGCAACCTTCTCCGACTCGGTGAACACCCGCAGGCCGAGGTGCTCGAGGATGCGATCGGCCTCGAGCGCGAGCGAGGCGAGCGTGTAGAGCTTGTCGGCGTCACTGATGCCGAAGCGCGAGTGGATCTGCTCCATCCGGTCGATCACGGCGCGGGCGCGCGCGCTGCTGTGCCCGTGGCGCAGCATCTCGCCGAAGAACACGAGAGTGTCGTCGTTGCGCCGCCGGACGTTGCGCATCATGTCCCCGGTGCCGGTGCGGTAGACGATGCGCGCGATCGACGGGATAGCGACCTGGCGGGCGAACGCGACCGTGTACGCGGCGTGCACGAAGATTGCGTCCCCGTAGCGCACCTCGACACTGAGATGCGTCGCCTCCTCGTGGTCGCGCACCGGGTCGAGTGCGGCGATGCGGCGCGCGATGGCGCGCCCGCTCACCATGCGAGAGCCGCCGACGCGGCGTTCAACGAGGTGCGATACGCAGCTCATGCCGCCCTCCGAGATCCAGTTCGAGCACCGCCTCGCCGGCCGCGGAGGCGACGACGCCGTCCGCCCGCGCGCCGGTCACCGCGTACTCCCGGTGCGGGACGAGGCGCTGCACGCGGACGCGGGTGCGCACCGCGTCCGCGCCCGGGCGAAGGACCACGTGGAGGGCGTGTCCATCGGTGATCGCCTTCGCGACAAGCACGTCCGGGTACGCGGCCTCGGCGAGCACCGGCCCGGTGCGCCACGCCTCGGGCGTGCCGAACGCGAGAAGGTCGCGCAGCGCGCTGCGCCGCCCGAACCGGCCGAGGTTCGCGTACAGGTTCGCGAAGGCCGACGCGTCCGCGTACCGGCGTGCGCCGTGCGCCTCCGCGAGTTCCTCGCGGGTGTCCAGCGTGTGTTGGGCCGCGTCGGCCCACTCGTCGTCGCCGACCTCGCGACCGGCCATCACGGTCACGATCTGTCCGTAGGTGTCGGTGCCCAGCTTGTAGTTGCCGGGGTCGAGCCGGGCCGAGACGGCGAGCGGCATCACCACCGACTCGTTCCGCCGCGCGAGTGACGACCGGCGCAGCAGCCACCAGGTGCGCTGCGCGATGTCGGGCAGCGCCGCGTGCATCCAGTAGGCGGTCGTCATCTGCACCGGCGGCCCGGACCAGAAGTTCCACGACAGCCCGAGATGCGAGCTGCGCACCCCGATGATGCGTCCGTCCGGGCGCAGGAACTCAGTCTCGTACGCGCGGCGCACCGCGTCCTCGACGTCGGCGAAGTAGCGCGTGCCGTGCAGCCGGTCGTGGCTGATCAGCGTGTTCATGCCGAACGTGTTGCACACCGTGTAGATCCAGTTCGGCTCGCACGGGAACAGCGTGTACGGCGACGCGGTCAGGTTGCAGTGCACGCGTGCGGCCAGCGTGCCGAAGTCGTGCGGGTAGGCCTCGCCGTCGTCCCACCGGTAGGTGAGCGCGCCGGGGCGCGAGTACCGGTCGTCGTTGAGCGACTCGTACATGCCGAGCATCACGCCGTGGAACCCGGTGAGCATGATGTTCTCGCTGTTGTCGACGGGGTCCCGGTCGCGGCACAGGTTGCCCCACGCGTTCTCGAGCGCCCAATAGCCCCACACCCGCCGGTCGAGCATCTTCTCGATCGCATTGCGCTGCGCCTCGCCGAGATAGCCCGTGAACGCCGGCGTGCGGGTGAACTGCGACATCGCCAGGCAGTACGCCAACGCGTTGAGCTGGTAGCGCACGGCCGCCTCACGGAACTGATCGATGCGGGTGAAGCCGACGAACTCGCCGAGTGGCTGCAGCGCGAGGTCGAGCGCGAACCGCAGGTGCGCGAGGTCGTCTGTCGTGTGCTCGACCACCGGCACCCGCACGTCGAGGCCGGGCGTTCCGGTGACGACGAACCGCACGTCGCGCAACTGCTCGTTCAGCGCGGCACCGACCCGCACATGCTTCGCGTGGCGGATCAGGTGTGCGGCGAACACGACGCCGACCAGCGCCGGCCCGGTGGCGAGCGCGACGATGTGCCCCCACTCGCGGCCGCCGTCGGCGGCGCCCGCGCCGAGCGCGGCGGATCCGAGCCAGACGAGCGGCGGCAGCAGGATGGGCCCGCTCGCCCACCACACGAAGACGGACGTCACCACCGCGAGCACTGCAACCGCCGCGAAGACGGGGTGCCCGCCGTAGAGGAAACCGCCGCCCGGGAACGTCAGCCCGAGACCGGCAGCGGTCCACGACGTTCCGGCGTGGACGAGACCCGGCAGCGCGCCGAGCAGCCACAACACCAGGTACGCCGACAGCGTGCGGCGGAGGCGGCGCGCCGTCACCGGCGGCACCGCCGCGGTCGACGTCGGCAGCAATGAGCGGACCTGCCGGTCGGTGGCGGTGGCGGTTGCCGTCATGCGGCGGCCGGGCGGGCGGTCCGCAGCGTGGCGCCGTGTCGCGCGGCGAGCAGCGCAGCCCCGGCCGCCATCGCCAGCAGGCCGGCCGCATGCGCGACCACGTGCGTGAGCAGGGACGGGTGGGCGTCGCCGCAGCAGGCGCACGGGCAGGAGCTCGCGTGCCGGAACAGCGCGTTGAGCACTCCGGCGCCGCACCAGGCCACGCCGGCGCCGAGCAGCACCAGCCCTGGCACCGCGGTGCGCCGCGCCGACGCGGCGGGGGAGGCCGCGCCGGCACGCACCCAGGCCTCGCCCGGCGCGGGGCGCCGGGCGGGCGGGGCGAACATGACCACCTCTGGCCGCCGTCCCGGGAACGCGGCGAACCAGGCGCGCCGCCCCAGCGAGATCAGGAACGCGAGTGCGATGCAGCAACCCATGGCGTGCAACTCCGTCGGCGGGCGAAAGTGGAACGGTGTCGTATCAAAAGGCACTATGAAACAGGAACGCAGGCGTGTCAAGATGTGCAGGTGACCGAACTCGTCCGGCCCTATCGAGGCGTGAGCGCAGAGGACCGCCGCGCCCGGCGCCGCGAGCAACTACTGGAGGCATGCCTCGACGCGGTCGCCGCGAGCGGCGTCGCCGACACGACGGCGGAGGCGATCTGCGGGCGGGCCGGTTTGTCGAAGCGGTATTTCTACGAGAGCTTCGCTGATCGCGAGGCCGTCCTCGTCGCCGCTCTGGACCGGCTGTTCGAGGCGGTGCGAACGGCGATCAACACGGCGCTGGCCGGCACCACCGGCCGGGCGGCCGACCGCATCGAGCGCACGGTCTCGGCCCTGGTCGCCGCCATCTCGGCCGACCCGCGCGCGGCGCGGCTCTACGTCGAGGCGCCCCGGCACCGCGCGCTCGAGCAGCGTCGCGCACTTGCCTTCGACGAGTTCACCCAGTTGCTGGTCGAGCGGGTGCTCGACGTCGACCCTCATGACGCGCGCGCTCGCACCGCGGCGTTGCTCGTCGTCGCCGGAACAACCGAGGTCCTCGGTCGCTGGCTCGCCGGCGACGTGCCACTTGGCGAGGCCGAGTTCGTGCAGACGATCGCCGGTATCGGGCTCGCCCTGACCGCCGTGGGCTCCGGCTGACTCAGGCCCGGCGCAGCACCCGTAGCCGGGTGTCGCCCAGCCGATAGAAGGTGGCCACGCCGGCCATCAGGACGACCATCCCGAGCCCGTTGCGCAGCGCCGTCACGTACCCCAGCCGTGCCGCGTCGATGAACGGGTACGGGTACCAGTCGCTCGCCGCACCATGCGCCAGCGTGTAGCCGATGTAGAGCGCCGGCCAGATCAGCGCGAACAGCAACGTCCTGTCGTCGATGCGCGGCCGCGGGCCGAACAGCAGCCAGCCGACGATCGCCATCAGCGGTGCGACGTAGTGCAACCCGGCGTTCGTCACGGCGTTGACGCCGTGCGGGTCGTGCTGCGGCGCGAGCAACACCGCGTAGACGACGAGCGTCACGGCGATGCCGAACAACGCGTCCAGCCGCAGCACGCGGAACAGCAGGCCGTCGCGGTCCGGGCGCAGCGCGAGCATCGTCGAAGTGATCGCCACGAGCAGGTTCGACTCGATCGTGAAGTAGCTCAAGAACCGGATCACCCGCGTCGAGGCAGGCGGCACGTCCGTCGCGAGCAACGGGTTGTGGCCGTTGGTCACCATGACCAGCTCGGTGACGATGCACGCCACCGCGATCGCGGCGGTGACGGCATGCCACAGCCGTGCGGTGCGCGGCATCACACGCTCGGTGTGTCGTCCCCGGAGCGTTCCTCACCCTGCTTCGCGTCGCGGGCCCGCCGCCGCTGTTCCTCGGCACGCTCCCGCAACCGGGCGAGGAACTCCTCGTCATCGTCCGGGTTGGTGCCGTTCACGCGCAGCGGCGCCGTTTGCTGCTTGCCGCGGTTCCCCTTGTACGGCATGGCGGCCGTCTGTGCGTTCCACGGCCGGCCGGCGATCAGCCAGGCGATGGAGCCGACGTCGGACAGCAGGATCACGATGAACAGCCAGGCCATCTTCGGCAGGTTGCGAGCGGCACCCTCAGGCGTGGTGATCACATCGATGATGCAGAACACCCACACCGCGAAGAAGACGAGCGCAAGGCCCCCCTCGGCGAACAGCATTGCCATCCTCCCGACTGCGTGACGCCGTCAGGCTACGCGTCCGGCCGGCGTTGCGCAGCCGTGGCTGTAGGTTCGCGTCATGCCCGCGGTCGCCGAGCTGATCGCCGCGCTCGAGGAATGGTTCGACCCGCGCACGGCCGAGCCCTGGGACGCGGTGGGCCTGGTGTGCGGCGACCCGGGTGAGCCGGCCCAGCGGGTGTTGCTGGCCGTCGACGCCGTCCCCGGCACGGTCGCCGAGGCACTCGACTTCGGTGCCGGGATGCTGCTCACGCACCACCCCCTGCTGCTGACCGGCGTGCACGGCGTGCCGGCGTGCGACCCGAAGGGTGCACTCGTCCACCGCATGATCCGTGGTGGGGTCGCGCACTACGTCGCGCACACCAACGCCGATGTCGCCGATCCCGGAGTGTCCGATGCGCTCGCGACCCGGCTCGGCCTGCGCGGCCTGCGCCCGCTCGAGGCCCGAGACGACCCCGCGCTGGACAAACTCGTGGTGTTCGTGCCGCACGCGAACGCGGACGAACTCGTCGACGCGCTCGCCGCGGTTGGCGCCGGCCGGCTCGGCGACTACGACCGCTGCGCGTGGACGACGCAGGGCACCGGCACGTTCCGGCCGCTGCCGGGCGCGAACCCGGCCATCGGGACGGTCGACACGGTGGAGCAGGTACCCGAGACGCGCGTCGAGATGGTCGTGCCACGGCACGTGCGCGCCGACGTCATCGCCGCGCTGCGCGCAACGCACCCGTACGAGGAGCCGGCGTTCGACCTGCTGAGCGCGGCGGCGCTGCCGGGCTCCTGCGGGTCCGGACGGGTCGGTGAGCTACCGGCCGCGACGACGCTCGCCGACTTCGTGGCGCATGCCGCCGCGGCGCTGCCGGCGACGGCGTGGGGGCTGCGCGCTGCCGGCGACCCGCACCGCGAGGTCCGCACCGTCGCCGTCTGTGGCGGCTCGGGCGGCGCGCTCGCCGAAGCCGCGCGACGGGCCGGTGCCGACGCCTACCTCACCGCCGACCTCAGGCACCACCCGGTCGTCGAGGCGGTCACCGAGCGTGGCGGGCACGGCATGGCGCTCGTCGACGCCGCGCACTGGGCGACCGAGGCGCCGTGGCTCGATGCCGTGGCCGGTGCACTGCACGAACGCTTCGGCACTACCGTGGAGGTCCGAGTCTCCCGCCAGATCACCGATCCGTGGACGCTGCACGTCCCGTCACCCGAAGCGAGCCAGCACTGAACGCCGACACCGCGACCCAGCTTCGACTGCTCGATCTTCAGGCCGCCGATACCGCGCTCGCGCAGCTCACGCACCGGCGCGGGCACCTGCCCGAGCTCGCCGCGATCGCCGACCGGGAGAAGACCGCCGCCGAACTGCACAACGACGTGGTCGACGCGCAGACGAAACTGTCCGACATCGCGGACGAGCAGCGTCGGCTGGAAAGCGACGTCGATACCGTCCGCGCCCGCACGGCGCGCGACGAGTCGCGGTTGCAGGCGGGCGGGCTGCCGTCGCGGGAGCTGGAGAGCCTGCAGCACGAGATCGCGACGCTGGCCCGGCGTCAGTCGACGCTCGAGGACGAACTGCTCGACGTCATGGAGCGCGCCGAGGAGGCCGAGGGCGCGCTGCGCGATGCCACCGCCCGCCGCGACTCCGTCACCGCCGAGCAGCATGACCTCGAAGCAACCCGCGATGCGGCCTTCGCCGAGATCGACGCGGCCATCGCGCAGCGCACGCCGGAGCGCGCCGCCATCGCGGCCGAACTGCCGGCCGAGCTGATCGCGCTCTACGAGCGGGCCCGATCGCACGGGGGCACGGGCGCCGCGCTGCTGCGGCAACGTCGCTGCGAGGCGTGCCACATCGAACTGCCCGGCAGCGAGCTGGCCGCGGTGCGCGACGCGGCCCCGGACGAGGTGGTGCGCTGCGACAACTGCCGGGCGATCCTCGTCCGCACCGCCGAGTCCGGCCTATGAGCGATCGGGTGGTCGTCGAGGCCGATGGCGGCTCGCGCGGCAACCCCGGCCCGGCGGGCTACGGCGCCGTGGTGCGCGACGCGGACACCGGCGCACTGCTCGCCGAACGGTCCGAGTCGATCGGCGAAGCGACGAACAACGTGGCCGAGTACAGCGGACTGATCGCCGGGCTCGGCGCGGCACAGGAGCTCGGCGCTTCCCACGTCGCGGTGCGCATGGACTCGAAACTGGTGGTCGAGCAGATGAAGGGCGTGTGGCAGGTCAAGCACCCGGGGCTGCGCAACCTGGCTCGTGAGGCGAATGCCTTGCGGCAGCAGTTCGCCGAGGTCACGTTCGAGTGGATACCGCGCGAGCGCAACAAGCACGCCGACCGGCTTGCCAACGAGGCGATGGACCGCGCAGCCGGCAGGCCGGTGAGGCCCGTGGCCGCGGGCACGTCCGCGCCGCGCAGCTGGGGTCCGCCGACGAAACAGCGCACCCGGCTGTTCCTCGTGCGGCACGGCTCGACGGAACACTCGAGCGCGGGCCGGTTGTCCGGACGCAACGAACTGCCGCTCAATGACCTCGGCCGTGACCAGGCCGCACGGCTCGGTGCGCGCACGTTCGGCGAGATCGCGGCGGTGGTGAGTTCCCCGCTGCGTCGCGCGGTGCAGACCGCCGAGGCCATCGCGCAACCGCTGGGGCTGCCCGTCGACATCGTCGACGACCTCGTCGAGACCGACTTCGGTGTCTGGGAAGGTCTCACGATGGCCGAGGCGTTCGAGACCGACCGCGACCTCGTGCTCAAGTGGCACGACTCGCCCGACGTGGCCCCGCCCGGCGGTGAGTCGTTCGCCGAGGTCGGCACCCGGGTGCAGCGTGCCCGAGCCGAGCTCACCGCGCGCTACCCCGACGCGGCGGTCGTCGTGGTCTCGCACGTCACGCCCATCAAACTGCTCGTGTGCGGTGCGCTCGAAGCCCCGCCCATCGCGCTGTTCCGGCTGCACCTCGACGCCGCGTCGGTATCGCTGGTCGACTACTTCGTCGACGGAAACATGTCGGTGCGCCTCGTGAACGACACGAGCCACCTCGACTGATCGCGGCTCACGCGCCGAACAGGCGGACGTCGACCCACAGCGCCGCTGTCGCTAGCACGAGCAGCAACGGCACGGTGAGCAGCCCGAACGCGTGGAACTCGCGCGCGCGTGGCTTGTCCGCCTCGGGCAGCTGACGCCGCCACAGCAGCGTCGCCAGAGAGCCGGGGTACGTCGCGTTCGGGCCGATGTTCACGCCGAGCAGCACCGCGGCGACCGCGGCCGGGTGTCCCGCGACGACGGGTACGAAGGCGAGCGTCGCCGGCAGGTTGTTGACGACGTTGGCGAGCAGTCCGGCGAGCAGCGCCGTGCCGAGCAGCGCCGCGAACGATGCGTCCGTCGACGTCAGCCGCTCGAGCTGGTGCCCGAGCCCGTGCCGCGCAACCCCGTCGACGACGACCGCGAGCGCGAGTACGAACAGGCAGAAGCCGGGGCTCGCCTCGGTGATCAGCCGGGACGGCGACACATCGCGACGGCGAAGCCGCGGTGCGATCAACGCGAGGCAGCCGGCGAGCGCCGCCCAGGCCGGGGCGACGTGCAGCGAGGACGTCACGACGAACAGCGCGACCGTCACGACGAGCACCGTCAGCGCGTAGCGCGGCGCGGCGCGCACGCCGTCGTGCACCGGGCGCTCGCGTGGCGTGAGGTCGTGTGCGAAGAAGCTGCGCAGTGCGAACCACTCCGCGGCGACAACTGCGAGCCATGGCAGCAACATCAACGCGGTGAAGTGCGCGAAGGACAGGCCCGACTTGCTGAAGACGAGCAGGTTCGTGAGGTTGGAGACCGGTAGCAGCAGCGAGGCGCTGTTGGCGAGCCGGGTGCATGCGTACGCGTACGGCCGGGTGGGGACGCGCAGCCGGGCGGACGTCGCGAGCACGACGGGCGTGAGCAGCACGACCGTCGCGTCGAGCGTCAACGTCGCGGTCACGAGTGCCGCGAGCACCACGACCAACCCGAGCAGGCGGCCTGGTGCACCGCCGCTCGCGCGCGCGACCCGCTCGCCCAGGTAGGCGAAGACGCCGGCCTCGGCGCACAGGTGACCGAACACGAGAATTGCGGCGAGGAACCCGACCGTCGGGCCGATCTCGCGCAGCGTGCGACCCGCGTCGTGCGCCGGAACGATCCCGAGCGCGACCGCGATCCCGGCCGCCGGCAGCGCAACGACTGCCTCCGTGAGCCCGTGCGGGCGCCACACCGCGAACGCGAGGCTGACGGCGAGCAGGCAGACGGCGAGCGCTTCGGCAGCCGCGCCCGTCATGCGCGGATCGGAAGGCTCAGAGCAGCTCGCTGCCTTCGAACTTGCCCAGCTCCTCGCGGTAGAGCTCGATGCCCATGCCGTTCGGGTCGCGGAAGTACACGCTGTCCTCGACGCCGCGATCCGGCCCCAGGTAGTCGACGCCGGCTTCGTCCAGCTTCGACTTCGCCCGCTCGAACTGTTCGGACGTCACCGAGATGGCCATGTGCTGCAGCGCACCGATCGTCTCCTTGTAGGGCTCGTGACCGTGGCCGGGAAAGTCGAAGAAGCCCAGCAGCGTCCGGTTGCCGAGGTCGAAGAAGAAGTGACTCGATCCGGTGTAGTCGCGGTTCTCGACGAGTTCGACGAGCGGGAAGCCGAGGAAGCCCTGGTAGAAGCGGATGGTCTCCTCGACGTCCTTGCACACGAATGCTGCGTGGTGGATCCCGCGCGCCGTCGAGGCGGGCCGCGCCTGCTTGTCGACCAGGTACTTGTTGCGCAACTCCTCGCGGGTGCGGCGGATCGCGGCGAGTTCGTCTCCGGACGGTTCGGGCACTGTGTCTCCGTTCTTCGCGCGAGCGCTCGTCATGCAGCCTATCCGCGTACGATGAGCGCCGCGGCGGACGAGCCGACCGGGCGGCCGCGTCGCGATCCACCACGATCGCGCCGAGGAAAGTCCGGACTCCACAGGGCAGGGTGGTTGCCAACAGCAACCCGGGGTGACCCGCGGGAAAGTGCCACAGAAAACAGACCGCCGGCGCACTGGCTTCGGCCAGTCGCCGGTAAGGGTGAAACGGCGGTGTAAGAGACCACCAGCGTTCCGGGTGACCGGAGCGGCTCGGTAAACCCCACCCGGAGCAAGACCGTGTAGGAGGGAGCCCGGCGACTGCCGGGCGCGGGTGGCCCGCCCGCTCCCTCGGGTCGGTCGCTCGATCCCCCGGGCAACCGGGGGACCAGACGAATGGC
>JAICKR010000142.1 GCA_025927835.1 Jatrophihabitans sp. | reverse complement strand
GTCGCGCGCCAGCAGCTCGCTCCGCGCTGCAGCGTCGATGACGTCGTACGGCGGGCACAGCAACCGGCCAACTCGCTCGCCGTCGGCCTGCGGCCGCAGCCCACGGAACGGGGCGAGCGAGAGCCCGCGGAACGGCGCGGCACCGGCTGTCGCAGTCACGGGACGCGATCGTACGCAGCCGGTCGTGCGTGCGATCATGCGACCCGTGCATTCGTACCTGCGCGGCGCGGCACGCCCGCTGACCGGGCTGTACGACGTGGCCCTGCTCGATCTCGACGGTGTCGTCTATCTCGGACCGGAGCCCGTCCCTGGTGTGCCGTCGGCGCTGCGCGCCGCGCGCGAGGCCGGCATGCGGCTCGCGTTCGTGACCAACAACGCCGCGCGCCCACCGCACGTCGTCGCCGACCACCTCACCGAGTTGGGCATCGAGGCGAAGCCGGGCGAGGTGGTGACCTCGGCGCAGGCGGCCGCGCGCTATCTCGCCGACCGCCTACCGGGCGGCGCCCGCGTCCTGGTTGTCGGCGCCGACGGCCTCGAGCAGGCGCTGCGGGAGCGCGGTCTGGTACCGGTCGCCGACGCGCTGGGCCAGGTCGACGCCGTGGTGCAGGGGTACTCCCCGGACATGAACTGGCACCTGCTCGCCGAGGGTGCGGTCGCGATCAACCGGGGTGTGCCGTGGGTCGCGACGAACCTCGATCCGACGGTTCCGTCCCCGCGTGGCCGGTTGCCCGGCAACGGTTCGCTGGTCGCTGCCCTTCGGCACGCGACCGGCAAGGAGCCGATCGCCACGGGCAAACCCGACCCGGCGATGCATCGCGAATCTTTGCTGCGGTCGGAGGCGAAACGGCCGATCGTGGTCGGCGATCGACTCGACACCGACATCGAGGGTGCGAACGCGGTGGGTTGCCCGAGTCTGCTCGTGTTCTCCGGCGTCACCGACCCGGCGGAGCTGCTCGCGGCGCCGCGCGACGAGCGGCCGACCTACCTCGCCGACGATGTCGGCGGGCTGCTCGTCACGCATCCCGAGATCGAGCTGTCGAGCGCGGGAGCGGCATGCGGCGGGTGGCAGGCAGAGCTGACCGCAAGGGGCGATTCGCGCCGGGTGCTGCTGCGCGCCACGCCCGATGCCGGTGCCGGGCTCGATGCACTACGGGCGTTGTGCGCTGCGGCCTGGTCGGGGGAGGCCGACGATGCCAGCCCGGTCGAGGTGGCCGCCAGCCGCGACGACGACGCCGCGAATCACGTGATCGAACAGCTCGGGCTCCACTAGCGGGCGTCTGCCGCGCGCGAGAACGCTCGCTCAGAAGATCGAGCGGAGCTTGAGCAGATCGCGCACGCCCGCTTCGACCCGCACCCGGCCGGTGGCCCAGGCGACGGCCATCTTGAGCCGGCCGTCGACGAGCGCGACGAGGTCGTCGCTGCCCACGGCCAGACGCACCTGCGCGTCGCGACTCGTCGCACGCGCGATGTCGATCAGCTGCCCATCTTTCAGTCGACCCGCAAACACCACGTTCAGGTCACGGATCGTGCACGTCAGCGTGCGGTCGAAGTCGAGTTCGCGGCGCGGCGATTTGCTCGCCGCCATGCGGGCGGCCAGTGCCTGCAGCGCCTGCTCGCACTGCTCGACTGTTGCCACGTCGTTCCCCAGTCCGGTCGTCGGGTGCGCCGCGCGAGCATCGGCCGATCGACGCTACCGCAGGGCCAGGCCGGTACGTTGGGGCAACCACGAACGACGGGAGTGCGCATGTCATCGTTCGAGCCGGCCTCCGCGGACGCTGCGCCCGAGCCGACCGCGGCCGAGCAGGAGCCCGACCGCGCGCCCGACGCGGCCCCTACCGATCTCGCCGCTGCCGAGCCGGAGCCGGCAACCGCCACTGCCGAAGCGCAGCCGCCGTCGCGGGTCGAGGCCGCGGTCGCCGAACTCGGCCGGCTGCCCGCCCTCGACCTCGCCGACCACCCCGACCTCTACCAGCGCATCCACACCGAACTGCAGGGCGCGCTCAGCGCGATCGACGACGCCTGAGCGAAGATCCGCCCGGAGCGTGCAATGCCCAGCCGAGTCTCGCGGCTAGACGCGGAGTTGGTCCGTCGCGGCCTGGCGCGCTCGCGGGAGCATGCCGCGCAGCTGATCGCGGCGGGCCGGGTCGAGGTGCACGGCGTCGTCGCCGGGAAACCGTCCACCGGCGTCGCAGCGGACGCGTCGCTACGCGTGCGCGCCGACGATGACGACCCGGGCTACGCCTCGCGGGGCGGGCACAAGCTGGCCGGCGCGCTCGCCGCGTTCCCGGACATCACGGTCGCCGGTCGCCGGTGCCTGGACGCCGGCGCGTCGACGGGCGGCTTCACCGACGTGCTGCTGCGCAACGGCGCCGGGGAAGTGGTCGCGGTCGACGTGGGCTACGGGCAGCTCGCCTGGTCGTTGCGCACCGACCCGCGGGTGCGCGTCCTGGACCGGACGAACGTGCGCACGCTGACCCCGGAGCTGATCGGCGGCGCGGCAGCGCTGACCGTTGCCGATCTGTCCTTCATCTCGCTGCCGATCGTGCTGCCCGCACTGACCGCGTGCACGCTGCCCGACGGCGATCTGTTGCCGATGGTGAAGCCGCAGTTCGAGGTCGGCCGGGACCGGCTGGGCTCCGGTGGCGTCGTGCGCGATCCGCAGCACCGCGCAGACGCGGTGGTGCGCGTTGCGCACCAGGCGGCCGCACTCGGTTGGTGGGCGCACGGCGTGGCGCGCAGCCCGCTGCCCGGCCCATCCGGAAACGTGGAATTCTTCCTGTGGTTGCGCCGCGCCGACGGCGAGGCGCTGCCGGACGAGGAGATCACCGAGATCGTGGTCGGCAGCGAGGGAGACGCGACATGAGGGCGATCCTGGTCGTCGCGCACACGTCGCGCCGCCAGATCGTGACGCTCGCCGAGCGCGCTATCGAGCAGCTGGCCGTCGCGGGCATCGAGGTCCGGCTGCTGCCCGACGAAGCGGGCGCGTTCCATGCCGCCGGCACCCGGGTGGTCGACTCCGCCACGGCGGCCGAGGGCTGCGAGCTCGTCCTCGCACTAGGCGGCGACGGCACCTTCCTGCGCGCCGCCGAACTCGCCCGGCCGGCCGGCGTCCCGATGCTCGGGGTGAACCTCGGCCACGTCGGCTTCCTCGCCGAGACCGAACCGCAGAACCTGCACGACGCGGTCGACGCCATCGTCACCGGACACTACGAGGTCGAAGAGCGGGTCACGGTCGATGCCGAGGTGATCCTCGACGGGGTCGTCACCGAGTCGGCGTGGGCGCTGAACGAGGCTTCCATCGAGCGGACCAACCGCGAGCGGATGCTCGAGATCGCGGTCGCGGTCGACGAGCGGCCGCTGCTGCGCTTCGGCTGCGACGGCCTGCTCTGTTCCACACCCACCGGCTCGACCGCCTACGCGTTCTCGGCCGGCGGCCCGATCATCTGGCCGAACGTCGACGCCATGCTCGTCGTGCCCAACGCCGCCCATGCGCTGTTCGCCCGCCCGTTCGTCGTCGCACCGTCCTGCGTCGTCGACGTCGACCTCGTGAGCCCCGATCACGCCGCGGTGCTCAGCTGCGACGGGCGCCGTTCCATGCCGGTGCCGCCGGGCGCGCGGGTGCGCATGCGGCGCGGCGCGCTGTCGGTCAAGGTCGTGCGGCTGCGCGACGTCGGCTTCACCGAGCGGCTCGTGTCGAAGTTCCAGCTGCCGGTGCGCAGCCTGCGCGAGGCGTCGCCGCCGCCCGACGTCGACGCCTGACGACACACGCCGGTTGTGGACCGCGCCCGCGATCCCCGGCCGGCCCGGATAGCCTCGGACCGTGCTTGAGGAGCTGTCGATCCGCGGGCTCGGCGTGATCGACGAGGCCGTGTTGCCGCTCGGGCCGGGGCTCACGGTGGTCAGCGGCGAGACCGGCGCCGGCAAGACGATGGTCGTCACCGGCCTGCTGCTCCTCTTCGGCGGCCGCGCCGACTCGGCGCGGGTGCGCACCGGCGCCGACCAGGCCAGCGTCGACGGCCGGCTGCGGGTCGGCGACGTGGCGGCGGTGGGGGAACGCGTCCGCGCCGCGGGCGGCGAACTGGACGACGGCGACACGCTCGTCCTGCGCCGCATCGTGAGCGCGGCCGGCCGCTCCCGCGCCTACGTGGGCGGCGCGCCCGCGCCCGTCGCGGTGCTCGGCGAACTCGCCGATCAACTGCTCGCCGTGCACGGGCAGGCCGACCAACTCCGACTCGTCCGCCCCGCGGCACAGCGCGCCGCGCTCGACCGGTATGCCGGCGTCGACCTCGAGCCGTTCGCGACCGCGTACGCGCGTTGGCGGGCTGCCGCGGCCGAGCTCAGCGACCGCATCGGCCGCGCCGCCGAGCTGCGGCGCGAGTCCGACCTGCTCGCGCACGGCATCGCCGAGATCGAGAGCGTCGCCCCCCAGCCCGGGGAGGCCGCCGAGCTCACCCAGCTCGCCGCCCGGCTCGGGCACGCCGACGCGCTCACCGTCGCCGCCCGCACCGCGCACGACGTGCTCGTCGGCGACCCGGACGACCCGAGCGGCGACGTCGACGTCACCCAACTGCTGGGTGGCGCCGCGCGCACGCTGGCGCAACAGCAGGGTTCGGACGCGGAGCTGGACGGCCTCGCGAACCGGCTCACCGAGCTGGCCGCGCTGGCTGCCGATCTCGGCACCGAGCTCGGCGGCTACGCCGACCAGCTCGACAGCGATCCGGCGCGGCTGGAGCAGGTCGAGGGCCGGCGGGCAGCGCTGAACACGCTGGTGCGCAAGTACTGCGACGAGCCGGAGCCCACGATCGAGGGCGTTCTGCGCTGGGCCGACGCCGCCCGCGAACGCCTCGCGGACATCGACGTCAGCGACGACGCGCTCGCCGCACTGCGCGCACGCTGCGACGACGCGGCGGCCGATGCGGCCATGCTCGCCGGGCAGATCTCCGCGCAGCGCGGCCGGGCCGCAGGCGCGCTCGCCGACGCGGTGTCGTCCGAGCTCGCCGGCTTGGCGATGACCGACGCGCGCCTCGAAGTCGCGGTCATCCGCCGTGCCGTCACGGACGCCCTGCCGACCCTCACGCTCGACGGCGAACCGGTCGGCATCGCCGCCGATGGGGCCGATGAGGTGACCTTCCTGCTCCAGCCACATCCCGGCGCCCCCGCGCTCCCGGTCGGCCGCGGCGCGTCCGGCGGCGAACTGTCGCGGGTGATGCTCGCGCTCGAGGTGTGCCTCGCCGGGAGCGATCCGGTGCCGACCTTCGTGTTCGACGAGGTCGACGCGGGTGTCGGCGGGCGGGCCGCGATCGAGGTGGGACGCCGGCTGGCCCGGCTCGCACGGCAGCGGCAGGTCGTCGTCGTCACCCACCTCGCGCAGGTGGCCGCGTTCGCCGACCGGCATGTGGTGGTCGACAAACCGGCCGGTGCGGGCGAGGGCGGGGTCACCGCCAGCGACGTCCGCATCGTCACGGACGAGGCCCGGATCGGCGAGCTGGCGCGCATGCTGGCCGGTTCCGACACGCCGACCGCACGCGAGCACGCCGCCGAGCTGCTCGCCGATGCTGCTGCCGACCCGGCCGCCGAATCACACGTGGAAACAGCCGCAGAACCGGTCCGCAAGCCCGCCGGCGCACGCCGCACGACCACCCGCAAGGCCGGCTGAGAGTCGCTGCGGACCGCGTGGCGGAGCCCGCCGCGCCCAGCATCGGATGGCACGATAGGCAGCCATGAAGCTTGCAACGCTGCGCCGACGCGCCGACGGCCACAACGGCGTCAGCGGGGTCGCGCGGCTCGACCGGCAGACGCCGCGCCTGGCCGGTCGGCTCAACCCCGGCGACATCGCGATCATCGACCACGTCGACCTCGACCGGATGGCCGCCGAGCTGCTCGTCGTCGCACACCCGGCCGCGATCATCAACGCCCAGCCCAGCATTTCCGGGCGCTACCCGAACCTCGGCCCGCAGCTCATCGTGTCGCACAACATCCCGCTGCTCGACAACGTGGGCGCCGAGATCTTCGCCGCGGTGAAGGAAGGCACGAAGATCCGCGTCGACGGTGACACGGTCTACATCGGCGACTCGCCGATCGTCAGCGGCACCTCGCAGGACATCGAGACCATCGAAGCCCTGATGCTCGAGGCGCGGTCCGGTCTCTCGTCGCAGCTCGAGGCATTCGCGGTCAACACGGCCGAGTTCATGGGCCACGAGCGCAACATGCTGCTCCACGGCGAGGGCATCCCCACGCTCCGGACGCGCTTCGAGGGCCGGCACGCGCTGATCGTGGTGCGCGGTCATGACTATGCGCGCGACCTGAAGTCGCTCAAGCACTACATCCGCGAGTACAAGCCGGTCCTCGTCGGGGTCGACGGCGGCGCTGATGCGCTGCTCGAGGCCGGGCACAAGCCGCACGTGATCGTCGGTGACATGGACGCGGTCTCCGACGCGGCTCTGGCGACCGGCGCCGAGGTGATCGTGCACGCGTATCCGGACGGGCGCGCGCCCGGCCTGGCGCGAGTGCAGGATCTCGGGATCGAGGCCGCCACGTTCCCGACGTCGGGCACCAGCGAGGACGCCGCGATGCTGCTTGCCGACGAGAACGGCGCCGAGCTCGTCGTCGCGGTCGGCAGCCACGCCACGCTCACCGAGTTCCTCGATCGCGGCCGCTCCGGCATGGCGTCCACGTTCCTCACCCGGCTGCGCCTCGGCGCGAAGGTCGTCGACGCGAACACCGTGTCGCGGCTCTACCGCACGCGAATCTCCGGCGCCGCCCTGCTCCTGCTCGTCATCGCGGCCCTCGTGGCGATCGTCTCGGCGCTCGCGGTCTCCGACACGGGGCGCACCTACCTCGACTCGCTGCACCACGACTGGACAACCTCGATCAACTGGATTCAGGACAAGTTCTCGTGATCTCTTTCCGGTACCACCTTGTCTCCATCGTCGCCGTCTTCCTCGCTCTCGCGCTCGGCATCGTCGTCGGCACCACCGCGCTCAACGGCCCGATCACCAAGGACCTGCGCAACCAGAAGAACGACGCGGAGAAACAGCGCGACGCGCTGGCCACACAGGTCAAGCAGCTGACAGGCCAGGTCGACGACGCCGGGCAGTTCGCCTCGACCTACGGTGCGCAGCTGGTCGCGAACGCGCTCGCCGACAAGAACGTGCTGGAGGTCGTGCTGCCCGGCGCCACGAACGACATGCAGGACGGCGTCGCGCAACAGGTCTCGGCCGCCGGCGGCACGATCACCGGCCGGGTGACGATCACCTCGGCCTATCTCGACCCGTCCGGCGGTGCCGGCATCAACTCGCTGGCGACCGGGCCGGCGCACCCGCCCGGCCTGACGTTCACCGAGACGAACAACGCCGACGTGCTGGGCGGCGAGCTGCTCGCCTACGTTCTGCTCGGCAAGGGACAGCAGACCGACCTCACGCAGGTGATGGGCGGGTTCGCGGCGCTGCACATGGTGTCGACGAACGGGCAGGACATCACGCCGGCGACGAACGTGGTCGTGCTCGGCCACGGCGCCATCCCGTCGAAGGACTACGCAGGCACCGCGGAACTGTCACTGGTGACCGCGCTCGCCGAGGCCGGCGGGCACGTGGTCGTCGCCGGCGACGGTGCGTCGGCGAGCAAGGGCGGGCTGGTCTCGCTGGTGCGCAAGTCCAAGACGACGCGCCAGGAGGTGAGCAGCGTCGACAACGCGAACACGGCGTTCGGGCAGGTGTCTGCAGTGCTCGCCCTCGCCGGTGCGACCAAGGGATTGGTGGGGCATTACGGTACGGATCAGAGCGCCGACGCGCTCTATCCCGCCCCCGCGAAGTAGGAGCAGATGGATCTCCCGGCGCCACCGCAGGCCGTCACCGCCCTCGCCACGTTCGTCCGCGAGCGGCTGGCCGAGGTCTCGGACACGCTGGCCCCGCTGTGGGCCAGGCGCGACGGCGTCGAGGTGCTGTCCGCCCGTGCACGCGAGCACGGCGACTACTCGGTGCTCGCGGCGGCCCGGCAGTTCGCGATGGTGCTGGTGGGCGCGGCGGCGCCGCTGGCGACCACGTCGTACTCCCGCGCGCGGCTGATCCGGCAGATGCACGCCAGCGGCCTGCTCACCGACGAGCACCTGGCCCGCACCCAACGGCTCCTGGAGATCGCCGGCGACACCGAACGGCCGGACACGCCCGGCGCGCCGCGCTGACGATTCCGGTCAACCGCCAGGTCCGTGTTAGCGTGGACTTCCGTGGATCGGACGCCTAATTGGGCCACCAAGCACCTATTCGTCACCGGGGGCGTCGCGTCCTCGCTGGGTAAGGGCCTCACCGCCTCCAGCCTCGGATCCCTCCTCAAGGCACGCGGCTTACGCGTGACCATGCAGAAGCTCGATCCCTACCTCAACGTCGACCCAGGGACGATGAACCCGTTCCAGCACGGCGAGGTCTTCGTGACCGAGGACGGCGCCGAGACCGATCTCGACATCGGGCACTACGAGCGCTTCCTCGACACCGATCTGGTCGGCTCGGCGAACGTGACCACGGGCCAGGTCTACTCGAGTGTGATCGCCAAGGAACGCCGCGGTGACTATCTCGGCGACACGGTGCAGGTCATCCCGCACATCACCAACGAGATCAAGGACCGCATCCGGGCGATGGCTCTGGCGCCGAGTACCGGGGAATCGGCCGGCCGCCCGCCGCACATCGTCATCACCGAGATCGGCGGCACCGTCGGCGACATCGAGTCGCTGCCGTTCCTCGAGGCGATCCGGCAGATGGGCATCACGCAGGGCCGCGACAACGTCTGCT
>JAICKR010000156.1 GCA_025927835.1 Jatrophihabitans sp. | reverse complement strand
TCGGGCTGTTGACGGTCAACGCGCTCACCGCCGCGCACGGCGTGATCATCCCGCTCGAGTGCGAGTTCTTCAGCCTGCGCGGCGTCGCGCTGCTGATCGACACCATCGAGAAGGTGCAGCAGCGGCTCAATCCCGATCTCAAGCTCGACGGCATCCTCGCGACCATGTACGACGGCCGCACGCTGCACGGCCGGGAGGTGTTCGCGCGGGTGCTCGAGGCGTTCGGCGACACCGTGTTCGACACCGTGATCACGCGTACCGTGCGGTTCCCGGAGACCACGGTCGCGGGCGAGCCGATCACGTCGTGGGCGCCGACCTCGACCGGCGCGAAGGCCTACCGCAACCTCGCCCGCGAGGTGATCGCGCGCTCATGACCGACGCCCTGGACGCTGCGGCGATCGACGATCTCATGGCCGAGTCCGGCGACAGCTCGACAGACGGGTCGTTCCGAGTCCGGCTGGACAACTTCGAGGGCCCGTTCGACCTGCTGCTCAACCTGATCAGCAGGCGCCAGCTCGACGTCACCGAGGTCGCGCTCTCGCAGGTCACCGACGAGTTCATCAGCTACCTGGCGGCGCTGGACGAATGGGACCTCGGCAAGGCCACCGAGTTCCTCGTCGTCGCCGCCACGCTGCTCGACCTCAAGGCGGCCCGGCTGCTGCCCGCGGCCGAGGTCGAGGACGAGGAGGATCTCGCGCTGCTCGAGGCGCGTGATCTGCTCTTCGCCCGGCTGTTGCAGTACCGCGCGTACAAGCTCGCCGCTGCCTATCTCGGCGAGCTGGAGCGCACCCAGTCGAAGCGGCACGGCCGCGCGGTCGAGCTCGAACCGCGTTTCGCCGAGCTGCTCCCAGAGGTGCTGCTCGACATCAGCCCACAGCAGTTCGCCGCGCTCGCGGCGCAGGCGATGGTGCCGAGGCCGGTCCCGGTCGTGAAGACCGACCACCTGTACGCGCCGCAGGTCAGCCTGCAGGAGCAGCTGGCGATCGTGCGTTCGAGGCTGCGCCGCTCCGGTGCCGCCACGTTCCGCGCGCTGGCCGGCGATTGCACGCTGACCATCGAGGTCGTCGCCCGCTTCCTCGGCCTGCTCGAGCTCTACCGGGACGGGCTCGTCGCCTTCGACCAGGCCGCGCCGCTCGCCGAGCTGCGGGTGCGCTGGACCGGTCCCGACGCGGACCAGGACGCCGACGCCGACAATTCGTCCAACATCGACGAGGAATACGCATGAACGCAGACACCGTGGACGAGGAGACCCTGCCGACCGTGGCGGCCGCGCCGGTCGACGCCGGCCGGCTCGCCGCTGCGCTCGAGGCGATCCTGTTCGTCGTGGAGGCCCCGGTCACCGTCACCGCGCTGGCTGCCGCGGTGCAGCAGACGACCGACGCGGTGGCCGACGCGCTCGACGCGCTGCGCACGGGTTACGACGAGCGGGGCGCCGGCATCGACCTGCGTGAGGTCGGCGGCGGCGTGCGCATCTACACGCGGGCCGAACACGCGGACGCGGTGGAGCAGTTCCTGCAGGAAGGCCAGCGCAGTCGGCTCACCCAAGCCGCGCTCGAGACACTTGCGGTCATCGCCTACCGCCAGCCGGTCACGCGCTCGCGGGTGTCCGCGATCCGCGGGGTGAACGTCGACGGCGTGGTGCGCACGCTGCTCGCACGCGGCCTGATCGTCGAGGTCGGCACCGACCCCGAGACCGGCGGCGGGCTGTTCCGGACGACCGAGCTGTTCCTGGAGAAGATGGGGCTCAACTCGCTCGAGGAGCTGCCGTCGCTCGCGCCGTTGCTGCCGGACATCGAGGGCCTGGACGCGATCGCGCCCGATGACCTCTGAGCAGGCAGGAATCCGGCTGCAGAAGGTGCTCGCAGCCGCCGGGCTCGGTTCCCGGCGTGCCTGCGAGGAGCTGATCGCCGACGGTCGGGTGACGGTCGACGGCGTGGTCGCCGAACTCGGCGTGCGCGTCGACCCACAGGCCGCGGTGATCCACGTCGACGGTGACCGCGTCGCGGTACGCGACGACCTCGTCTACCTCGCGCTGAACAAACCGCGAGGCGTGCTCAGCGCGATGAGCGACTCGCGCGGGCGGCGCACCGTCGGCGACCTCGTCGCCGAGCGCAGCGAGCGACTGTTCCACGTAGGCCGGCTCGACGCGGACAGCGAAGGACTGCTGCTGCTCACCAATGACGGCGAGTTGGCGCACCGGCTCATGCATCCGTCCTTCGGCGTCACCAAGACCTACCTCGCAACCGTGCCCGGCCCGGTCGGCAAGCAGATCGCCCGGCAGTTGCGTGCGGGCGTGGTGCTCGAGGACGGGCCGGTGACGGTCGACGCATTCCGTGTCGTCCAGACGCAGGGCCGCCAGGCACTCGTCGAGGTCGTGCTGCACGAGGGGCGCAAGCACATCGTGCGGCGACTGCTCGCCGAGGTCGGCCATCCGGTGTCGCGGCTCGTACGCACGCGCATCGGTCCGGTGCACCTGGGCGGGCAGCGTGCCGGGTCTCTGCGCGCGTTGACGCGCGCCGAGATCGCCGACCTGCATCGACTTGCCGAGGCGGCGCCCGCATAGGGTGTCTCGCGTGGCGGTCAGGGCGGTGCGCGGGGCGATCCAGGTGGACGCGAACGACCGGGACGCGATCCTCGACGGGACCTCCGAACTGGTCACCGAGGTGCTCAAGCGAAACGGCATCGAGCCCGCCGACCTGATCAGCATCGTGTTCACCGCGACCACCGACCTCAACGCCGAGTTCCCCGCGTACGCGGCTCGACTGCTCGGGCTCACCGACGTGCCGCTGCTGTGCACCACCGAGATCGCGGTGCCCGGCTCGATGCCGCGGGTCCTGCGCCTGCTCGCCCACGTGGAGACTTCGCTCACTCGCAGCGAGATCAGGCACGTGTATCTACGGGGTGCGAGCGCCCTGCGGACCGATTTGCCCCGCTAGAGTCCGTATCCTTTGCGGGTGGGTTCCGATCAGGCGTTCGCGGGCGTCGTCGCGCTCGACGGCCCGTCCGGCACGGGTAAGTCGACCGTCGCCCGCCGCCTCGCGGCGCGGCTCGGGGCGCGCTACCTCGACACCGGGGCGATGTATCGCGCGGCCACCGTCGCGACGCTGCGCAGCGGGGTCGACCTCGACGACTCCGTCGCGGTGACCCGGGTGGTCGAAGGCGCCAAGATCGTCATCTCGACCGACCCCGACCATGTCTCCATCACGCTCGACGGCGAACCGGTCGACGACGACATCCGCAGCGCCGACACCACGGCGGCGGTGTCCGCGGTCTCGGCGGTGCCTGCGGTGCGCGCGCTGCTCGTCGACGCGCAGCGTGAGCTGATCGCCGACGGCGGCATCGTCGTCGAAGGACGCGACATCGGTTCCGTCGTGTGGCCGACCGCGCGGCCGAAGGTCTATCTCACCGCGAGCCCGCAGGCGCGGGCGCAACGTCGCGCCGGCGAACTCGGCGCCGATGTCGCCAGCGTGGCCGCCGACATCAAGCGCCGCGACGACCTGGACAGCAACCGGGCCGCGAGCCCGCTCATGCAGGCGGCCGACGCCGTCGAGCTCGACACCACCGATCTCGACATCGACCAGGTCGTCGAGCGGCTCGTCGAACTCGCGGGCTGATGTATCGCCCCTCCGTCGCCGATCTCGCCACCGGATCGGGCCCGCTGCGGCGCCGTCGGATCACGGCGCTCACGCTGGCGCACCTGCTCGGGCATCTCGACGTTTCCGGGGTCGAGCGAGTGCCGGCGAGCGGACCGCTCGTGCTCGCGGTGAACCATCGCGCGTTCCTCGACGGACCGTTGCTGTTCGCGCTGCTGCACCGGCCGGTGGCATTCCTCGTCAAGAGCGAAGCATTCACGCCTCGTCTCGCGCCGTTGTTGCACGGCACCGGGCAGATCGAGGTGGTGCGCGGCGAATTGAACATCGCTGCCGTGCGGCACAGTCTGCGCGTCCTGGCACACGGGGGCGCCATCGGGGTCTTCCCGGAAGGAACGCGTGGCGACGGGCTCGTCCGCACCGCCAAGCCCGGCGTCGGCTACTTCGCGCTGCGAACCGGAGCGAAGGTCGTACCGGTCGCGTGCCACGGCACCGACCTGCTGGGCAGGAAGCGCCGGCCGGACGTCCGCATCGCGTTCGGCGAGGCACTCGGGTTCGGCCAGGTTCCGCAGCATCAGCGGGTCGCGCGGGGCGACATGCTCGCGGTCACGGAGAAGATCCGCGCCGAACTCGCCGACCTGGTGGCGACGACATGAGCGAGCCGGAGGACGACGAGCTCGCCGTCGCACCGGTCGTCGCGGTCGTCGGGCGGCCGAACGTCGGCAAGTCGACCTTGGTGAACCGCATCCTGGGCCGGCGCGAGGCCGTCGTGCAGGACGTCCCGGGCGTCACCCGCGACCGGGTCGCCTACGACGCGCTGTGGAACGGACGCCGGTTCACCCTCGTCGACACCGGCGGCTGGGAGCCGGACGCGCGCGGGCTGCAGGCGATGGTGTCCGCGCAGGCCGAGCGCGCTGCTGCGACTGCCGACGTCGTGCTGTTCGTCGTCGACGGGCGCACCGGCGCGACCGAGACCGACCTGATCGTGGCCCGCACGCTGCGCCGCGCGGAGAAACCGGTCGTGCTCGCGGTCACCAAGGTCGACGACGAGCGCTACGAGCCCGACACCGCGGAACTGTGGTCGCTCGGCCTGGGCGAGCCGCGGCCGGTGAGCGGCCTGCACGGGCGCGGCAGTGGCGACCTGCTCGACGCGGTGCTCGGACTGCTCCCGGACGCACCGCCCGACGTCGACGAGCAGGGCGGCCCACGCCGGGTCGCGCTCGTCGGCCGCCCCAACGTCGGCAAGTCGAGCCTGCTGAACCGGCTCACCGGCGAGGACCGCTCGGTGGTCGACTCGGTGGCCGGCACCACGATCGACCCGGTCGACAGCCTCGTCGAACTGGGCGGCGAGGTGTGGCGCTTCGTCGATACCGCCGGCCTGCGCCGCCGGGTCACGCACGCGAGCGGCATGGAGTACTACGCGAGCCTGCGCACCGCGGCCGCGATCGACGCGGCCGAGGTCGCGGTGGTGTTGCTCGACGCGGCCGAGCCGCTGAGCGAGCAGGACCAGCGCATCGTCGGCGAAGTCATCGAGGCCGGGCGCGCGCTCGTGCTCGTCTTCAACAAGTGGGATCTGCTCGACGACGATCGGCGGGAGCAGCTCGAACGCGAGATCTCGCGCGAGTTCGCCCGCGTCGCCTGGGCGCCGCGGGTCAACGTCTCCGCACTCACCGGCCGTGCCGTCGACAAGCTGGCCGTCGCGTTGCGCACCTCGCTGACGTCGTGGGACACGCGCATCGCCACCGGGCAGTTGAACAGCTGGCTGTCCGAGGTCGTCGCGCAGACACCGCCTCCGCCCCGTGGCGGCCGGGCGCCGCGCGTGTTGTTCGCGACGCAGGCCGACACCCGTCCGCCGCGGTTCGTGCTGTTCACGACCGGCTTCCTCGAGGCCGGCTACCGCCGCTTCCTCGAACGGCGGCTGCGTGAGGACTTCGGCTTCGAAGGCAGCCCCATCGAGATCTCGGTACGGGTCCGCGAGAAGCGCAAGCGTTAGGGATTCGCAGGCAGCGGCTGAGATAGGGTTGTTGCCGTCGCGGGACGTGGCGCAGCTTGGTAGCGCACTTGACTGGGGGTCAAGGGGTCGCAGGTTCAAATCCTGTCGTCCCGACAAGATGGGACGGCGGCGGGCGGAGGTGTCGTGAACGAGCCCGCGGCGCCGGAGACCGACCGGATCTGGACGATTCCCAACGCGCTCAGCGTGCTCCGCCTGCTCGGCGTCCCGCTGTTCCTGTGGCTGTTGCTGGGGCCGCACGAGGACGGTTGGGCATTGCTGATCCTGGCGCTGTCCGGCTTCACCGACTGGCTGGACGGCGTGCTGGCCCGCAAGCTGAACCAGATGAGCCGCTTCGGCGCGCTGCTCGACCCGCTCGCCGACCGGCTCTACATCCTGGCCACGCTCGTCGGGCTCGTGCTGCGCCACGTGATCCCGCTCTGGCTTGCGATCCTCATCGTCGGACGCGATGTGATCGTCGGCGCGGCGCTGCCGGCGCTGCGCAAGGCCGGCTACGCGCCGCCCGAGGTGCACTACCTCGGCAAGGCGGCGACGTTCTGCCTGCTCTACGCGTTCCCGCTGCTGCTGCTCGGCGACGGGACCGGGGTAGTGGCCACGCTCGCGAAGGTGTTCGGCTGGGCGTTCGCGATCTGGGGCACCGGCCTGTACTGGTGGGCCGGTCTGCTCTACGCCTGGCAGGTCCGGACGTTGATGGCCAACCACGACCGCAGGGCGCCACGGCTCGATGTCGGCTGACCCGAGGCGCGACGGTACGTCGCACCGGGGCTCGACCTCGGCATCACGGCGACCTTCTCCGCCCCCGCCCCCGCAGGCGACCATGGGTCTCCTGAACTACCTGACGCTGCACTCCCTGGACGAGGACTACGCCCACGCCTCGCGGCAGCGGACCGGACGCGGTGAGCCCCGGCAGATCCGTCCCGGGATGGCAGCGCTGGTGATCCTGGCGATGTTCGGACTGCTGTTGACCGTCGCCGGCGTGCAGACATCACGCAACGCACCCGACTCCGAGCTCGGCCACGCCTCGCTGGTCAAGCAGGTTAGGGAACGCCAGGCTCAGCTGCGGTCTCGCCGCGACCAGACGTCCGCCCTGCGGGCCGACATCGAGAGCCTGCAGGCGGACTACCGTCAGGTGACCGTTGAGGGAGCCTCGATGCAGACCCGGTTGAGCCGGCTGGGCGTGGCCACCGGCGCCATCGCGGTGCGCGGTCCCGGCGCGAAGGTGGTCGTCGACGACTCCCCGGTCGCCACGTCGGGCAAGCAACGGGTCCAGGACAAGGACCTTCGCATCCTCGTCAACGGGCTCTGGCTCGCGGGAGCCGAGGCGATCTCGATCAACGGCGAACGGCTCAGCACGCTGAGCGCGATCCGCTTCGCCGGCACGGCCATCACCGTCAACTTCACCTCACTGGTGCGGCCCTACGTGGTCTCTGCGGTGGGTAACCCCGACCAGCTCCCGGCCCGGTTCGCCGAAACGCAGTCCGGCTCTTACTGGTCCGATGTGCAGAGGAACTATGGTTTGCAGTTCACGATGACGCCCGAGGAGTCCTTGAAGTTGCCAGCGGCCACGAAGCTGACCCTGCGTCAGGCGCGAGTTCCGGCCACCCCGAAGATGGCCCGATGATCGCCGGGCTCGGTCTGCTGGTCGGCATCCTCCTCGGACTGGTCCTCCAGCCGTCGGTCCCGGTGCCGCTCGAGCCGTACCTGCCGATCGCCGTGGTCGCAGCGCTGGACGCGGTCTTCGGTGCGCTGCGGGCCTTCCTGGACGGGATCTTCGACGACAAGGTCTTCGTCGTCTCCTTCATCAGCAACGTGCTGATCGCCGCGCTGATCGTCTACCTCGGCGACAAGCTCGGGGTCGGCGGGCAGCTCTCGACCGGCGTGATCGTCGTGCTCGGGATCCGGATCTTCTCCAACGTCGCGGCGATCCGGCGCCACATCTTCCACGCGTGAGGCACTTCGATGACCACCGATGAGCCCCGCGAGCCCCTTCCGCCGCCGGACCAG
>JAICKR010000251.1 GCA_025927835.1 Jatrophihabitans sp. | reverse complement strand
TTCGCCGGTCGCCATACCGCGTTGGTTGGTGACCAGCACGACCGCACACCCCGCGTGGTTCAGCGTGGCCACGGCTTCCGAAGCACCGGCCAACAGCACCAGCTCGGCGGGATCGGCCACGTACCCGGGCCGGTGGGTGTTCAGCGTGCCGTCGCGGTCCAGCAACACCAGGTCGTGCGGCGCCCGTGCCGATCCCGGCGGCCGAGGGATCGGTTCTCGGCACTCGCCGAGCAATTCGGCATCGGACAGACTCACGACGTCACTGGCAGACGACGTCGACCGCTTCGCACCACACGTGCGTCCACAGCATGTGCGCCTCCTGGATCCGCGGGGTCTCCCGCGACGGCACGGCCAGCACGTGATCGGCGCGGCCCGCCAGGCCGCGTCCCTGCTCGCCGGTGAGCGCGATGGTCAGCATGCCCAGCTCGCGAGCGACGTCCAACGCCCGCAGGATGTTGCCGCTGCTTCCGCTGGTGCTCATCGCGAGCAGCACGTCGCCGGGGCGCCCGAGCGCGCCGATGCCGCGGGCGAAGGTCTCGTCATACGCGTAGTCGTTGGCGACGGCAGTGATCGAGCTGAGCGACTCCGCGAGGTTGATCGCGGGCAGCGGTGCCCGGTCGAGGATGCACTTGCCGATGAACTCCGCGGCCACGTGGCTGGCGATCGCGGCGCTACCGCCGTTGCCCGCGACCAGCAGCGTGCGGCCGTCGACGAGCGCGTCGAGCAGCGCGGTCCCGGCGGCATCGACCTGGGCAACGAGCTGGGGCTCGGCGAGCGCGCGGGACAGTTCCGCCCACGCGGCCAGGCCCTTCTGCTGGCGGTCGGCCACCGCCGGGCCGCGGCGTTCCGGCGCCACATCGTGCAGCGCGTGTCCGGTCGGCATCAGTGTTGTCCTCTCCAGGTGGTGACGCCCCGCTGGCTGAAGGTGATCTCCGAGATCGTCAGCCCCAGGGCGAGGAGTTCCTGCGCGACGATGTGTCGCCGTTCGAATTCGCAGACGAAGACGAGGTGCCCGCCGCCGCCCGCGCCGGTGACCTTGCCGCCGAGCGCGCCGGCGTTCAGCGCGGTCGAGACGGCCTTGTCGATGAGCGGGGTCGAGATGCGGTCGGACATCTTGCGTTTCTGCGACCAGGCCTCCCCCAGCAACCGCCCGAGGGCGTCGACCTCGCCACGCACCAGCGCGACCTTCATCCGTTCGGCGAGCGCCTTCTGCGCCCGCAGTCCCTCGAGCGCTTCGGCGTTGCCGGTCTCGTAGCGTGAGCGCTGGTCCTCGATGATGTGGTCGCTCACCCGGGTGTTGCCGGTGAAGGCCAGGAGCATGTTGTGCTCAAGCTCGTGCACCGTGTCGTCGCGCACCCGCAACGGGTTGACGATGACCTCGTCGGCCCGGAACTCGATGTAGTTGAAACCGCCGAAGGCAGACGCGTACTGGTCCTGCGAGCCGCCGGGGATCCCCAGGTCCTCGCGTTCGAGCCGGTAGGCCAGCTCGGCCACGTCATACGGCGTCAGGTCGAGACCGCAGTGCTGGGCGACCAGCCCGATCACCGACACCATCACTGCGCTGGACGAGCCCAGTCCCGACCCGGGGGGTGCCTGGGTGTGCAGGAAGAGGTCGAAGCCCCCGGACGGGCGGGCTCCCTCGATGCCACGGATCCGGTCGATGGCCGCCTTGGGCAGGTCGAGCTTGCCGTCATACTCGACCGGCTCGTCGATGTTGAAGCCGATCGAAGTGCCGTAGTCGAGCGATCGCACGGTCACCTGGCCGTCGGTGCGAGGGCGCAGCGTGCTGAACGCGAACGACGAGATCGTCGCGGACAGGACGGCTCCGCCCTCGCGTTCCGGGAACGGCGTGACGTCGGTGCCGCCACCGGCGAACGAGATCCGCAGGGGCGCCCGCGCGCGCAGGACGGGCCGGCTGTGGTCGATCGCAGCGTCGGCCGGAGGCAGGTCGTCGCGTGC
>JAICKR010000113.1 GCA_025927835.1 Jatrophihabitans sp. | reverse complement strand
GCACAAGGACGTCGACAAGATCGCGTTCACCGGATCGACCGAGGTCGGCAAGCTCATCCAGCGCGCGGCCGCGGGCACGTCCAAGAAGATCACGCTGGAACTCGGCGGCAAGGCCGCGAACATCGTCTTCGAGGACGCCCCGCTCGACCAGGCCGTCGAGGGCATCGTCAACGGCATCTACTTCAACCAGGGTCAGGTGTGTTGCGCCGGCTCGCGCCTCCTCGTGCAGGAGTCGATCGAGGACGAGCTGATCGGCTCGCTCAAGCGGCGGTTGTCGACGCTGCGGGTCGGGCACCCGCTCGACAAGAACACCGACGTGGGGGCGATCAACTCGGCCGCCCAGCTCGCTCGCATCCGGGAACTGTCCGACGCCGGCGAGGCCGAAGGCGCGACACGCTGGTCGCCGGCCTGCGAGTTGCCCGAGCGCGGCTACTGGTTCGTGCCCACCGTCTTCACCGGGGTGGCGCAGACCTCGCGCATCGCGCAGGAGGAGATCTTCGGGCCGGTGCTGTCGGTGCTCACCTTCCGCACGCCGGACGAGGCGATCGCGAAGGCGAACAACACGCCCTACGGACTGTCAGCCGGCGTGTGGACGGAGAAGGGCTCGCGCATCCTCTCGATGGCCAACCGGCTGCGCGCCGGAGTGGTGTGGGCGAACACGTTCAACCGGTTCGACCCGACCGCGCCGTTCGGTGGCTACAAGGAATCCGGCTTCGGGCGTGAAGGCGGCCGGCACGGATTGGCGGCGTACCTCGATGTCTAAGTCGTCCGAATCCGAGTCGTCGCGCATCCCGGTGCGCAAGACGTACAAGCTGTTCATCGGCGGCGAGTTCCCGCGTTCGGAGTCGGGCCGCTCGTACCCGGCTACCGCGCCGTCCGGCGAGATCGTGCACCCGGCGCAGGCCTCGCGCAAGGACGTCCGCGACGCGGTGGTGGCGGCGCGCAAGGCGTTCGGCACGTGGTCGACGATGACGGCCTACAACCGCGGGCAGATCATCTACCGGATTGCCGAGATGCTCGAGGGCCGCCGCGAGCAGTTCGCCGCGCTGCTAGGGGGCGGAGACACGAGCGAGGCCGAGGTCCACGCGGCCATCGACCGGCTCGTGCACTACGCGGGCTGGGCGGACAAGTACGCGCAGATCGTCGGCTCGACGAACCCCGTCGCCGGCCCGTACTTCACGTTCTCGCTGCCCGAGCCGTCCGGCGTCGTCGGCGTGCTCGCGCCGCAGGACTCGTCACTGCTCGGGCTGGTGTCGGTCGTGGCGCCGGCGATCACGACGGGCAACACCGTGGTCGTGGTCGCCGCGCAGGATCACCCGCTACCTGCGATCTCGCTGGCCGAGGTGCTCGCGACGTCCGACCTGCCCGGCGGCGTGATCAACCTGCTCACCGGGTTCACCGCCGAACTGGCGCCCTGGCTCGCATCGCACCGCGACGTCAACGCGCTCGACCTCACCGGCGCGGCACCGGGCGCGCGCGCCGACCTGCAGGCGGCCGCGGCCGACAACGTGAAGCGCGCCTTCGTGCCGCGCGACACCGACTGGGCGGCCGCACCCGGGCTCTCCCGCCTCACCGCGTTCGTCGAGACCAAGACGGTCTGGCACCCCATCGGCGTGTAGATGGCTGCCTTCGACGGCGAGGCGCTCATCGCCGCGCTCGACGCGCAACGCGTCGCGCGGGGTCTGGACTGGAACGGCCTCGCGCAAGAGTTGTACGCGCAGTCTCACGAGCTCAACGCCGAACTGTTGGATCATGCGGTCTGCCCGGGTGCGCTCGTGCGAACTGCGAGGCGCGGCACGATGTCGTGCCAGTACGCACTGATGCTCCTGCGCTGGATCGACCGCCCGCCCGAGGACTTCCTCGCCGGCCGTGCGGCCCACGTGGGCGATGCGCGGTTGCCGAATGCCGGTCCGGACCGGCGGCTGCGCTGGGATCTCCCGCAGCTGCACGCGGCAGTGAACGAGCAACGACATGAGCGTCAACTCACCTGGGCGGCGCTCGGCGACGAGCTCGGCGCCACGGCGAACCGGCTGACGAACCTGCGCACCGCCCGCCAGGCGGACATGGACCTGGTGATGCGCATGACGCAGTGGCTGCGTCAGCCCGCGGCCCGCTTCATCCACCCTGTGCGCTGGTGACGTTCGGCGTGCCTATTCGTGGACCGCGTCGAGCCGTTCGCCGTCGCGCCACGGTTCGGACGGCGCGGCGTGATCGCGTGGCCGATGCAGGAACGTGTGCGCAGGGACAATGTCGGGACCGTCGAACGGCCAGGCGATGCGATGCCAGCCCCACCAGTCGAGCCCCGAGCCCAGCGGCTCGAAGTAGCCCGCGGTGCGGCCCCACAACAGGTGGGCGGGAAAGCGCCGCCCGGCACGATCGCGGACTCGATCGTGCTCGTCGTCCAGCTCGAGGATCTCGCCGCGCTGGTCCGCGGCGACCAGCTCGTAGCCGAGCGACCCGAGCAACCGGGCCGCCGTGACAAGGCCAGGTGCGACGCGACCGGCCTCCACGCGCTCGATCGTCGAACGCGGCACGCCGGCGAGCGTGGCGAGCTCGCGCTGGCTGACCTTCCGCGCGCGCCGCGCGGCGCGCAGGGTGCGGGCGATGTCCATACGGCGCAGCGTCCCTTCGCCCACCGACGAATCCCATCACGCAACCTCGGTGTGTGGACGACGGCGCGGGAGCTGCGGCGGACCGCTCGGCGAGCTTGAGACTTGCCTGCGGCGGCGCAGGCAGACCTCACGCGCCGGCATGCGGCAGACACCACGGGGAGCTTGTAGCTTGCCTGCGGCGGCGCAGGCAGACCTCACGCGCCGGCATGCGGCAGACACCACGGGGAGCTTGTAGCTTGCCCGCGTTGGTGCGGGCAAGGTAAACCTCGTTCCGCCCGTGCGATGGATCAAGCGGCGCCATCCGCCGCGTGCCGGCGGATCGTTACGGCTTCGAGTAGGTGCTGCGACGTGCCGCGGCGCGGCGGTCACGGGCCTCGTGCGCCCAGCTGTCGTTGAGGCGCGACGCGACATACGTGAGGAACAGCGAGAACCACGCGATCGTGGCGACCACGCCCACCCAGGCCGGAATCCTCCCCCGCACGCCGAACGCCACCTGGCCGCCCCACATCGCCACGCTTACCGTGATCACAGCGATCCACAGCTGACGAGAGGGCGGTGACTGGGGGGCCTTCACGGACCCAGTCTGCGCCGCGCGACGGTTGCCTGCGGCTGTGCGGGCAAACTCCAAGCCCCACGCCCGACAGGTACCGATTCGTCAGCGGCCGGCCGCCAGAGCGACCCGAACTCAACCGGTGGCAACCCGCGCGCCCCGATTGCTGCGGAGGTCCGCTCGGCCGGTGAGAGCGATTCGAGCACCACCAGCATCGCGAAGCTGACCTGCTCGTCCAGCGTGACCCGATCCGCCGGATCGGTGAGCGGCAACGGCTCCACCCGCGGCTCGGGCAGCCACGGCCCGACATAGACCTCGCGCCGCAGCCGCGCCGAGCGGTAGGCGTCCAGTGCCCCCCGTGCCACCGCGACCACAGCCCAGCCGTTGACGTCGCGGACGGGTTCGACGCCGTCGGCTCGGGCGAGTCGCAGCCAGGTGTCGGCCACGACGTCCTCGGCCTCGGCGGAACTGCCGAGGATCGCGTAGGCGATCGCGACGAGCCGCGGCCGGGCCGCGAGAAAGCTCGCGGCCAATTCGTCCTCGCGGCTCATCGCGCTACCTGTTCGTCGGCCCGGGCACCATGGCCGGCGGGCCACAGCAGCAGCGCTGCCAGCACCACGGCCCCGCTGAGGGTTAGTACGTTGCCGACGGCGTCCGCGTTCGAAAAGACCTCGAGATGTTCGGCGTGGAAAGCCAGATGCGCCACGCCGAAGACCAGCCAGCCGGCGCCGACCAGCCGGAACGACTCGGCCCGCGGCCGCAACACCGACCACAGACTGACGGTGAACAACGCCAGGTAGAGGCCGCCGACATCGCGGGTGAGGTGCTCGTTGTACGCCGGCAGCGGCGACACCCAGTGGTGTCCCGGAAGTGGGAACGAGGTGTAGAAGGAGTGCGGCGCGAGCGCCGCCCAGCCGCCGACGAGCAGGGCGATCAGCGCGAGCAGCGCGGCACAGATTCGGTGGGCGAGAACACTCATGTACGTAGGACGGGACAGCCTCGCCCTGTCGTGACATGGGCGTGCCGGGCGGTGCGGGCCGTGGACGGACTCTTAGGTCAGCGCCTTGACCTCGTCGGCGAACTTCTTCCAGCCGCCGAGCTGACGAAGGTATCCCTGGGCCAAGCGCATCGCGACGCCGTGCCAGCCCGTGCCGCTGAAATCTTGAATCCGAAACTTCTTTCGCCAATCCGCGATGGCCTGCAGGTTCGCGAGCTCCTCGTAGTCGTCGAACAGAGCCTGCGGATCGACCGTCAGTTGCTGCGCGAGTGACGGATCCTTGGGCAGGATCGTTCGCTCCCAGGTCCTGGTGGCGGTCGTGAGCGTCCGTGGACCGCCCGAGTTTCCGGTGAACGCCGCCTTGAAGGTTTTCTCGCTCGGCTTCTCCAGGAACATCTTCATGAGCGCTTCGGTCTCCGCGATCCCGCTGCGCAGGTTGAGATTCAACGCCTTCAGGCTGCTGATCAACTTTGCGTCCGGAGTCGGCTTCCGGCTACCGCCGATCGTCTCGAGCAGATACATCCGGCGGCTCTCTGCCTCGCTCTTGGCGGAGGTGTGAAGCTGCATCAGGCGCTTGATGAAGATCTCGTACGCCGTCTTGCTCGCACTGTTGGACGTCACGAACGGTGCGATCGTCTGGAACTCGTCGATGTTCTTCTTCAGCCCCTCGCTCAGCTTCTTGCGCGAGGTCTCGAGGCGCGGCAACTCCTTCTTGGCCCGCGCAACAGTGTTGGCCGCAGACGCGTCGTCGACCGCGGCCTCGAAGTCGTCGATGCGCTGCTGGATCGTCTTACCCTGCTTGAAGAGCAGCTTGAGCCTCTTGAGCCCCTCCTCGCTGCCCTTGTTCTTCGAGGTGGCGGCCTGCTGGTTCGTCAGCTTCTCGAAGTCACGCAGCGCCTTGCTATAGGTCTCGCTCAGCCCCATGGCGGCCTCCTCACCGTTGGCGGCGAGGTCAGCCTAGATCGACACCGGGCGCCGGTCCATCGCTGCTGCGCGGCCGGTAGGTTTCGTCGCATGACAAGCGCGAACGCGTCTATCGTGCCGATCCTGCTGACCGTGAACGACCGCACCGGCGTGACCCTGTACGCCCCGCCGTGGGAGGACGCGGACGGCGAGGAGTGGCAGGGCTTCCTCGGCGACGGCGCCAAGATCCTCGTGTACCCGAGCACCAACGAGCTCGCCGCGTTCATCGCCTCGGGCGAGGAGAACGACCTCTCCGACCACCCCGGGTACGGCCTGGTGCTGAAGGCGACGCCCGACGACCTGCGCCCCTCGCCTGATGACCACTACGACCTCGACGCCGTCTACGAGTGGGCCGGCGACGAGCCCGACCCGGTCCATGTGTCGTCATTGGCGAACGTGGTCGACATGGTGGGTCGCATCGCCGACTGCTGCGACGACGGCGCGCTGCGCCGGCTGGTCGAGGGCACACCGGCCTACGCCGAGCTGGTCGACGAGGAGATCAGTTACCAGGGCCGCGACGGCCGCAAGCGCTGGAACGAACTCGGCGACACGATCGCCGACTCGTGGGAGCGTGCGATCAACCGGGTCGACTCGTGGCTGTCCTGGCAGGGCGACTTCACGACCTCGGAGTTCGACGAGGACGAGTCGTTGTGGGAGCGCGTCGGCGCGCAGCCGATCCGCATCGTGCTGCCCGATGCCGACCTCGTGACCGTGCGCGGTGAGGTGCTCGCCGACGTCAACGGCGACGACACCGAGACCGCGTTCATCGGCGGCGATGACACGGTCGCGGTGTTCACCGAGGTCGCCGACCTCGCGCGCTACTGCCGCACCGCCAAGGAGCACGAGCTCATCAAGCTCGAGTGGTGGAGCCTGCTCGCCGACGAGGAGGACGACGACGCGTTCGCGCCGGGCGAGGACGCGGTCTTCGACCTCGGCAAACCCACACCGGGAGGCATCGAGCTCGTCCGCCAGCTCGCCGAGTTCTGCGGGCTCGAGGCCGACCTCGACATCCTCGACGGGCCGTCGGTCGACCGTCAGGACTGGCGTGACCTCGTCACCGAGGTGCGGACCTGCTTCCGACCGGAGGGCTGAGCGCCCTACGCACCTCCGGCGCCGCGGTGCGCACCTCGTCGGCAGCCGCGTCGTCGAAGCGCGACTGCGACGAGCGTTCCGCGTCGACCCGGGCGACGTAGTTCTGCACTTCGGCGTCGCGCTGCTCGCCGTCCCAGCCGAGGATCGCCCCGATCAGCGCGGCGACCGCGGGCGCGGAGTCGACGCCGCGATGCGGGTACTCGATGGAGATGCGGGTGCGGCGGGTGAGCACGTCCTCGAGATGCAGCGCACCCTCGTGCGTCACGGCGTAGCGGATCTCGGCCATCAGGTAGTCGGGCGCACCCGGCACGGTCTGCAGCAACTCCGCATCGGTCAGCCCCGGCTCGAGCACGTCGCGGATCATCGAGCCGTACCTGTCCAGCACGTGGCGCACCCGGTAGGGATGCAGCCCGTACTCGGTGCCGAGCGCCTCGATCTGGTTCTGCATCGCGAAGAACCCGTCCGCGCCGAGCAGCGGCACCCGGTCGGTGCACGACGGCGCGACGCGCTTGAGCAGGTCCTCGCCGCCAGCGTCCACGGCGTCCGCGGCCATCACGCGGTAGGTCGTGTACTTGCCGCCGGCGATCGAGACGAGCCCGGGCACGACCCGCGCGACGGCATGTTCGCGTGACAACGCGGATGTCTCCTCCGACTCGCCGGCCAGCAGCGGACGAAGCCCCGCGTAGACACCCTCGATGTCCTCGTGCGACAACGGCGACACGAGCACCTCGTTGACGCAGTTGAGCAGGTAGTCGATGTCGGCCTTCGTTGCGGCCGGGTGCGCGAGGTCGAGGTTCCAGTCGGTGTCGGTCGTCCCGATCAGCCAGTGGTTCTTCCACGGGATGACGAAGAGCACGGAGGTCGCGGTGCGCAGGATGAGCCCCGCGTCGCCCGCGATCTTCTCGCGCGGCACCACGATGTGGACGCCCTTCGACGCGCGCACCCGGAACCGGCCACGCCCGCCGGAGATCGCCTGGATCTCGTCGGTCCACACGCCGGTGCAGTTGAGCACGACGCCCGCGGCGACGCTCGTCTCGCGCCCGTCCTCGGTGTCGCGGACGACGACCCCGACGACGCGGTCGGACTCGCGTTCGAAGCCGACCGCCTGGGTGGACGAGCGCACGACGGCGCCGTAGCGCGCCGCGGTGCGCGCGACCGTCAGCGTGTGCCGCGCATCGTCCGCCTGCGCGTCGAAGTAGCGCACCGCGCCGACGAGCGCGTCGTCGCGCAGCCCGGGGAACATGCGCAGCGCCGCACGCCGCGACAGGTGCTTCTGGCCGGGCAGACTGCTCTGCCCACCGATCGTGTCGTAGAGCGCGAGCCCGGACGCGACGTACGGCCGCTCCCACACGCGGTGCGTGAGCGGGTAGAGGAACGGCACCGGCTTGACCAGGTGCGGCGCGAGCCGGGTGGTCATCAGCTCGCGTTCGCGCAGCGCTTCACGTACCAGTCCGAACTCGAGCTGTTCGAGGTAGCGCAGCCCGCCGTGGAAGAGCTTGGACGAGCGGCTCGACGTGCCCGACGCCCAGTCCCGCGCTTCGATGAGCGCCACCGAGAGCCCGCGCGTGGCCGCGTCCAGGGCGGCGCCGGCTCCGGTGACCCCGCCTCCGATGACGACGACATCGAACGCGTCGTGCTCCAGGCGGGCCCAGGCCGCCTCCCGGTAAGTCCCGTCGAGCCGCGACGCGGCCCCACCCTTCGGGATGCTCGGCTGCACGGATGGCACGCTAGCGCAGTGACCGACGAGCGACGTCTTGCGGAGCGAGCATGAGGACAGTCGTGGCGGCGATCGACCAGGGCACGACGTCCACCCGTTGCATGCTGTTCAACGCCGCGGCTGAGGTCGTCGCACGCGCGCAGCGCGAACACCGCCAGCACCTACCCCGGCAGGGCTGGGTGGAGCACGACGCACGCGAGATCTGGGCCAACACCGAGGCGGTGTGCGGCGAGGCGCTCGAGCAGGCCGGGTTGCGGGCCGGCGACGTCGCCGCGATCGGCATCACGAACCAGCGCGAGACGACGGTTGTCTGGGACCGTGCGACCGGCGAGCCGGTGGCGCCCGCGATCGTGTGGCAGGACACCCGCACGCAGGCGATCTGCGACGAGCTCGCGCGCGGCGACAACGACCGCTACCGCGACCGCACCGGGCTCCCGCTCGCGACGTACTTCGCCGGCCCGAAGATCCGCTGGATACTCGACAACGTCCAGCCGTCCGGCGACCTCGCCTTCGGGACGGTCGACAGCTGGCTGCTGTGGAAGCTCACCGGCCGGCACGCGACGGACGCCACGAACGCGTCCCGCACGATGCTGATGGATCTGGACACGTTGCAGTGGGCGCCCGAGATAGCGGACGAGATGGGCGTCCCGATGTCGATGCTGCCGGAGATCCGGTCCTCGTCGGAGGTGTACGGCGACGTCCGGGACGGCCCGCTCGCCGGCGTCGCCGTGGCCGGCATCCTCGGCGATCAGCAGGCCGCCACGTTCGGGCAGGCGTGCCTGTCGCCCGGCGAGGCGAAGAACACCTACGGCACCGGCAACTTCCTGCTCCTCAACACCGGTGCGACGAAGGTGCTGAGCGAGAACGGGCTGCTGACCACGGTCTGCTACGCACTGCCCGATCAGGATCCGGTGTACGCGCTCGAGGGTTCGATCGCGGTCACCGGCTCGCTCGTGCAATGGCTGCGCGACAACCTCGGGCTGATCCGCGACGCCTCGGAGGTCGAAGCGTTGGCGCGCACGGTGGACGACAACGGCGGTGCGTACTTCGTGCCCGCGTTCTCTGGCCTGTTCGCTCCCTACTGGCGACCGGATGCGCGCGGCGCGATCGTCGGCCTCACCCGCTTCGTGAACCGCGGGCACCTCGCGCGCGCCGCGCTCGAGGCAACCGCGTTCCAGACGCGCGAGGTCGTCGATGCGATGAACGCCGACTCCGGGGTAGCGCTGACGGAGCTCAAGGTCGACGGCGGGATGGTCGGCAACGAGCTGCTCATGCAGTTCCAGGCCGACGTGCTCGGCGTGCCGGTGATCCGTCCGGTGATCGCCGAGACGACCGCGCTCGGCGCGGCCTATGCGGCCGGGCTGGCGGTCGCATTCTGGTCGTCAACGGACCAGATCAGCACGAACTGGGCGGCCGAACGGACCTGGCAACCCGCTATGGATGCAACCGATCGTGATGCCAGGTACTCAACCTGGAAGAAGGCGGTTACCAAGACGTTCGACTGGGTGGAGTAGATGCGGCGACTCGTAGTGGTCTCGGTGGTCACAGCGGGCCTGGTCCTGCTCGCGGCGTGCACCACGAACGGGCACGGCTCCGACACGTCGGCGTCCGGCCCCGACGCGTCCACACCCGCGCCGCCGCCGACGTCGACGCAGCCGGCCACGCCGTCGGCGCCGGCGACGAGCACCCCGCCGTCCAGTTCGAAGCCGCCGCCACCGCCGGTCGTGACAGCGCAGAGCGTGTTCAACGGCATGAGCCTGCGCGAGCGCGTCGGCCAGCTGCTCATGGTCGACTGCTCGACGTCGGGCGTCTCGCCGGCGACGTCGACCGCGATCACGCAGTACGAGGTGGGTTCGGTGATCCTCGACGGGACGAGCTACGCCGGCCTGCCCGAGATCCGCGCGGAGACCCGGCTGCTGCAGAGCATGGCGCCGCGGCACACCGCGCTGCTCGTCGCCACGGACCAGGAGGGCGGGCTCGTCCAGCGGCTGCAGGGTTCCGGCTTCACCCGCATCGTCAGCGCCGTGCAGCAGGGCACCATCCCGCCGGCCACCCTGCAGGGCTACGCGAAGGGCTGGGCACAGCAGCTGCGCGCGGCGGGCGTCACCGTCAACCTCGCGCCGGTGCTCGACACCGTCCCGCCCGGCGGCGCACCGAACCCGCCGATCGGCGACCTCGACCGCGAGTTCGGGCACGCCCCGTCGGTCGTGAAGTCACACGGTCTTGCCGTACTGCGCGGCATGGCTGCCGGCGGCGTCGCCGCGACCGTCAAACACTTCCCCGGGCTGGGCCGGGTCAGCGGCAACACCGACACGACGAGCGGCGTCACCGACTCGGTGACGACGCGCACCGATCCGTACCTGTCGCCGTTCCGCGCCGCGGTGCAGGCCGGGGTGCCGTTCGTCATGATGTCGACCGCGATCTATTCGCGCCTGGATCCCGGCGTGCCGGCCGCGTTCTCCGCGCCGATCATCACCGGCATGCTGCGCGGCGACCTCGGCTTCCACGGCCTGGTGATCAGCGACGACGTCGGCGCCGCGAAGCAGGTGAGCGGCTTCTCGGTCGGCGCGCGCGCGGTGAAGTTCGTCGGCGCCGGCGGGGACATCGTCCTCACCGTCGACGCGAACGAGGCGAGCGAGATGACGGGCGCACTGCTGTCGCGCGCGAACTCCGACGCGGCGTTCCGCGCGAAGGTGAACGCTGCCGCGCTGCTCGTGCTGCAGGAGAAGCAGCGCCTCGGGCTGCTCTCCTAGGCCATGAGCGCGGCGTAGCCGGGCTTGATGATCGAGTTGATGATCTCGAGCCGTTCGTCGAAGCCGATGAACGCGCTCTTCATCGCGTTGATGGTGAACCACTGCAGGTCGGCCCAGGTGTAGCCGAACGCCTCGGCCAGCAGGGTCATTTCCCGGCTCATGGACGTGCCGCTCATCAACCGGTTGTCGGTGTTGACCGTGACCCGGAACTGCAGCCGGCGCAGCAGCCCGATGGGGTGCTCGGCGATGGACTTGGCCGCGCCGGTCTGCACGTTCGAGGACGGGCACATCTCCAGCGGGATGCGCTTGTCCCGCACGTAGGCCGACAGCCGGCCCAGGCGGCCGCCGGCGGTGATGTCGTCGACGATGCGCACGCCGTG
>JAICKR010000171.1 GCA_025927835.1 Jatrophihabitans sp. | reverse complement strand
GGTTCGGTGATCGGTCGCTGCGAACTCTGCGCGCCGGGACGGCGACGCAGCAGTGTGCCGCGTCCGCACCCGGCCGGGAAGATCGCCCGGCCCGCCCGGGACTGCCGTCCCGAGACAATTGCCGCCGCCGGCCGCACACTCTGTTCGTGATCAACCGCTGGTCGGAGACGGCACTGCGCCGCTGGGCGCTGGGACTGCTCGTCCTGATCGCCGGCCTGGTCGTCTTCGCCATCGCCGTCGAGCCCCAGGTACACGGGCTCGCGGCACGCCAGCACCCGGATGCGCCGGAGTTCGACGCCGGCTATGCGGTGATCGGCTGCTCACTGGTCCTGGTCGGCGTCCTGCTCGGCTGGCTGCGCCCGCGCAACCCGATCGGCTGGCTGCTCGTCCTCGCCGGCCTGTGCGGTTCCGTCTGCAACGCCGGCCAGGTCTACGGCTCGCTCGCGGTCGCGGCGCCGGACAAGAACCTGCCCCTCGGCTACCTCGTGCTCGCCGCGTCGGCGCCGCTGTGGATCCCGGCGCTGGTCATCCCGGCCACGCTCGTGCTCGCGCGCTTTCCTAGCGGCGCGGTGACCGGCCGCTGGGCCCGGCGTTTCGATCGGAGTTCCGTCGCGGGTCTGGTCCTGGTCTATGTCGGCTACGCGAATGCGCCGAATGCGATCACCGACGAGATCCGTACGTCCACGCCGCCGCATCTGGTGCCGAAGGCAGTGGCGGAGATCGTGGCCGCCGGCGGCGCGATCCTGCTGCTCATCGGACTCAGCGGCACCGTCGTCACGGCGATCCGCCGGATGATCCGCGCCGGCGCCCCGGAGCGGCAGCAGATCGTCCTCGTGCTGCTCGCCACCGTGATCGCCGTCGCCGGAGTCGTACTGGCGCCGACCTGGCTCGGCTTCATCGCGTTCCTGCTCGTGCCGCTCGCGATCGCCGTGGGCGTGCTGCGCTACCGGCTGCTCGGCGTCGACGTGGTGGTGCGCCGCACCCTGCTCTACGCGATGCTCACCGGCCTCGTCCTCGCCGTGTTCGTCGCGGTCACGGCCGGCCTCGCCGAAGTGGTGCCGCACGGCCCGGCGCCGGTGGTGGTCGCGGCCAGCCTGATCGCCGTCGGCCTCGCCCCGGCGCGTGATCGGGTACAGCGGCTCGTCGACCGTCTCGTGTACGGCTACCGCGCCGACCCGTGGTCCGCGCTCGCCCGCCTCTCGTCCCCACTGGGCAGCAGCGCGGGCGAGGACCTGCTCGCCGAGACCGCGGCGGCGCTGGCCGGCGCGCTGCGGGTGCCGTGCGTCGAGGTCCGCGACCGCCACGGCGACGTGCTCGCCCGCTGGGGTGACGGCGCGGCCGGACGCGAGCTGCCGCTGCGCTTCGGCGGGGAGGCGCTGGGAATCCTCGCCGTCGGCATGCGACCCGGCGAGGAGGTGCTCGGCGGCGCGGAACTGCGACTGCTGGACGCGGTGACGCCGCTCGTGGCCGTGGTCGTGCACGCGCTGACGCTCACCGCCGAGCTGCAGACGGCGCAGCAGCGGCTGCGCGACGCCGTGCACACCGAACGGCAGCGGCTGCGCCAGGACCTGCATGACGGGCTGGGGCCGTCCCTGACCGGCATCGGGCTCGGTCTCGAAGCGCTCGAGAGCGGGTCGGCGCCGCGGGCCGGCGAACTCGTCGGACGGTTGCGCGCCGAGGCCGGCAGTGCGCTCGACGAGGTGCGCCGCATCATCGACGACCTGCGCCCCGGCGCGCTCGACGAGCAGGGACTGCTCGAGGCGTTGCACAGCCGCGTCGCGCACGTGCGGCAGGGCAGCGGGTTGCGCCTCGAACTCAACGCCCCGGACACGATCGCCGTCTCACCCGAGGTCGAGGTCGCCGCCTACCGCATCGTCGAAGAGGCGCTCACCAACGTGATGAAGCACGCCGACGCGAAGTGCTGCACGATCGGTATCACCGTGGACGACGCGCTGCACGTCACCGTCGAGGACGACGGTGTCGGGCTGGCGAGCCGCTCGGTGAACGGGAGCGGCGTGGGCATGCAGTCGATGCGCGAGCGTGCCGAGCGGCTCGGCGGGCGGTTCGCCACCCGCGACCGGGCGCCGGGCACCGAAATCCGCGTGGACCTGCCGTTGGGCGTGCGGTGAATCCGGTCCGGGTCGTCATCGCCGACGACCACCCGATGGTGCGCTACGGCATCGTGGCCGCGCTGGCCGACGCCGCCGAGGTCGAGATCGTCGGCGAGGCCGCGGACGGGCACGAGCTGCTCGCCGCGGTGGCGCAGCACCGGCCCGACGTCGTGGTCACCGACCTGTCGATGAAGAGTATGGACGGGGCCGCCGCGATCACCCGACTGCGCGAGTCGCACCCGGACGTGGCGACCCTCGTGCTCACCATGCACACCGACGACGCGTCGCTGTTCGCCGCGATGCGCGCAGGCGCGCGCGGCTATCTCGTGAAGGGTGCCGACCGCGCCGAGCTCGTGCGCGCGATCGTGGCGGTCGCCGGCGGCGATGCGGTCTACGGCGCCGAGGTCGCGGGCAAGATCGTGGCGCACTTCGCGGCCGGCGCGACGGCGACGCGTCCGTTCCCCGACCTCACCGCCCGCGAGCAGGACGTGCTGTCGCTGATCGCGCAGGGCCGGCGCAACTCCGAGATCGCCGCCGAACTCGGGCTCAGCGACAAGACGGTGCGCAACCACGTGTCCGCGGTGCTGATGAAGCTGCAGGTGCCGGACCGGACGAGCGCCGCCCTGCGCGCCCGCGAGGCGGGCCTCGGCGCACCCTAGGCGGCGACCGGCACCGACTCGTCGTGCGCGATGTGGCGCAGCTGCGCCCAGATCACCACGAGGAAGATCGCCGAGCCGGCGAAGGCGAACCAGAACGGCGCAGTGACGCCGTAGCGTTCCGCCAGGCCGCCGCCGATGCTCGAGCCGATGACCAGACCACCGAACGTGCCGACCGTGTTCACGCTCGTGACACGGCCCTGCAGACCCGTCGGCACCGCGCGCTGCCGGACGGTGATCGACGTCGTGCCCCAGATGAACGCGTGCGCGCCGAACACGAAGAAGATCGGCATCGCGACCCACGGCGTGGTCGCCAGCGCGAGGCCGAGGTGCGTGAGCGTCTCGATGATCAGCCCGACGCGCATGATGTTGCCGAGACTGACCCGCCGGATGATCCAGCCGTAGGAGAGCGTGCCGAGCAGCCCGCCGGCCGCGGACATGGTGGTGATCAACCCGAAACCGACCGCGCCGAGATCGAGGCGGCGGCTGGCGTAGAGAACCAGCACCGACCAGGCGGCGCCGAAGGTGATGTTGAAGGTGAAGATCGTCAGCACCAGCGTGCGCACCGCGGCGTGGTGGCGTACCCATCGCACGCCCTCGGCGATCTCGTGCCACACCGGTTTGGGTTCGTCCTCGCGTACGTATCTTGGCAGTGCGACCCGCGCGACGAGCAGCGCACCGGCCGCGACGAGCGCCGCCTCCGTGACGAACGGCGAGGCGTGCCCGGCCGCGAACAGCGCCGCACCGATCGGCGCGCCGCCCAGTTGGTTCAGCGTGATCATGCCGACCTGGATGCGTGAGTTTGCGATCGCGAGGTCGTCGCGGTGCACCAGCATCGGCAGCAGCGTGGACGTCGCGTTCGTGCCGAAGACGTCCAGGCTGCCCAGCACGAAAAGCGTGCCGAGCACGAGGGAGACCGACACCGCGCCGGTGATGATCGTCAGGCTCAGCATCACCACGAGGCCGGCCCGGATCAGGTCGGCGGTGACGACCAGCAGGCGGCGGTCCAGGCGGTCGGAGAGCACCCCTGCCCACAGCCCGAACACGAGCGGCGGCAGCCACTGCAGCAAGGCGGCCGACGCGATGAGGAAGGCGCTGTGGGTCAGCGACGCGACGAGCAGCGGACCGGCGGCGATCGAGATGCCGTCGCCGAGGTTGTTGAGCCACGAGGACGCCAGCAGCCACCGAAAGCCGGTGCCGAGGCGTTTCGGTGCGACGGTTTCGATGACCGTGCTCACAACCGTCCGAGGCTATCGAGCCCGCGCAAGGTCAATCGGTTCGGACGCTTGCCGACCGGGTAGGCCACTCGGGTAAGGCAAAACCCGACTGGGAGGAATTCTGATGACCACCGTCACCAAGTCGATCGATGTGCACGTCCCGATCTCGACCGCATACAACCAGTGGACGCAGTTCGAGACCTTCCCGGAGTTCATGAAGGGTGTCGACACCATTCAGCAGCTCGACGACCGGCACCTGCACTGGAAGGTGAGCGTCGGCGGTCAGACCCGTGAGTTCGACGCCGAAGTGACCGAGCAGCACCCGGACGAGCGGGTCGCGTGGAAGAGCACGGACGGCACCACCCACGCAGGTGTGGTGACCTTCCACAAGCTGGCCCCGGACGAGACGCGGGTGACCGTGCAGCTCGACTGGGAGCCCGAGGGCATCGCCGAGAAGGCCGGCGCGATCGTGGGCGTCGACGACCACCAGGTCGCGGGCGATCTCGACCGCTTCAAGTCCTTCATCGAGGACCGCGCGCACGAGACCGGCGCCTGGCGCGGCGACGTACCGCGCGAGGGATAACCGGCGATGCGCAGCCGATAGCGTTGCCGGGGTGGAGTTGCACCCCGAATCGGTAGTCGTGGCAGCGGGCCGTCCGCACGAACCGGGCGGCCCGCTGAACACGCCCATCGTCCTCACTGCCCCGTACCGGCATCTGCCGGACGACAACCCTTACGCGCGGCACGACGTCTCGCCGACCGTGCGCGCGTTCGAGGACGCGCTCGGCGCGCTCGAGGGCGGGACGGCGCTCGCCTTCGCGAGCGGTATCGCAGCGGCCGCGGCCGTGATCGACCGGCTACCCGCGGGCGCGGCCGTCGTCGTGCCCGATGCCGCCTACTCCGGCACCGTGTCCGCCTTCGCGGCCCAGCAGGAGCTCGGCCGGCTCACCGTCCGCCCGGTCGACAGCGCCGACACCGCCGCCGTGCTCGCCGCGCTCGACGGCGCGGCGCTGCTCTGGCTCGAGTCGGTGTCCAACCCGCTCATGGCGGTGCCCGACCTGCCCGCGCTCATCGCCGCCGCCCACGCGGCCGGCGCGCAGGTCGCGGTCGACTCGACGTTCTCGACACCGCTGGTGCTGCGCCCGCTCGACCTCGGCGCCGACGTCGTCATGCACTCGGCGACGAAGTACCTCGCCGGTCATTCGGACGTGATCATGGGCGCGCTCGTCGTCCGCGACCAGGCGCTGGCCGCAGAACTGCACGACGGGCGCACCCGCACCGGCGCGGTGCCCGGCATGCTCGAGGCCTACCTCGCGACACGCGGCATCCGCACGCTCGCACTGCGCATGGAGCGCGCGCAGGCCAACGCGGCGACGCTGGCCGCCCGGCTCGCCGAGCATCCGCACGTCGCGCGGGTGCGCTACCCGGGTCTGGCCACCGACCCCGGGCACGCGGTGGCCGCGCGCGATCACCGCGGGTTCGGCGCGATGATCGGAATCGAGACGGCGGGCACGGCCGAGCAGGCGGAGCGGGTGTGCGAGTGCGTCCGCCTCATCACCCACGCCACCAGCCTCGGCGGCGTCGAGTCGCTCATCGAGCGGCGCGCGCGCCACGACATCGACGCCGCGTTCGGCACTCCGCCCACCTTGCTGCGCTTCTCGGTCGGGATCGAACACGTCGAGGACCTCTGGGCCGACCTCAGCCAAGCCCTGGACGCCGCGTTCAGCGGGTGAGGAGGGCGGTGGCGACGGCGGCGCGGCCCTCGCCGCGACCGGTGAGGCCGAGGCCGTCCGTCGTCGTCGCGGCTACCGATACCGAGGCGCCCACGGCATCACTCAACGCCTTCTGCGCCTCGACGCGGCGCTCGCCCAGCCGCGGCGAATTGGCGATGACCTGCACCGCGACGTTGCCGATCGTCCAGCCGGCACCGGTGACGCGCTGCACCACCTCGTGCAGCAGGCTCACACTCGATGCGCCCGCCCAGCGCGGGTCGTCGGTGCCGAACACCGCGCCGAGATCGCCCATCCCGGCCGCGGACAGCAGCGCGTCGCACGCGGCATGGGCGGCGACGTCGCCGTCGGAGTGACCGGCGCAGCCGTCGACACCCGGCCAGAGCAGGCCTGCCAACCAGCAGTCGCGCCCCGCCTCGATCGGATGGACGTCGACGCCGATACCCGTGCGGACGTCGCTCACTTCTTGCCGGGTGCCTTCGTCCGCAGCACCTCGACCTCACCGTCGGCGTAACGCGCCCGCAACACCTTCTTGTCGAACTTGCCGACGCTCGTCTTCGGCACCTCGTCGATGAACGTCCAGTTCTCCGGGATCTGCCACGACGCGACCTTGCCGTCGAGGTAGGACGCCAACGAGGACGGCTCGACATCGCCGCGTGGCACCACGAACGCGAGCGGCCGCTCGGTCCACTTGTCGTCGGGAATGCCGATGACCGCCGCCTCAAGCACATCCGGCGAAGCGGCGAGCAGGTTCTCCAGCTCGACCGACGAGATCCACTCACCGCCGGACTTGATGACGTCCTTCGACCGGTCGGTCAGCTGGAAGAACCCGCGCGCGTCGATGTGCCCGACGTCGCCGGTACGCAGCCAGCCGTCGTCGAACTTCTCCGGCGCCGGGTCGAGGTGGTAGCTGCCGGTGATCCACGGGCCGCGCACCTCGATCTCGCCGACCGACTCGCCGTCCCACGGCAGCACCGTGCCGTCCTCCGCGACGATGCGCATCTGCACGCCGGCGACGAGCCGACCCGACTTCATCCGCCACTGCATCTCGTCCGCCGAGCCGAGCTCCACGTCGGCCGGCGGGTGCGCCATGCCGCCGATCGGCGAGGTTTCGGTCATTCCCCAGCCCTGGATGATCCGCAGCCCGTACTTCTGCTGGAACGCCTCCATCAGCGAGCGCGGGATCGCGGCGCCGCCGGACGTGCCCATGCGCACCGACGACAGGTCGAGTTCCCGCTCGGTGCCGACCTGCAGGATGCCGGCCCAGAGCGTCGGGACGGCGGCGACGAG
>JAICKR010000177.1 GCA_025927835.1 Jatrophihabitans sp. | reverse complement strand
GGAGGAGATCAACGACGTCCTGCTCCGCGACCTCGAGGTGCGCTGGTTCGTCACCGACCAGAGCGAGGCGAAGCGGCTCGGCGCGATCGCGATGTTCGGCGAGAAGTACGGCGACGCCGTGCGCGTCGTCGAGATCGGCGACTACTCGCGCGAGCTCTGCGGCGGCACGCACGTGCCGCGCAGCTCGGTCATCGGCATGGTCAAGTTGCTCGGCGAGTCGTCCATCGGCACCGGCACCCGTCGGGTCGAGGCGCTGGTCGGGCTGGACGCGTTCCGCTACCTGGCCCGTGAGCACCTGCTCGTCTCGCAGCTCAGCGGCGAGTTCAAGGCACAACCCGAGGAGCTGCCCGAGCGCATCGCGGGCGTTCTCGACCGGCTCAAGACCGCCGAGCGCGAACTCGACAAGCTGCGCGCCGCGGCGGTGCTCGCCAACGCCGGCTCGTTGGCGGCCGGGGCCGAGCAACTCGGCGCGGTGCAGTTCGTGGCGGCCGAGGCGCCGGCCGGCGTGGGTGGCAACGACCTGCGCACCCTCGCCCTGGACGTCCGCGGCCGGTTGCGCTCGGCCGACCCGGCTGTGGTGCTGCTCGCCTCGCCCGCCGAGGGCGGCGGCGTCGCCTTCGTCGCTGCGGTGAACGACGCGGGCCAGGCGGCCGGCATCAAGGCCGGTGAGCTGGTCGGCACGTTCGCGCCGGCGCTCGGCGCGCGCGGCGGCGGCCGGCCCGACGTGGCCCAGGGCGCGGGCGGCGACCGGGCCAAGCTCACCGACGCCTTTGCCGCCGTGCGTGCCCGGCTGGCCAGTGTCTGAGCCGATTCGTCGCGACACGCCCGGGAACCCCGGTATCTGGTTCGGGGTGGACGTCGGGACGGTGCGGGTCGGCGTGGCGCGCAGCGACCCGGCCGGGGTGCTCGCGGTGCCCGTGACGACGCTGTCGCGTGACGCTCGCGGGGACGCCGACATCGCCGAATTGGCGGGCATGCTGGCCGAGTACGAGGCCGTGGGGGTGGTCCTCGGGCTGCCGCGCACCCTGGCCGGACGGGAGGGCAGCGCCGCCGCGCTGGCCCGCGACTACGGCGCCCGGCTCGCTGCCCGGATCGCGCCGGCACCCGTCGAGTTCGTCGACGAGCGCCTGACCACGGTGTCGGCGCAGCGTAAGCTCCACCAAGGCGGCGTCCGGGGGGCAGCCGGCCGGGCCGTCATCGATCAGGCGGCCGCCGTCGAGTTGCTGCAGCACTGGCTGGATCACCGTCGGCCCTGACGGGGTCGGCGCGGTACCAACCCGAGGACCGCACCGATAGGAGCACCCAGGCGTGAGGCAACGCGATCGCGAGTCGATGGCCGACTCCGACCCGCACGGCCTGCTGTTCGGACCGCACGAAGAGCACGACGACGACTCGTTCCTCGACGAGCACGCGGCGCAGCCGCCGGTCGTCGAGCGGGTCAGCCGTAGCGAGCTGCGCGCCGAACACGGCCACCATCGCAACCGGCAGCGCAACAAGCGTGTCCTGCTGGTCATGTCGGCCGTGCTGGTCGTCGTGGTGGGCGTCGCCGCCTGGCTGGTGGTGCTGCCGATCTACCGGCATTTCAACCCGAGCGACTACAGCGGCAAGGGCACCGGCACGGTGATCGTCGAGGTGCAGCCCAACGACGGTGCCGGCGACATCGGCACCACCCTGCACGACCGCGGTGTGGTCGCCAGCGTCGCCGCGTTCACCGACGCGGCGAAGAAGGACTCGCAGTCGCAGAGCATCCAGCCCGGCTCGTACAAGCTGCGCAAGCACATGTCGGCCAAGAGCGCGCTCGCGCTGATGCTCGACCCCGCGGCGCGGGTGAACTCCGACGTCCTCGTCCCCGAGGGTGTGACGACACTCGACGTCCTCAAGCGCCTCACCGCCAAGCCGTGCAGCGACCACGCCGGCGCGACGGCGGTGTGCGGCCCGGGGCTGAGCAAGGCCGAGGTCACCAAGGCGCTCGAGAACGTGAAGGCGATCGGGCTGCCGACCGACTTCACCGTCGCCGGCAGGACGCCTGCCTCCGTCGAGGGCTTCCTCTACCCGGCCACGTACTACTTCCCGGACAAGACCAGCGCCACCACCGCCTTGCAGCAGATGGTCACCCAGTTCACCGACCAGGCCCGCTCGTCCAACTTCACCGCACGCGCGGCGGCGCTGCACATCACGCCCTACCAGGAGCTGATCATCGCCTCGATCGCGCAGGCCGAGGCGAAGTTCCCCGAGGACTTCGCCAAGGTGGCGCGGGTGATCCTCAACCGGATCGCCGCCAACCGGCCGCTGCAAATCGATGCCACGAGCGCCTACGCCGCCAAGCTCGCCGGTCTCGACCCGACCAAGGTGATCTACTCCGAGCAGGGCGGGCCGTACAACACCTATCGGCACGACGGCCTGCCGCCGACCCCGATCAGCAACCCGGGCGCCGACGCGATGGACGGGGCCGCGCACCCGGCCAGCGGCAACTGGCTGTACTACGTGAACGGCGACAAGGAAGGGCACCTGTTCTTCACGAACAGCGAGGCGGCGTTCACGCACGCCGTCGAGGTCTGCCGGGCGAACAACTGGGGTTGTGGGTAACCAGGCCGGCGTGCTCGGCAGGCCGATCACGCATTCGCTCTCGCCCGTGCTGCACCGCGCCGCGTACGCCGAGCTCGACCTGGACTGGACCTACGACGCGATCGACTGCGGCGTGGCCGAGCTACCCGACGTCCTCGCGTCCCGCGCCGGGTGGCTCGGGTTCTCCGCGACGATGCCGCTCAAGCACGCGCTGCTCGACATCGCGGCCGAGGTCCGTCCACTTGCTCGCGCGGTCGGGGCCGCGAACACCCTGCTTGCCGGCCCGCACGGCTGGGTCGCCGACAACACCGACGTCGCCGGTGTGCTCGCCGCACTCGCCGAGCACGGCGTCACCGCGCCGCGGGTGACCGTCCTGGGCGCCGGTGGCACCGCGCAGGCCGTGCTGGCCGCGGTGCACTCGCTGGGCATCGCCGACTGCACGGCGCTGGTCCGCGACCCGGCCCGCACGGCGGCGCTGCACGACACGGCGGCCCGGCTGGGCATCGAGCTGGCGATCGGTGCGCTGGACGTCGACGCGCCCGCCCTGTCCGCCGAGCTCGTGGTGTCCACGTTGCCGCCCGGCGCCGCCGATCCGCTGGCGCCGCGCGACTGGACGAGGGATCAGGCGGTGCTCGACGTCGCCTACGCGCCGTGGCCGAGCGCGCTCGCCGCCGCCGCCGAACTGGGCGGCGCGGCGGTGATCAGCGGTGCGGTCATGCTGCTGCACCAGGCCGCGGAACAGGTGCGGCTGATGACCGGGCGGGCAGCACCGGTCGAGGCGATGCGCACCGCGCTCGCCGCTGCGGCGCCCGGGTGCGGGGTATAGGCGGCGCAGGAGCCCCGGTTCGTGTTTCGGCGAGCGGTCTGGTAGGTAAATAAGAACAGGTTCTAGGGACGGAGGAGCGGGGTGGCGTCGGCCGATCCGGGTAGGTCGCGGACCGCGGCTGCCATCGCCGCCGTCGTGGCCGTCGTCCTCGGGGCCGCCGTCTGGATCGGGATCGCGTCCGTCGGTGCGGTCGACCGAAACGCCGGCGCGGCGCCGGCCGAGCTGATGATCCGCGCCCAGCCCGCGACCTACCATCCGCTCGCCCAGGCCGCGCCGGTGGCGCAGACCGTGCCGCAGCGCATGGGCAGGTGGACGCTCGAGCGCGGGATCGACATTGCGCGCCGCGCGGCGAAGTGGGTGGGCATGCCCTACAGCTGGGCCGCCGGCGGAGTCGACGGGCCGTCCTACGGGCAGGCCGTCGATCACGACTCCCGCAACGACAACAACGTCTACGGCTTCGACTGCTCCGGGCTCGCCATGTACGCGCTCGGGCCGTGGCGCACGCTCTCGCACGACGCGGCCGCGCAGTACACCGAGGTCGGCCGGTTCCATCCCGCGTTGAACTACCTCGAGCCGGGCGATCTCGTGTTCTGGAGCAAGGACGGCACCGTCGACGGCATCGGGCATGTCGCCGTCTACATCGGCAACGGCAACGTGGTGCAGGCACCGCACAGCGGCGACGTCGTGCGCGTGACGCCGATCTACGAGGTGGAGTCCGGGACGATGGGCGCCACGCGCCCGCTCAGCTGATAGCCGCCCTGCGCGGCCGGACTCGTGCGTAGGCTCGAGGGCATGGCGGTGCGGACGACGCGCAGGGCGATCGTGCGCATGCCGCGCGACGCCGAACCCGCCCGCACCCCCGACGATCTCGCGGTCGAGGCGCCGCTCGTGCTGGCCCACGACGACGCGCCCATCGCGACGCTGATGCGCACGCCGGGGCACGACATCGAGCTCGCGGCGGGCTGGCTGGTCGTCGAGTCCGGAGTGCGCGCGCCGGACGACATCCTCACGCTGCGCGCCTGCCACCAGGACGACACCGACCGGGTGCACATCAGGTTGCGTGCGGGTGTGCGGCCGCCGCGCCCGCGCGCGTTCCTCACCGGCGCGGCCTGCGGGGTGTGCAGCGCCGATGTGATCGACCTGCGCCCGCTGGCGACCTCGGCACCGCACCGGCGTGGCTGGCGGGTCCGCCGCGAGGTGCTCGCCGTGCTGCCCGACGCGATGCGCACCGGGCAGAAGGCGTTCGCCCGCACCGGTGGCGTGCACGCCGCTGCGCTCGCGGACGCCGGCGGCGGCCTGCGCGGGGTCTACGAGGACATCGGCCGGCACAACGCGGTCGACAAGGTCGTCGGCGCGGCGCTGCTCGACGGCGCGCTGCCGCTGCAGGACCTGCTGCTCGTGGTCAGCGGCCGGGTCTCGTTCGAGATCGTGCAGAAAGCGGTGGCCGCCGGCGTGGCCGGCATCGTCGCGGTGTCCGCACCGTCCAGCCTCGCGGTCGACCTGGCCCGCGAGTACGGGCTGCTGCTCGCCGGGCTCGTGCGCGCCGGCCGGCTGAACCTGTACGCGGGGGAGTCGCTCGTCGGGTGAACTCCGGCGACGAGATCGTCGATCGTCGACTCAACGTCCAACGAGAACGTGTTCTAGAGTCTCGAAGGTGACCTCAACCTCGCGTCGCGCGTTCCTTGCCGGAGGCGCCGGCGTCGCCGCGGCGCTGGCCCTTCCCACCGCCGCCGGTGCGGCCGACCAGGAGCCCGGCGGCCCCGAACCGATCACCGCCGACGTCGCTGTCGTCGGCGCGGGCCTGGCCGGGTTGACGGCTGCGCGCCGGCTCGCCGCGGCCGGCGCGTCCGTCGTGGTGCTGGAGGCGCGCGACCGGGTCGGGGGCCGCACGCTCAACCATGCGATCGGCGGCGGCAAGGTCGCCGAGGCCGGTGGTGAGTTCGTCGGGCCTACCCAGAACCGCATCGTGGCGCTCGCGCAGGAGGTCGGCCTCGGTGTCTTCGACGCCTACGACACCGGGCAGAACATCTACGTCAACGGGCTCGCGCACCTCAAGTACTCCGACACCGGCCTGCTCGGCACCGCGCCGCCCGACCCGCTGCTGCTCCTCGACATCATCAAACTGAGCCAGCAGATCGACCTCATGGTGCGCAACTTCCCCGTCGCGACCCCGTGGACCGCGCCCAACGCCGCCAAGTACGACGCCGAGACGCTGGAGAGCTGGGTCCGCGCCAACGCGATCAACGACAACGGCATCGTGGGGATCCTGCGGCCGTTCACCGAGGCGCTCGTCGGTGCCGAACCCGGCGACCTGTCGTTCCTGCACGTGCTCGCCTACGTCGCGGGCGCCGGCGACGAGACCCATCCCGGCACGTTCGAGCGGCTGTTCAACGTGCGCAACGGCGCGCAGCAGAGCCGCATCGTCGGCGGCTCGCAGCTCATCTCCGAGCGGGTCGCGGCGGCGCTCGGCTCGAGCGTGCGGCTGAGCACGCCGGTGCGCGGCATCGCGCAGACCGACAGCGGCGTCACGGTCACCTCCGACGCGGTGACGGTCACGGCGCAGCGGGTCGTCGTCGCCGTGCCGCCGCCGCTCGCCGCGCGCATCGACTATGCCCCGCTGCTCCCGGCGGCACGTGACCTGCTCACGCAGCGGTTCGCGATGGGCGCCCTGATGAAGGTCGAGGCGGTCTACCCGACCTCGTTCTGGCGCGCGGAGAAGCTCACCGGCCAGTTCCTGACCGTCGGCGGGCCGGTCGGCTACGCGTTCGACAACTCGCCGCCCGATGGCACCCCCGGCGTGCTCGCGGGCTTCGTCGGGGGCACGCAGAACCACATCTGGGGGCCCAAGCCGCCGGCCGAGCGGCGCGCGGCCGTGCTCGCGCAGTACGCCCGGCTGTTCAGGGACGATCGGTTCCTGTCGCCGAGCGACTACTTCGACATGGACTGGACGCAGGAGGAGTGGAGCCGCGGCGGGCCGACTGCGATCGCCGCGCCCGGCACGCTCACCTCGTTCGGGCCGGCACTCACGGCTCCGGTCGGGCGCATCCACTGGGCCGGCACCGAGACGTCGGACTACTGGCAGGGCTACATGGACGGCGCGGTCCGCTCCGGCGAGCGCGCGGCGGCGGAGGTCAGCTCTCTGCTCTGAGCGCGGCGTGCCGCTGGACGATCGCGGCGACCTCGGCGACCGCGTCGGCACCTCCGCCGCGCAGCCCGGCGGCGTACCCGACGAGGAACGTCGACAGTGGCGCCGCCGGGCGGGCCACGCCGTGCGCGACGTCGCGGGCGACGTCGAGGATCAGCGTGCGGTCGAGCGCGGCGGCGTCGATCTCGAGCGCGGTCGCCAGCTCGTCCACCCAGGACGTCAACGGGTCGCTCATCGACTCTGCCTCGCT
>JAICKR010000091.1 GCA_025927835.1 Jatrophihabitans sp. | reverse complement strand
CCGCCTCGATCGGCGAGTCGAGCGCGGCCCGCTCGAGCTCGGGCAGCGGGGCGAGCAGCGCTTCGAGGGCGGCCCGGTCGGGCAGCGCGACCATGCCGGTGAAGGTCGCCGCGGCGGTGAACGCGGAGACGTCGGTCGGCAGTTCGAGTCCGTCGACCGGGCAGCAGTCGACATCGTCGCAGCTCAGGGACCACCAGCGCCCGCGGCAGACGAGCAGGGCCTCCGTGAGCTGACAGCCGAACTCGGCGGCCTCGCGCTGCAGATCCCACGCGAACTCCTGCCACGGCAGCTCCTCGACGTGGCCGCCGAACGCCGCATCGTCGTCGTAGACGACCGCGACGACCGACGTGCTGCCGCCACGAGCGACGGCGTCGAGCGTCTGCGCGCTGGCGCCGGCGACCGCATCGGCCAGGTCGAGTCGCGCGGTGACGACGAGCTGGGTGTCGTGGAGGCCCACCACGACGAGGCTGCGCGCGGGATGGAAGCCGAGCAGGTAGGGCACGGCCTGCAGCAGCTCCGCCGGGCCGGAGATGCGCTGCACCGGCCCGGCCGGCGCCTGGCGACGGTTGGTGGTCATCCCGCGAGCGTGTCGACAGGAGTGGCTCGGCGGGCCTGCCGATGCTCCGCTGTGGACGGACGGTGGCGATGTGCACGGCTCGTGCCGTTCGGTCGGCGCGCTGTGCTAGCGGGCGATGCGCGTCAGCGCAGTGTGCCGTCCCGCCAGCGACGCGCGGCGGCGCAGAGTGCTGCGGCGACGCGCTCGTTGCGTTCGGCGAGATCGACGCCGTCCGGCGCGAACATCGCCGCGGGGCCGACGGCGCGCCGCCCGGTGGCCACGACGCGGAAGAACGACGCCGCCCGTTCGAGCGCCACCGCGAGGTCACCCTGGTAGACGCCTGACAGGACCGCGTCGGCGGCCCGGCGCACCGCCTCGACGTCGGCGTACTCGCCGACCCCGGCGACGACCGCTTCCGCCGGCGCGAGCGGTTCGCCGGCCCGCCAGAGCCGGTGCACCTCCTCGCTGTCCGCGCGGCACCACTGGCGCAGCAGGTACAGCGCCCACAGCGCGCCCGGCAGGCTCACCGGATCGGCGTCGCGCCACAGGGCGGCGAGCGTGTCCAGCCCGACTCGATCGGCGAGGTCGACGAAGCGAGCCCGGTCACCGGGCGAGCGGCCCGCCTCGACCAGCACGGCCGCGGTTGCCGACGCGATCTCGGCACGCGATGTTCCCGGTGCGCCGCCGGCGGCGTCGATCAAGTCGGTGAGATCTGCGAAGCGCGCCGGACGGTGCGGCCGCGGGGTCTCCTCGGCCATCAGGTGGCGTCCGCACTGGCGCGCATCGCACCACGATACGGCGCGAAACGGTGATCGCCGTGCGCGACGCATGGGCTGTGGCCGGTACCGTGGGAGGGGACGCCGGTCCGCTCATGGCCCCCGGTCCCACAACAGCCGCTGCGAGCGGCCCTTCGCCGTGAGGCGACCTGGCGGGCCGGCGTCACTACACGAATTTCGGGGAGCGGACCCAGCGATGAGCCTGAGCGCAGGCAGCCGCGGCGCCAGCGGGAACGGCTGGGCTATCTGCTCGCTCGGACATCGGCATTGGGGTCGTTTCGGCGCGGCGGGGCTGCTGATCACCGACGGCGCGCACGTCCTTCTGCAGCACCGCTCGCCGTGGACGCACGAGGGCGACACGTGGGCGGTGCCGGGCGGCGCGCGCGACAGCGACGAGGACCCGATCACCGCGGCGCGTCGCGAGGCGACGGAGGAGACCTCGCTCGACCTCGATCGGATCACGCCCTACGACGAGCTGGTCGACGATCACGGAGGGTGGTCCTACATCACCATCGTCGCGCGGACCGAGCCCGGTCTCGCGGTGGTGGCGACCAACTTCGAGAGCGCGGCGATCCGCTGGTGGCCGATCGAGGACGTAGCCGCGCTGCGACTGCATCGTGGCTTCGCCGCGAGCTGGCCGAAACTGCGCGAGCTGCTCAGCTGAGCGCGGCTTTTACCACTCGCGTCGACACGCCGAACAACGCCCCCGCACTTGCCCGTCCAGTGCGGTGGGTCACCATGGCCGGGTGCACCTGGACCACGTCTCGTATGCGGCCGGGCCCGAAGGGCTGGGGGCCTGCGTGCAGCGAATCGGCGCCAATCTCGGCGCCGCGTTCAGCGACGGCGGGCTGCACCCGTCGTTCGGTACCCGCAACTTCGTGCTGCCGCTCGCCGAAGGCTGCTACCTGGAGATCGTCGCCACGCTCGATCACCCGGCGGTCGACCGGGCGCCGTTCGGACGCGCGGTGAAGATGCGATCGCAGGCCGGCGGCGGCTGGCTGGCCTGGGCTGTCGGCGTGGCCGACATCGGACCGATCGAGGAGCGACTGGGCCGCCCGGCCGCCAGGGGGCACCGGCGCCGGCCGGACGGCTTCGACCTGCTCTGGCGCCAGATCGGGGTCAACGACGTCGCCGCCGATCCGCAGCTGCCCTTCTTCGTCGAGTGGACGAGCGACGCCGAGCATCACCCGAGTGTGCCGGGCTCGGCCATCGCATTGCGCCGGCTCGAGATCGCCGGCGACGAACCGACCGTCGACGCCTACCTCGGCACGTCGGCACGGCAGCCGCTCGACGGCGTCGAGGTCGACTGGGTCTCACCGCTCGACGGCGACACCGGCGTCGTCGCCGCGGTGTTCGACACTCCCAGAGGCGAAGTCCGCATCGATTGAGGCTGGCCCGCCTCCCCGGAGTCTCCCTGTTGTTGACTCGTTCCAGCGGGAACCAGGGCTGCACTGTTGCCTACGGCTTCCAGCGATACGTCAGGGGCCCTTCGGGCTGCCAGCACGGAGCCGACGAGGATGAGCGGGAAGCCGACCGCGATGCCCAGCGTGAACGACTCGTCGAGCAGCACAACGCCGAGCAGGACGGCCACCGCCGGGTTGACATAGGTGATGACCGTGGCCCGTGCCGGCCCGATGGCCGCGATGAGCGCGAAGAAGGTCACGAACGCCAGTGCCGTGCAGATGACACCGAGCCCGACGACCGACCACGCGACCTTCGCGCTCACCGAGCCCGGCCAGTTGAACACCGCCCAGGGCAGGTAGCCGATGGCGGTGAGCAGCAGGGCGGCGGCGACCACCGGGATGCTCGGCAGGTCGGCCAGGTGGCGCGTGAGAATGACCGGGCCGACCGCGTAGCCGATCGCGACGATGCCGACCTCCACGAGCGCCCCGGCATGCGCCTGCCCGACATCGAGCCCGAGCAGCAGCACGACGCCGGCCAGCCCGAGCAGCAGCCCGGTGTAGCGCAGCACTCCCCCGCCCCGGTCGTCCGTCCCGGCGACCCGGGCCACCACGACACCGACCAGTGGCACCGCGGCGACGAGCAGGCCGGACAGTGAGCTCGACAGCACTCGTTCGGCATCCGAGAGCAGCAGCCACGGAATCGCGAGCTCGATCACGGTGAACACGAGGAGCGGCCGCCAGCGGCGCAGGACCGGACCGAACCCGCCGGCCGCGAACGCGAACGGCAGCAACACCAGTCCGCCGATCGCGGTGCGCGCGAACACGAGGGTGCCGGGAGAGAAGTCGCGTACCGCCACCCGGATGAGGAGGTAGGGCACACCCCAGATGACACACATCGCGGCGAACAACGCCCAGCTGCGCCTGGTCATCCGTCTCCCTCGGGTCTGCCTCTCGCACTGTAAAGGCCGCGCCCCGCACCATCGATTCCTTTAGCCGCGGCCGGGACCGCGGGTGCCATAGTGTGCGGGTGCAGGACGTCGCGCTGAGCTGGCAGCAGGCCGGGCTGCTCACCGCCGGCCTCGCCGCGGTCGCGCTGGGCTGCACGCTGGCCACCCGCAGCCGGATCCGGGCGATCGCCCCGTTCGCGCGCGAGAGCACGCTGATCAGCGGGCTCTATGCGCTGTGGCAGCTCGCCGGCACGTTGTCCGTCCTCGGCACGGCCGGCGCATTCTCGCGAGCCAACTGGCTCGAACACACCGAGCGCGACTGGCACCTGCCCTCCGAGGTGTCGGTGCAGAAGACGATCGTCGGCCACGCGTTCCTGCGCCAGGCCGCCAACCTCTACTACGCCACGATGCACTTCGGCGTGCTGTTCGTGTTCCTCATCTGGCTGTTCGTGTGGCACCGGGAGCGGTACCCGAAGGTGCGCCGCATCCTCGCGCTCACCACGCTGGTCTGCCTGGCGATCCAGCTCATCCCGGTGGCGCCGCCGCGGCTGCTCCCCCAGTACGGCTACGTCGACACCGCCGTGCTCGACCACCAGTCGGTGTACGGGCTCGGTTTCAGCGCCGACCAGCTCTCCGCGATGCCGTCGGTGCACGTCGCCTGGGCGGTGCTCGTCGGCTGGGCGTGCGCGCGCATCGGACGCGGGCCGTGGCGCTGGCTCGGCGCCGTGCATGCGGTGCTGACGACGTTCGTGGTGGTCGCGACCGCCAACCACTTCTGGGCGGACGGCATCGTCGCAGTGGCCGTCCTCGTCGCATGCGCGGCCGTCGAGGACGTCGCCACCCGGGCGGTGCTGCGGTTCCGTCCGCCGCCCGGGAACCCGACCGAGTCCGAGCCGGACGGCCGCAATGAGTTGAGTCCGAGCGCAAACGGCGTCATCCTGCGCTGATGGAGACAACGGGGGGCGCGGCCGTCGTCACGCAAACGGTCGTGCCCATCGGCGACTACGGGTTCCTCTCCGACGGAGAGGTCACCGCGCTCGTGGCACCCGGGGGCTGCATCGACTGGATGTGCCTGCCGCGGATGGATTCGCCGAGCATCTTCGGCGCGATCCTGGGCCGGCACGCCGGCACGTTCCGCGTCGCACCGACGGACGTCCTGGTGCCGGCGGCGCGTCGTTACCTGCCGGGCACCATGGTGCTCGAGACGAGTTGGGGCACCGACACCGGCTGGATCATCGTCCGCGACGCATTGCTGATGGGCCCGTGGCGGCACGAGTCGGGGCTGGCCCGCCAACAGCGCCGCACCCCGACCGACTACGAGGCCGAGCACGTCCTGCTGCGCACGATCCGCTGCGTCAAGGGCGAGGTGCAGACCATCGTCGAGTGCGAGCCGGTGCCCGACTACGGCCGCGCACGGATCCATTGGGAGTACACGGACAGGATCTATCACCAGGCCCGCGGCACCGCCGAGGGGTGGGACCGTGAACTGACACTCACCACCGATATGCGTATCGGCTTCGAGGGCAGCCGTGCGGCGGTGCGCACCCTCCTCAAAGAGGGTGAGACGCGCTTCATCGCGCTGTCCTGGGGCGGGCGGGAGCCCCCGACGACGTACGCGGACGCCTACGAGCGCCAGGTATGGACGGCACACCACTGGCAGCACTGGCTCGCTCGCGGCGCGTTCCCCGACCATCCGTGGCGCAGCTACCTGCAACGCAGCGCGCTCACGCTGAAAGGTCTGACGTACGCGCCGACCGGCGCGATCTGTGCGGCGGCGAGCACCTCGCTGCCGGAGACGATCGGCGGCGAGCGCAACTACGACTACCGCTACAGCTGGATCCGCGACGCGACGTTCGCGCTGTGGGGCATGTACTCGCTCGGCTACGACTGGGAGGCTGTCGACTTCTTCAGCTTCATCGCAGATCTGGCCGAGCAGGACGAGGACCTGCAGATCATGTACGGCATCGGCGGCGAGCGTGATCTCACCGAGTACACGCTCGATCACCTGCCCGGCTACGCCAACTCGCGGCCCATCCGCATCGGCAACGCGGCGAGCAAGCAGAACCAGCACGACGTGTGGGGCGCGCTGCTCGACTCCGTCTACCTGCACAGCAAGGCCGCCGACCATGTCGACGGACGCATCTGGCCGATCCTCGCCAAGCAGGTCCAGGCCGCGCTGAAGCACTGGCGTGAGCCGGACGCCGGCATCTGGGAGGTGCGCGGTCAGCTGCAGCACTTCACCTCGTCCAAGATCATGTGCTGGGTCGCCGTCGACCGCGGCGCGAAGCTCGCGGCGCTGATCGGGCAGGACGGCGCCGCCTCGGAGTGGGAGCTTGCCGCCGAGGAGATCAAGGCCGACATCCTCGAACACGGCGTCGACGACCGCGGGGTGCTGACGCAGTACTACGGCACGAAGGCACTGGACGCGTCGCTGCTGCTGGCCCCGCTGGTGCGCTTCCTGGCGCCGGACGACCCACGCATCACAGCCACGGTGCGCGCCATCGCCGACGAGCTCACCGAGCACGGCATGGTGATGCGCTACCGCGTCGCGGAGACCGACGACGGGTTCAGCGGCGAGGAGGGGTCGTTCACGATCTGCTCGTTCTGGCTCGTCTCGGCGCTGTGCGAGATCGGCGACTACACCGCGGCACGGGCGCTGTGCGCGCGGCTGCTGTCGCTGGCCGGCCCGCTCGAGCTCTACGCCGAGGAGATCGACGTCCATTCCGGCGCGCACCTGGGCAACTTCCCGCAGGCGTTCACCCACCTCGCCCTGATCAACGCGGTGCTGCACGTCATTTCCACCGCGGAGCTGCGCGACGGCGACCTCCCGGAGCAGTCCACCCGCTGACCGAGCGCTCAGCCGGACGTCGCGGCTGCGTTGACGGCCGTGTCGTCGATCTGCACCGGGTAGCCGGCGCGCAGCGTGGCGACCGTCGACGGCGGGGTCAACACGGCGGCAAGTCCCTGGGACGGGCGCGGCCGGGCGGCGCCGTAGCCGGTGCCGCTCCACGGCACGACCGACCTGCCGAGCACGAGAACGGGCCCATCGGCGGCCTGGACGAAGACGCCATCGGTGAGTTCGTCCCATGGCGTCGGATGCAACCGCCGGCGATGGGTGCCGCGGACGAGGCGTTCGGCGTGCAGTCGCCGGTTGATCTCCTTCGCCGAGGGCATCGGCCCAGCCAGCCCGGCAACCCACGCGTCGCGGTACGCGTCGTAGGCCGCGCGGCGGCACTCGGCGCACGGGCGGTGCCCGGCGGCGAACGACACGGCCTCGTCGTGGAAGAACAGGTAGGTGTAGCGGCCCGGCTGCCATTGCTCCCGCCATCGCCCGCGGAACTCGAGCGCGCAGGTGATCCACAGATCGCTCGCGTGGAACCGCACGATCTCCCGGCCGCGATGCAGGATGCCGCGATTGCCCGTCCACGCACCGCGCAGCGGCGTCGCGACGATCTCACCGGTCGGCGTGACTCGATTGCGCTCTGCCACGCTGCAGGCTTAGCACCGCCATCCGACAGCGCGTGTCCGCCGGGCCGCGCGTCGCGGGGGCTATGTTGACATGATCACTACCAGCGGTTGGGGTCGCGATGCCGTCTCTGTTCGAGTACGCCGGAGGCGTGGAGGCGCTGCACCATCTGGAGCAGACCTTCTACGACAGCGTCCTGCGCGATCCGCTGCTGCAGCCGTTGTTCGGTGCCGGCCAGCCGCAGCACGTCGATCACCTGACCGCCTTCACCGCCGAGTCCTTCGGCGGTCCGACGCGATTCTCCGACGAGCTGGGCTTCGCGCATCTGATCGCCGTCCATCGCGGGCTGAAGATCACCGAGGCGCAGCGGCAGCGGTTCGTCGAGCTCTACCTGACGGCCCTCGACGACGCGGGCATGCCGACCGACCCCGCGTTTCGTGAAGCGGTCCGCGAACACGTCGAGTTCGGCACCCGGGTCGCCATGCAGAACTCGCATGCGGGCAGCGACGACGAGTTGCACCCGCTGCGCGAGGTGCCCCGCTGGACCTGGCCGGGTGACGACGCCTCCCCGTGAGGCCCGTGGACAGCGTCTCGGCTTCGACGTTCGGCCAGCGTCAGCGGGTCGCGGTACCTGTTTGATCAACAGGCCTGAATCGTCGTCTGGCAACGTTTCGAGCCTGTTGATCAACGACAGGCGAGAGCGCGTCAGATCGAGTGGTCGGGCAGCGGACGGGACCCGCGCGTGGGCACGACCCGCCCGTTCAGCGGCAGGCAGGTGCGCACGAACTCCTCGCCGAACGAGGTGAGCCGGATGCTGCGCTGCACCAGCTTGGGTGCCCGGCCGGCACTCTTCATCGCAGCGATGGTCTTCGGTTGCGCCTCGATCACCTGGTAGCGGTTGGGGTTGGACACCGGCTCCTTCGAGAAGTCGACCAGCCCCAGTCGCGAGAGATTCGTCAGGTACTGCTCGAGGCGTTCGAGATTGCGCAGCCCCGCGTGCTCGCCGATCATGTTCATCCCCGCGGCCACCAGTTCCGAACCGATGCCCAGCGGCCGGTAGGTGCGGATGTCGAGGGCCGGCTGCGGGCCCTCGAGGTAGACGTAGCGCAGGATGCGTGCCTCGTCCGGCGTGATCTCGCTCAGGATGCGCGCGAACGCCGGGTGGGTGTCCTCGACGACGTTGACGTCGTTGGAGCGGCGCAGCAACTCGACGCCGCGCTTCTGCAGCTCGCGGGCGGACGCGCCCTTGACCGGGGTGCGCTCGAAGGTGGGACCGCCCGGCCCGATGTCGACGGTCGGCAGCGTCTCGGGATTGATGCCCAGCGTGCGCAGCGCGAGGTTGCGCAGGTCGGTGGCGGCCTCTTGCAGGATGGACGCCGCCGGCTGGCCCTCCATGCTGCGCCGCACGACGTAGTTCGCACCCGCCGCCGCTGCGCCGACCGTCCAACCGACCATGTGCAGCGTCGAGACCGCGGCGACGCGGGCGAGGTTGGGCGCGGCCCGCAACATCGTCGGGCTCGGCCGCAGCGACAGGCCAGGAGACGGGCGGCGAGCCACGCCGGGGGTCGGCCGGCGCGGGACTATCGCCGCCGTCTCGGCCGGGCCGTCGGGCACGACATCGTCAGACACGTCAAACTCCGAAGATCGCCAAGTGGAGGAATCCGGCGAACAGGCCTAGGGCACCGCCATGGAAGAACAGTAGCCACTCGTCCTGCTTGATGGCCGACCGGAGCATCTCTACGAAGTCGTCAGGCCCCATCTGGCGCATCTGCTCGGCGATGAACTTGTAGATCTTGACCGACTGCCGCTTGCTGAATTCGGCGTCGTTGAACGCGATCGGGGCGAAGCTGGTCGCCTCGACGGCCAGCGAGGCGCGTATCTGGTCGTACTCCTTCGAGCCGATCGCGACCCGCACGGCCGCGCGCGCCGGCCCGACGGCGCGATCGACCGCGGGCCGCAGCGAATCCTCCAACAGCTGCATGGTGCGGTCGCTGCGCGGGCCGTTGAGCAGCTCGTTGCCGATGTTCTGCAGCGTGATCACCTTGTCGGCGACCATCTGCGAGTACATCTCGGTCACCTCGGGCTGACGCTTGATGAGCAACCCCTGCCGCCACGGCACCCACTTATTCGGGAAGATCGGCTCGAAGATCATCGTGACGCCGATCCAGTTGACGACCCAGCCGATGATGACGCCGCCGAGCGGCAGCACGTACCACTGCGGCCAGACCTGCAGGATCCCGAACAGCGCGAAACCCATCGGGAAGCCGAAGTAGAAACCGAAGTTCTGCATGAACGTCAGTTCCTTGCGCCCCATGATCAGGAACAGCTCGTTGAGCAGCTCCGGGTTCTCGACGAAGTAGCTGATGACCATCAGCTTGGCGTCGATGAGCTGGTCGACGTTGTCGCCGATGTCGTTGGTGATGCGGCGGATGATGCCGGGCAGCTGCGAGCGCACCCGGGCGAACACAGCCTCCTTGATGACCGGCGGCAGGTCCCGCCACAGCTGCGGGTTCTCCTGCTGCATGATCTGCTCGACCACGTCGCGGATCTCGGCCTGCGCGATCATCGTGAGGTGCTCGGCGATCGCGTCGGGCTCGAGCTCGCGGTAGAAGTCGGAGATGCTGCCCAGCTTGGCCAGGCCCTTGTCGACGCTGATGCTGGCCATCTTGTCCGCGCGCGAGGGCACGATGCCCTGCCAGCCGAGCCGGCCGTCGTAGCGGATGAGCGGCAGGATCCGCACCCGGCGCGGCAGATACGGAAAGAGCAGCTTCAGACCGGGGACCTTCAGCCCGTGGAACTGGACGGGCTTGAACAGCATGAGGACGCCGGTCCAGTTGGTGATGTAGCCGATGATGCCGGTGAACAACGGGATGGAGATGAGATCCGTCAGCGTTTTGCTGTCCACGAGCTCCCCGCCCTATGCGTCATCTGCCGGTCACATCATCTAGACCGCTTCGGACCCCGTCCACCCGACCCCCTACTGGCGGGTAGTTTGTCGCCATGGAACTCGCGCTGAGCAAGGAGGACCGCGCCTTCGCCGAGGAGATGCGCGCGTTCTTCACCAGTGAGATCCCAGCAGAGATACGCGACCGGCTCGCGCGCGGGCTGCACCCGTCCAAAGCGGACATCGTGGCCTCCCAGCGAATCCTGAACGAGCATGGCATGGCCGTACCGCACTGGCCGCTGGAATGGGGCGGGCGCGAGTGGACGCCGCTGCAGCGCCACATCTGGAGCGAGGAGATGACGCTCGCCCACGTACCGCACCCGCTCGTGTTCAACACCGCGATGGTGGGGCCGGTGATCGCCACCTTCGGCAGCCAGGAGCTCAAGGAACGCTTCCTGCCCAAGACCGCGAGCGCCGAGATCTGGTGGTCGCAGGGGTTCTCGGAGCCCAACGCCGGCTCCGACCTCGCGTCGTTGAAGACCTCGGCGGTACGCGACGGCGACAACTACATCGTGAACGGGCAGAAAACCTGGACCACGCTCGCGCAGTACGGCGACTGGATCTTCTGCCTGGTGCGCACCGACCCGACGGTCGCGCAGCAGCGCGGCATCTCGTTCGTGCTCATCGACATGCGCTCGCCGGGTGTGACGGTGCGCCCGATCCACCTCATCGACGGCGGGTACGAGGTCAACGAGGTCTTCTTCGACAACGTCGAGGTGCCCGCCGACCAGCTCGTCGGCGAGGAGAACAAGGGCTGGACGTACGCGAAGTTCCTGCTCGGCAACGAGCGGACGAGCAATGCGGGCATCGGCGTCATCAAGAACCGCATCGCGCGTGCGAAGCGATTGGGTGGCGAGGTCATCAGTGCCGAGCCGCTGTTGCGTGCCCGGCTGACCCGGCTCGAGGTCGAGACGATGGCGCTCGAGATGACCGTGCTGCGGGTGTTGGCGCGTGAGTCGTCGATGCCGGCCGGGACGCCCGACCCGGTGTCGTCCGTGCTCAAGCTGCGCGGCTCCGAGCTGCAGCAGGACGCCGCCGAGCTGCTGCTCGACATCCTCGGCCCGGCCGCGCTCCCCTTCCGCAAGGAGCGCACGGTGCCCGACGGGTTCGCGGCGCTCGACGAGGGCGCTGTCGACGCGATGCCGACCTATTTCAACTGGCGCAAGGCATCTATCTACGCGGGCTCGAACGAGGTGCAGCGACAGATCATCGCCAAGGCGATCCTGAAGTTCTGAGGAGCTGGCATGGACCTCGATCTCACCGACGAGCAGCGGCTGCTCGGCGACACCGTCAACGGGCTGCTGGAGAAACGCTACGACGCCAACACCCGGCTGCAGCTCCTCTCCTCCGCGGACGGCTGGAGTCGCGACATGTGGCACCGGTACGCCGAGCTCGGCCTGCTCGGGCTCACCTTCGAGGAGCAGTACGGCGGCGCCGGGATGGGCGCCGGCGAGCTGAGCGTAGTGCTGGAGAGCTTCGGCCGTGCGCTCGTCCTCGAGCCGGTCCTCGCGACCGTGGTGCTCGGCGGCGGGCTGGTCGCCGCAGCCGGCTCGGCGGAACAGAAGGCTGAGCTGCTGCCCGGTGTGGCGGCCGGCGAGACGCTGCTCGCCTTCGCCTACACCGAGCCGGGGATGCGCTGGTCGCTGACCGGCATCAGCACCGCGGCGACCCCGGCCGGCAACGGGTGGACGCTGTCGGGACAGAAGTCGGCCGTGTTCGGCGGCGATGCGGCTGACCGGTTCGTGGTCACCGCGCGCACCCCGGACGGCGAGGTCGGGCTGTTCCTGGTCGACGGCGCGGCCGGTGGGGTGCGCCGCGACGCTTACGCGATGCAGGACGGGCAGCGCGGTGCCGACGTGCTGTTCGCCGACGCGCCCGCCGTCGCCCTCGGCGAACCGGCCGACGCGCTCGAGGCGATCGAGTCGGTGCTCGACGTCGCGATCACCGCGCTCTGCGCAGAAGCGGTCGGCGCGATGGATCGGATGCTCTGGCTGACCGTCGACTACCTCAAGACACGGGTGCAGTTCGGCCACCCGATCTCGGTGTTCCAGACGCTGCAGCATCGCGCGGCAGACATGTTCGTCTCGCTCGAGCAGGCCCGCTCGATGGCGCTCGTGGCCCGGCTCGCGCTCGGCGCCGACGACGTCGCCCAGCGGCGCAAGACGGTGCGCGCCGCGAAGCTGCAGATCGACGTCGCCGCGCGGCACGTGGCCCAGGAGGCGGTGCAGCTGCACGGCGGGATCGGGATGACGATGGAGTACCCGGTCGGGCACTACCTCAAGCGCACGACGGTCATCGCGAAGACGTTCGCCGACATCGACGCGCTCACCGAGTTGGTGGGTGCGGACGGCGGACTGCTCCCGTCCGGGTAAGAAACCTGCAAGGCTCGGCTGGGGACTCCGGCACGGGAGGTGCGGCGTGGGCGAGGACGTCGAGACCAGGCAGTTCACCAGGCAGGACCGGCAGCAGTACCGGGAGAAGCTGCGCAGCTGCCTCGACGTGTTCGCGCGGATGCTCGGCGAGGCGAAGTTCGACTTCGAGCGGCCGTTGACCGGCTTGGAGATCGAGTTCAACCTGGTCGACGAGAGCCAGGACCCGGCGATGCTGAACGCCGCGGTGCTCACCGCGATCGCGAACGCCGACTTCCAGACCGAACTCGGCCAGTTCAACATCGAGATCAACGTTAAGCCGCGCGGGCTCACCGGCCGCGCCGCCGAGGAACTCGAGACCGAGCTGCGCGCCAGCCTCAACGCGGCGAACGACAAGGCCCTGTCCGCCGGCGCGCACATCGTGATGATCGGGATGCTGCCCACGCTCACCCAGGACCACCTGACGATGGACGCGCTGAGCGCGAACCCGCGCTACAAGCTGATCAACGAGCAGATCTTCACGGCGCGCGGCGAGGACCTGCACATCGTCATCGACGGCCCCGAGAAGCTCGACATGCACGCGGACACCATCGCGCCCGAGGCGGCGTGCACGAGCGTGCAGCTCCACCTGCAGGTCAGCCCGCAGGAGTACGCGGCCACCTGGAACGCCGCGCAGTGTCTGGCCGGCGTCCAGGTCGCCCTCGGCGCCAACTCGCCGTTCCTCTTCGGCAAGGAGCTCTGGCGCGAGACCCGGATCGCCCTGTTCGAGCAGGCCACCGACACCCGGCCGCTCGAACTCAAGGCCCAGGGGGTGCGGCCGCGGGTGTGGTTCGGCGAGCGCTGGATCACCTCGGTGTTCGACCACTTCGAGGAGAACGTCTCCTACTTCCCCGCGCTGCTGCCGGTGTGCGACGACGAGGACCCTGCGG
>JAICKR010000015.1 GCA_025927835.1 Jatrophihabitans sp. | reverse complement strand
CGTGCGACGACGGGCTGGTGCTCGTGCTGCTGCAACCGCCGCTCACCCGGATCGGCGACTTCACCGGCGACGTCGAGGCCGGCTACCGGCGCACCGTCGCGGCGCTGCCGGGTTTGGCCGAACGGCTGCGCGGCGCCGAGCTCGTCGGGCCGGTGCGCTCGGCGACCGACATCGAGTCGTACTTCCGGCACTCGAGCGGACCGGGCTGGGCGCTGGCCGGCGACGCCGGGCACTTCAAGGACCCGGTCACCGCGCAGGGCATCCGCGACGCCCTGCGCTACGGCCGGCTGCTCGGCGAGGCCGTGCACGAGACACTCGACGACGCCGGCGCGCTCGACCAGGCGACCAGACGGTGGGAGCGCGGCCGCGACCGCGACTGCCTCGAGACCTACCAGTGGACCAACCAACTCGCCCGTGGCGAGCCGATGTCCGCGCTCGAGATCGAGCTCTACCGCGCGGCTGCGGCCGACCCGGATGTCGCCCGCGAGCTGACCGACGTGTTCTCCCGAGTGTGCCGTCCGGGCGAGGTGGCCACGCTGCGCCGCGCGGTGGTGCTCGGCGCCCGGGCACTCCGCACCACCGGCGCGCCGTGGCAGGTCACCCGCGCGGCCGGCCGCGACGCACTCACCACCGCCGCGAACTGGCTCGTGCGCACCCGCGCCCGGGCGTGACCCCGGAGGTCGGTGGCGCGCGACACAGTCGACCCCAATGTCTCAACTGAGACAGAGCTCGCCCCGCATGTCGCGGAGTGTGGCCGCACACACTGTGGAGAGGGCGGTGGACGGCATGTTCTCGAACGACGACCCGTACCGGCAGAACCCGTCAGGCCGGGATGCGAAGTTCGCCGGCTACGCACCGCTGGTGCGGCAGAAGGCGCCGAAGCTGACCCGCAACGACCGCAAGCAGCTGCTCGAGGAGCTCAGCTCGCACGCGGTGCTGGGCGGCTGCGAGCGCGACGACCTGGCCGCGCTCATCAAGGAGAGCGAGCCGTGCAGCCTGCCCGCGGGCTGGGCGATGATCGCCGAGGGCACGCCGGCCGACTTCTGCTACGCGATCCTCAAGGGGAGAGCCGGCATCTACCGCGGCGATCAGCTGATCGCCGAGATCGGCCCCGGCGCGCTGGTCGGCGAGATGGCCGTCCTCACCGGCGAACTGCGCTCGGCGACCGTCACCACGCTGAGCCGCGTCAGCGCGCTCGGCGTGCCGAACGTCAAGCTCGTGCCGATGCTGCGCCAGCGGCCCGGCCTCGCCCGGGCGCTGCGGCACCAGTACGAGGAGCGCGCCGCCGCGTCCGGACGGCACCGCGCCTCATAGCGTGCGTGCGCGGAACAGCCGCGCTGCTGCGACCGCGGAGAGGATGAGGATCGCGGCGCAGTAGCCGGTCGCGGCCACGGCCTCGACGCCCAGGCTCGTCCCGGTCGACGTGTGCCCCATCCAGAGCCCGCGCATGGTCTCGACGATCGGCGTGAACGGCTGGTAGCGCGCGAACCCCGCGAGCGCGGCCGGCATGGTGTGCGCGGGCACGAACGCGGTGCTGACGTAGGGCAGGAACATCAGCACCATCGACACGGACGTCGCGGCCTCGGCGTTGCGCGCGAGGAGCCCGAGCGCGGCGGCGAGCCAGGACAGCGCGCTGACCACGAGCACGATCATCGCGACGGCGGCGAGCCACTCGACGGCGGATGCCGTGGGCCGCCAGCCGACCGCGAGCCCGGCGCCGATCACCAGCGCGGTCGCGATCAGGTTGCGGGCCAGGCTGGCCGCAACGTGCCCGACGAGCAGCGCGGAGCCCGACAGTGGCATCGAGCGGATGCGGTCGACGATCCCGTTGCTCATGTCGGTCGCGACGGCGACCGCGGTCGTGCCCGCGCCGAACCCGGCGCAGAGCACGATCAGGCCGGGCACGACGTAGTCGACGTAGGCGCCGCCGGTGCGCAACGCGCCGCCGAAGACGTAGACGAACAGCAGCATGAGCACGACGGGCAGCGTCAGCGCCGTGAAGAACGCCTCGGGGTTGCGCAGCGAGCGACGCACGCAGCGGCCGGCGAGCAGCCGGGAGTCGACGAGCGCGTCGGCGAACGACATCAGGCGACCTCTTTCGATTCGGTGCTGGTGAGTGACAGGAAGACCTCGTCGAGCGAGGGACGGTGCATCGACACCTTCACCGCGGTGCCGCCTGCGGCGTACCGGTCGAGCGCGGCTTGCACGTCGGCGACGGTGCCGGTCGTGGCGAGCTCGACGACACGCGCGTCGGGGAACTCGAGGCGGAGCACCTCCTGGCCCACGCCCGCCTTGAGCTCGGCGGCGCTGCCGCGCGCGACGATCCGGCCGTGATCGAGCACCGCGACGGTGTCGGCGAGCTGGTCGGCCTCCTCCAGGTACTGGGTGGTGAGCAGGACGGTCACCCCTTCGCCGACGAGGCGGCGGACGGTGTCCCACAACTGCTCGCGGCTGCGGGGGTCGAGCCCGGTCGTGGGCTCGTCCAGGAACAGCAGTTGCGGACGCTCGATCATGCTGATCGCGAGGTCGAGGCGGCGCTGCATGCCACCCGAGTACGTGCCCGCGCGCCGGTCGGCCGCGTCGGTCAGGTCGAACTCGGCCAGCAGCTCGCCGACCCGCTGCCGCACGGCCCGCGGGGCGATGCGTCGCAGGCGCGCCATGAGCTCGAGGTTCTCCCGGCCCGTCAGCAGCTCGTCGACCGCGGCGAACTGACCGGTGAGGCTGATCGCGCGCTGCACGGCGCGCGGCTCGGTCGCCAGGTCGTGCCCGGCGACGATCGCCGCGCCGGCGTCCGGTGCGACCAGCGTCGCGAGAATGCGCACCAGCGTGGACTTGCCGGCACCGTTCGGACCGAGCAGCGCGAGGACGCTGCCGGTCTCGATCGCGAGGTCGAGCTGGTCGAGAACGAGGTGGTCGCCGTAGGACTTGCAGAGCCCCTCGGCAGTAACTGTGTACGTCATACGCGAAACTGTATGTGCGGCACGCAGTTATAGTCAACAGCGATCGGAAGGAGGGCGACCATAGCCGACCGCACCCCGCCTGCTGTGCCCGTGGCGCTGCCGCCCGGGCTCGACGTGCTGTGGGGACGGCGCGGGCGCGGGCAGCGCGGACCGAAGCCCGCGCTCTCGATCGACGCCATCGTCGCCGCGGCGATCCGGGTCGCCGACGCCGAGGGGCTCGACGCGGTGTCGATGGCCCGCGTCGCGCAGGAGGTCGGCTTCACCACGATGTCGCTGTACCGCTACGTCACCAACAAGGACGAGCTGCTGCAGCTGATGTGGAACGCGAGCGCGCAGGGCGCCGAGGAACTCGTCCTCGAGGGCAAAGGCTGGCGGCAACGGCTGCGGGCGTGGGCGATCGTGCAGCGCGACATGATCGACCGGCATCCGTGGATCACCCAGCTGCCGATGGCCGCGCCGCCACTCGCGCCGAACTCGCTCACCTTCGTCGAGCGTGGTCTCGAAACGCTCGACGACACGGCAATCAGCGATGCCGACAAGCTGCGCGTGATCGGGCTGATCAGCTCCTACACGCTCAGCGAGGCGCGCATGGCGCACGATGCGGCCCGCGCGGCGGCGCACGCGCCGGCCGATGTGACGGCGTGGAGCTTCGAGACCCTGCTGCGCGAGCTCGTCGACGAGCAGCACTACCCGCGGCTGCACCGCATCGCCTGGTCGGCCGAGATCGGGCCGGCGCCGTCCGGGTTCGACGAGTCCGAGGAGTTCGGCTTCGGTCTCGACCGCATCCTCGACGGCGTCCAGGCGCTCGTCGATCGGGCTAAGCGGTGAAGGACCGCTCCAGCCGCTCCATCGCCGAGCGCGAGAGCTGCACGATCGTGTCGTCGTCGCTCGCTGCGCCCTGCGCCATCGCCGCTTCGGCGACGTCCTGCGGCAGCGCGTCGAAGATGATCGCCCGGGTGCGGTCGATGACCCGCAGCTCGGGTTCGTCCTCGATCGCGCCCGTCGCCTCGATGAGCGCGCGCTGCCAGCCGAACACGACCGCCGCATCGCGGACCTCGCCGATCACGGCGAGCAACATCGCGGTCTCGCGGCCCATGTCGCTGAGCACATAGGGCTCGGCGCGGCCGAGCCGGCTCACCCCCTGCCAGCCGACCCGTCCATGGTGCGCGGCGATGCGCAGGTGCCCGAGCTCGCGTTCGGCGGCCAGGATGCGCACGTGCGCGAGGAAGCGCGGCCGCTCGGCGTTGAACTCGTCGAAGGTCACCAGCGAGCGGCGCGCGAGGTCGGCCTGCGCCGCGTAGTCACCCTGCGCGCCGCGGATGAACCCGAGCCCGAGCAACACCCGCGCCTGCAGCAGCCGGTTGCCGCAGCGGCCGAACTGCGCCGCCGACTCACGCAACAATTCCTCCGAACGCTGGTACTCGCGATGCGGGATGAGCTCCCACGCGCGCTCCCACTCGACGGTCGCGAGCAGGTACGCGTCGTCGAGTTCGAGCGCGAGCACCCGCGCCTGTTCGAGTTCCTGCTGCGCCTCCGACCGCGCGCCCACGCGATCGAGGTAGGACGCGAGCAGGATGCGCGCCTCGGCGACGCTGCGGGTGTCCTGCGCCGCCTCCATCGCCGCGACGAGCTCACGCAGTTCGGCGACCGTGTCCGGCGATTCACCTGCGGTCGTCCAGTCGTCCATCATCAGCAGGAACCGGCCGCGGGCGCGCAACCCCGCAGACGCGTGGACCGCCGAGCCCAAGCCCGCCTCGATCAACGCCCGCGCCTGTCGCGTCCAGCGCAGGGGTTCGGCCGCCGCGACCGCGAGCACCAGCGCGGCGTCGGGGTCGTAGCGCAGCGCGCGCTCACCCGCGGCCTGCACGTTCGACGCCTCGTCGCGCATCGCGCGCAGCCAGCCGAGTTGTTCCGGACCGTGCACCTCGACCTGCGCGGTGGCCGCGAAGTTCGTGATCCAGCGCAGGTGCCGGGTGATGCATTCCTCGTACTCCCCGGTCTCGCGCGCGCGGTCGCGGGCGAACATGCCGATCGACACGAGCACGCGGAAGCGGTTGCCGGCCTCACCGTTGACGACGCGCAGTAGTGACTTCTCTGCGAGCGACACGACGGCCGCGCGCGCCGCGCCGTCGCTCACCGAGCCGAACGCGGTGACCTCGGCGGCGGCGTCCAGGGTGAACCCGCCGCCGAACACCGACACGCGGCGCAGCACGGCGCGCTCGGCCTCGTCGAGCAGGTCGTAGCTCCATTGGATGAGCCGCTCGAGCGTCTGGTGCCGGTCGGCGCCGCCGCGCGCCGCGGTGCCGAGGACCTGCAGCGGTTCGTCCAGCGCCTTGTCGAGCTCGCGCAGCCCGAAGGACGGTGCGCGCGCCGCGGCGAGCTCGAGGGCGAGCGGCAGGCCGTCGAGCTTGCGCACGATGCTCGCGATCGTCGTCACCGCGCTGCTCAGCTCGGTGTCCAGACCGGCCGCGGTGGCGCGCGCGACGAAGAGCCGGATCGCGTCGAGGTCCATCAGCGTCGCCGGATCGGTGACGTCCGGGTCGGGCAGCTCGAACGGTTCCAGCTGCACGACACGCTCGCCGGACAACCGCAGCGGCGCGCGGCTCGTCGCGAGGATGGTCACGTCGGGTGCGCGGGCGAGCAGGACGTCGGCGGTGGCGGCGGCTTGCTCGATGACGTGCTCGCAGTTGTCGAGGACGAGCAGCCCCCGGCTCTGCGCGAGCGCGGCGGCCGCGGCCTCGCGCGGCTCGACCGCGGTGTCGTCCCCGGCACCCACTGCCGCCGCGACCGCGCTGTCGACGGACGACCCGGTGCGCAGCGCGGCGAGGTCGGCCAGCCACACGTCGTAGCCGTCGACCTGACTCAGCTCGGCCGCGACCTCGAACGCGAGCCGCGTCTTACCGGCGCCGCCGGGCGCGACGAGCGAGACGAGCCGATCGGTCTGCAGGCAGTCGCGCACGTGCACGAGCTCCTTGCTGCGTCCGATGAAGCTGGTACGCGGCCGGGCGAGCCAGGCCTCGGCGGGCAGCGCATGCGGCTTGAGCACCGGGTCGTCGGTCGGCTGGTAGAGCCGTTGCGGCTCGTCGAAGTCACGCAGCCGGAAGCGGCCCAGATAGAGCAGTTCGTCGTGTTCGACCTGCGCCGCGACCGGTTCGGTGACCAGCACCTGCCCGCCGCACGCCGCGACCACGACCCGGGCGGCCTGGTGCACGGCGAGCGAGACGTAGTCGTCGCCGCGCGGCGTGGCCTCGCCGGCGTGCAGGCCCACCCGCATCAGAACTTCGACTCCGCCGGGCCAGTCGTGCCCGCCCACCACCGCCTGCGCCTCCCGAGCGGCGGCGAGCGCGGCCGAGCCGCTGGTGAAGGCCACCATCACCCCGTCGCCGAGCACCTTGACGAGACGCCCATCGTGCCGCTCGGCGACCTCGTGCAGCAGGCGGTTGTGCGTCTCGATGAGGTCGATGAACTGGGAGCCGAGTTCGAGGTGCAGCCGGGTCGATCCGACGAGATCCGTGAACATGAAGGTCACGAACCCGGTCGGTAGCGGCCGCGTCACCCACACAGTCTCCGTCACCGGAGCATTGATCGCATGCCGCGTCCGGACGTACCGGAGAGTCCCCTCGCTACCTACCCGAAACGGTCATTCGGGCTGCGGCATCGATGCGGACGCAGTTGCCGGTAGGCGGAGCGCGAGAGGGACGCCGCCCAGCGCGATCGCCGAGAGCATGAGCAGCGCGGCGAGCAGCAGGGTGCGTCTTCGCTCGCGCGCCGCGACCACCTGCGGCAGCACCGCGGCACCCGCGACCCCGGCGGCGGTCATGATCGCGATCAGGTACCCGGCCGCCGAACCGCGGCCGAAGTGGTCGAGGATCGACTCCAGCCAGGTGGCGACCGCGTTGAACTCGCCCATGCCGACGAACAGCAGCCCACCGAGCAGCCACATGGCACCCAGACCGCGGCCACGACCGCCACACCCGCCTGCGTCCAGGTCAGCAACCGCAGCCCGCCCGCGTCGAACAGCGGCCGGCCCGCCGCGATCACGCACTGCGCCGCGAAGGCGAGCGCGTAGGAGTTCGGGTCGGCGAGACGCAGCACCGCGCCCGCTCCGGTGAGCAGCGCCCCGTCGACAGCGCCCGTCCGAAGTGCGCGTCGAGCCAACGTCCGCTGGGCAGGGCGAGCACGACGTAGACGAGCGGGAACGCGACCGCGAGATCGCCGACCGCTCCTTCGGATACGTGCATCGCGTGCCGCGCCTGCGACGTGATGGCCGCGTAGGACAACCACAAGAGCTGCGTAGATGCGGTCAACAGGCCGTATCCGGCGAGGATCGTCCACCGATTCGTCCGGATCGACACAGCGCGAGTGTGCCCGCCGACACGCGAGCCCTGCGCGACCCGCGCGCGAGTGTCACCATTTCGGGACAGCACTCGAACGGGGGATGACGTGCAGGTCCGGTTCTGGGGTACGCGCGGTTCGATCGCGAGCCCGGGTCCCGACACGGTCCGCTACGGCGGCAACACGGCGTGCGTCGAGATCCGCTCGGCCAGCGGCGTGCTGCTCGTCCTCGACTGCGGCACCGGCGCGCGCCGGCTGGGCAAGGATCTCGTCGAACAGAGCCGGCACACGCACGTCCCGCCGAGCGGCTGCCTGCTCATCGGCCACACCCATTGGGACCACATCCAGGGCTTGCCGTTCTTCGCGCCGCTCTTCGAGGACGGCAGCGTGTGGGACGTCTACGGGCCGCGCGGGCTCGGCGAGTCGATCGGCCAGACGCTGGCCGGGCAGATGCAGTACCAGTACTTCCCGGTATCGCACGAGCAACTCGTCGCGCACGTCAGCTTCCACGACCTGCTCGAGGGCTCCTTCGAGATCGGCGACCTGCGCATCACCGCGCAGTACCTCAACCACCCGGCACTCACCCTCGGCTACCGCATCGAGGGCGACGGGGTCTCGGTCGTGTACGCGTGCGACCACGAGCCGTACGACCCGTCGCTGGTCGGCGGGGGCGGAGACGTCTCGGCGAGCCGCGGCGACAGCAGGCACGCGCAGTTCATGCTCGGCGCCGATCTCGTCATCCACGACAGCCAGTACCGCCCCGACGAGTACCTCTACAAGAAGGGCTGGGGGCACAGCACCGTCGAGTACGCGGTCGCAGTGGCGGCCGCCGCACAGGTCGGCACGCTCGTGCTGTTCCATCACGACCCCGACCACGACGACGCCGCGGTGGACGAGATGCTCGAGACCGCGCGCCTGCAGGCGGGCAACGCGCTCACCGTGGTCGCCGCCGCCGAGGGGATGACCCTCGACGTCACGCCGCGTGCGGAGCCGGCGCAGCACGTCGGGAGCAACCTGCGCGCGATGTACCAACCGACGACGACAGAGCTGTCGGCGTTCATCGTGCTCGCGGCCGCCGATCCGGCGCTGCGTACGGCGATCCTGCGCGCCGCGGCCGAGGAGCATCTGCACGTCCTCGACCTCGACGACGACGACGAACCCGGTGTCAACCGCAACGCGCTCGTGGTCGTCGACCACGACGACGCATTGAGCACGCAGGCCGCACGCCTGCACACCTGGGGTGAGCGCGCGGTGCTCGCGCTGACGCGCGACCGTCCGATGACCGACACGACCGTTCAGGACTGGCTCGTCTGGCCGTCGAGCATCGGGCACATCCGCACCAAGCTGCGTGCCGCGGTACTGCGCCGCGCGTGCCAATGGCAGGGTGCGCCGCTGCCCGGCGACGAGGAGCAGCGACTGCACGCGCTGCACGCGCTGAAGCTGCTCGACACCGTCGACGAGGAACGCTTCGACCGCTACACGCGCGAGGCATGCGCGATGTTCCACGTGCCGTTCGCCACCGTCACGCTCGTCGACGCCGATCGGCAGTGGTTCAAGTCGCGGCACGGGCTCGACATCCACGAGACGCCGCGTGACCAGTCCGTGTGCGCGCACGCGATCCTCGAGGACGACGTGCTGCAGGTGCCCGACCTGCAGGACGACCCGCGCTTCGCCGACAACCCCGTCGTCTCCGGCCCGCTCGGCCTGCGTTTCTACGCGGGCGCACCGCTCGTGCTCAGCGACGGCAGCCACGTCGGGACGCTGTGCATCGGCGATGTCGAGCCGCGGGTGCTCGACGCCGGCGAGCTCGCTGAGCTCCGCAGGTTGGCGGACGGCGTGCGCGCGCAGCTCGAAGCGGGCGTCGACGTGGCGCGGGGCTGACCGTCCAACGCCCCGAAATCCGGGCGAACCGGGCGAAGCGGGATTGACTACGACTAGTCGCGTATGGCCCCCGTTAGCTGTTAATCGGCTTAGGTGGACGGCGTTCACAGGGCGGTCTAAGGTCCCGCGCAGCCGGGGAACGCGGCCTGCCCCGAAGGGGTGCGGAGGGGGAGCAATGTCACCGCTGAGAAAGCGGCGTGCGCTGCTGACGTGTGCCGTCACGAGCGCGGCCGCCGTCGCGACCATCGCGCTGTTCGCGCCGCCGGTCGCGGCCGATCCGCCGCCCAAGCCGATCAACGTGTCGCTCACCGGCACGAACGGCGTCAACCGCATCCAGGACCCGGGCCGGCGCTGCGCCGACGGCGGCAGCGGCGAGTACCGGCACGCGAGCATCGAGTCCGCACTGCCCGACAACAACCTGGTGCTCTCCGCCGCGCTGCCCGCGGTGATCCGCGGCTCGTTCGACGTGCACCACGACGGCGACGAGATCGTCGGCCAGACCATCAGCCCGGCCGCGAACCAGGCGTTCCTGCAGGGCACCGAAAGCCACGTGACGATGAGCAACCAGCGCGGCTCGGTGCAGCTACGGCTCACGTCCGGCGACTGCGCCCACCCGTCGCTCAGCTACGACGGGACGACCGCTGCCGGCGCCGGTACCTGGACGATCGACGCGAACGGGACGACGGGCTCGTACCGCCAGGCGACGGGCGGCGGCACGTTCACGCTGAACCTCGGCCTCGCGCCCGGCGCGGACAACCCGTGGACGCTCGGCGTGCAGGGCACGCTCAGCGTGCTGCAGCCCCATCTCATGGTCGAGGTCCTCGCCACGACCTGGGGCAACCTCGGTGTCGACTACCTGACCCGGCGCCCGACAGTCACCTACCGCATCACGAACACCGGCCCCGGTGACACGTTCGCGCCCAAGCTCGTGAGCGCGGACTCCCCGAACAACGGCGTCAACACGCTCGGCCCGGTGCCGCAGAACCTGCCCGACCTGCAGAGCGGCCAGTCGACGGTCATCTCGGTGCGCTACCAGCTCGCGCTGCTCGGCGGCCCGTGCGCGCTCGTGATCCTCGGCTGCCAGTTCGACACGACGCTCGGCGTCTCGATGCCGGACGCGCTCGACCAGGCGACGAGCCCACCGCCGACAGCCACCGTCCACGTCCGCACGCCGGACCTGCCGCCACCGCTGGCCTAGGGGAGGAACGACGGTGCGCACTCTGTTTCGCAACAGCGAACACACCCGGCTGATCGGGCTGTCCTCGTTCCTGGCGCCGATCGTGCTCGGCATCCTGATGGCACTCGCCTTCGGCGGCGGCTCGAAGGCCCATCTCAAGCCGGCGTTCGCCGTGCCGGTGCCGATCCCGGTCTACGAGATCGAGGCCGACGGCGGCCCGAACTACAGCCACCACGCAAGCCTGCTCAACCTCAAGCTCGGCCAACCCGGCGTGCTGCCCCAGGTGCCGATGCCGGTCGACACCGACGGCGACCTGCTGCCCGACGTGACCGTCGCGGTGAACCTCGTCAACATCGACGGCCGGTTCCTCAACCCGCCGCAGATCGGCCAGATCCTCGCGCCGAACATCGAGATCAACCGGCTCATCACCACGCCGATCCTCGGCCAGAAGAGCTACCCGCTGAAGATCGACGTCAAGCTCACCGTCAAGGACATCACCGGCTCCACCCCGGACACCGTCGTGCGCTTCGGCTATGACACCGGACCCGGTGGGTCCATCCCGAACTACTGGAAGGCCACGGTCGGCGGGCTGCAGGACTTCTTCAACCCGATCCAGGCCGTCATCGACACGACCGGTCAGCAGTTCGGGCTGCATCCCGGCATCACCGACTTCCGGCTCGGCCCGATCGCCGCGCCGTACCAGGGCCCGCTGAAGATCATCGGCGGGGTGCAGACCGGCGACACCAACGCCGACATCAACATCGCCTACCGGCCGTTCCCGGGCGCCATCGGGATGTCCTACGGCACCGACGACGCAGGTCAGCACATCACGTACGCGCACGGCGTGGACAGCGAGGTCGACATGACCTCGACGCTCAAGCTCGCGACCGCGGACAGCGCGACCAACGTCGTCGCGCGCATCGACCGGTTGCCGCGCTCGATGAGCTTCGACGTCAATCAGAACGCCACAGGCGGCGGCGTCGACTACCACTCGGTGCCGAACAGCAGGCTGCCCGACGCGCAGGTCGACGTCACCACGACATCGCCCGGCGAGGCGCCACTCGTCGCGCGTGCCGACATCGAGTCGCTACCCGCAGCCATGCACGGCGAGTGGAGCATCAAGGACGCCCAACCCGCACACGTCGCGTTCAACGCGTCCGGCACCGGGGTCGGCGCCATCGAGGCGCGCGTGGCGAACTACTCGGGCACACCGACGAAGCTCAAGCCGTGGGTGCCGACGCAGCAGCAGTATGCGAGCTTCCAGAGCGTCCCGATCACCGGCGGCACCGAGCAGTTGATCATGGGTCGCGCCGAACGGCTGCGCAACATCACCTTCGACCAGCAGGGCGCCGGCTACACCGGCCATCTCGCCATCGGCGACGGTGAGCTGCCCTTCGTCGCGAACATCGGGCTGGACCAACGCCCGGACGGACCGTTGGTCAGCGGGCAGGCGCAGGTATCACCGCTGCCCGACTCGATGGACATGTCGTTCAGCCCACCGGGCGCGGATCCCACGACCGATCCGCTCAAGGTCAGCTATGACGCGTCGCAGTCGACCGACGTCGACGCGCACGTCGAGGTGCGATTGCCCGACGCGGCCGACGGCGCCGCGTGCGGTGCCGACCAGACGATCTGTGCCGACCTGTCCGGGCGCAACCTGCCCGCGCACATCGAGGCGCGGGTGCGCGACGGCCTCACCACCGCCGACGGCCAGCCCGAGACGCGCATCGAGCTCGACGACGTGCCACGCCCCGGCGGCGTCCAGCCCGACTTCCACGCGCACATCATCGTGGGCCAGAACGACCTCGCGCCGCTCATCGCCGACGCCGATCTCGACGGGCTGTCCCGCTTCGTGCGGATGCGCGCGGTGCAGGGCCTGGACGAGACGTTGCAGCGCATGGAGCTGCACACCTGCGACTACGACTACTCGAACTCGACCTGTGCGCCCGGCACCGAGGACGAGGTCGGCGCGGTGCGGGTGAACGTCCGCGACTTCGTCAACCGGCCGGCCAACCTGCCTCCGCCGGCATCGCCGGCACCGTCGTTCGCCGGCGTCACGGCGCGCGGTGACGCGAACGTCGCCGACCTCGTCCGCTTCGAGGCGGTCGGGCGGATGAACCACGTCCGCGAGATCCAGTACGTCAACGCGGGCGGCACGTTCGGTGCCCGCACCCGCGTCGGCGGCGGCAAGAACCTCGCGGTCGACGTCGACATCGCGGGCATCACCATGGCGCAGTTCCCGGACAACCGGATCGATCTCGCCGCGCACGCGCTGATCACCCCGCTGCCCGACACGATCAACCTCTGCGTGCAGAACGGTGGCGGCCAGCTCATCGACGGCACCGACCCGGTCGTCGCTGCCTGCCAGAAGAAGGATCCGTTCCGGGACCACTCGGTCGACGCCGCACCACTCGTGTTCGACTGGCAGGCCTCGAGTCCGTTCTCGACCGTCGCGTCGGGCCGCGTCCACCTGGACGAGGGCACCCCGAACGATCCGACCGACGACCTCACCATCGGTGGCAACGTCAAGGTCGACAACATCCCCAGCGCGCTGAACGCCATCGTGGCCCTTCCGGTCGGCGGCCAGAGCGGCGGCCCGATCCGGGTGCTCACGACCGGACCGGCCGGCACGAACATCGACATGAGGCTGCACGGCGGCATGACCCGCGGCCAGGAGAGCTGTGACAACCCGGCACCGGGCAACGACGTCGCCTGCGGCGACGTCACCATCACCGGTCTGCCCACCAGCATGTCGATGCTCATCGACAGCGCGAAGAACAACAGCCGCGCCGAGTTCCACGCCTGCGACTACCGGTTCTTCGACGCGACCCCGGCCTGCGCGCCGGGCACCGACGGCAGCATCGGCGTGCTTGCGGTCGACGGCCACCTCAGCTTCGGCCACCCGGGCGGGCTAGGCGTGCTCGAGCCGACCACCGACCTGCACGCGCTGATGCAGTACCGCCAGCCCAGCGACGACGACGTCGCGCTGCGGGCACGGGCACGGCTCGAGAAGATCCGCAACGTCGTCTTCCGGCAGTCCGACGACGGCTTCGACGCGACCTACGACCTCGGCGACGGCACCAAGCCGTTCGAGGCCAAGCTGCAGGCCGACACCCGCACCGGCTCGCTGCCGGACGAGGACGGGCTGAAGGCGAACGCGGAGGTGCTGATCACCCCGCTGCCGCAGACGGTCACCGTCAAGATGCACGGCCCGGGCGACGGCGACAACGCCGACCCGATGAAGCTCACCTACGACGCGTCGTCGCCGATCCACGTGCAGGCGCACGCGCAGGTGTTCCGTGCCGCGTCGGGCAACACGCCCGCGTGCGGTGACGACGGCACCGCGTGCGCGACGGTCGACATCCAGCGCGTCCCGAGTCACCTCGAGGCGACCATCGGCCAGACCGAGACGTCCGCGGGCTCGGGTGCGGTGGATCACCACACGGTCGTCGACATCGCGTCCAACTCGCCGGTCGGCGCCAAGCCCGACGTCATCATCGACGCGATCGCCGGGCTGCCCAGCAGCACGCCGATGCTCGGTTCGACACCGGTGCGCGCGCACGCGGAGCTGCTCGGCCTGCCGCGCTACGTCACAGCGCACATCGACGAACGCGTCACGAAGCCCGGCTTGTCCGACGAGCAGAGCGACCTGCGCAAGGTGTCGGTGCGAACCTGCCAACTCGACTCGGGGGACAACTGTGTCTCGGGCACGGAGGACAAGCTCGACAGCCTCAAGGTCGTGGCATCGAACTTCCTCACCCGGCCGCTGAACTTCCCGGCGCCGAACGCCGGCATCACCGAGCCGCTGTGGGCCACCGTCACCGGCCGGGGCAACAAGTTCCAGGCCGCGATCACGCTGGTCAACATCCGCGAGGTCACGTACGTCAATCACCAGGACAACGCGACCAAGGGCTTCCGCGTCCGGGTGGGGGACAACAACAACCTGCAGGCGCGCGTCGACGTCGAGGGCCTGCCGCTCGGCAACATCAACTTCGGCAACATGGCGATCCAGAACGCCACGCTCGACGCCAAGGCCAACGTGCTGGTCAAGCCGCTGCCCGACGACATCCGGATCTGCCTGCGCGAGTCCGGTCAGGAGATCGTCCCGGCCACGAGTGACCCGATCACCGACGTGTGCGAGGACACCGCGCCGTTCAGCGGCCTCGGCACCCTCGGCCACACGCCGATGTCTGTGGCCTACCGCGCCAGCGTGCCGATCACCCGCATCGAGACGAACCTCGACGTCGCCCTCAACGGGCAGGACGCGAACGCGCCGGGCCACCCGGCCATCGAGGCGCGCAAGCTGCACGGCGAGGTGAACATCGACAACATCCCGAAGTCGATCATCGCGCACATCCTGACGCCGGTGGACGACGCGCACGGCAACGCGGTGGGCGACACCCGCGTCGTGTACGACGCGCCGTCGAACGGCCCTGGGCTCAAGGTGCACTTCCGTGCGTCGCAGACGCAGGGCGACAGCATCTGCCAGGACCCGCGGCCGTCGGCGACCGCGCTGTGCGTCGGCGCCGACCTGTCGAACCTGCCCAAGCACTTCCAGCTGGTCTACAAGCCCGACCAGCTCACCGACAACTTCCACGCGGAGACCGACACCGACTCCCCGGGGAAGATGAACCTCACCAACCTCGAGCTCTCCTCGGTCAAGCCGCGCACCACGGCGGCCGGCGCACGCATCCCGGGCAAGGCGGACGTGCTCGTCGCGACCGGCCAGATCCTCGGCATCGACGACCACATCACGGTCGACGGCAACATCAACATGCCGCACGACCCGAACAAGGCGGGTTCGATCGACCTGACCGCGTCGATCCGAATCGACGAGATCGACGCGACGGTGCGCAACTACATCGCGCCCGATCCGTTCACCGGCGCGATCCCGGACCGCCCGGTTTACAAGGACCCGACCTCACCGAGCGTGCTGAACACGTTCACGGTGCGGGCCCGTCCGCTGCCCGACGGCTCACCGCTGTTCAAGGCCGAGGCCAAGGTGAAGAACATCGCCGGGCTCGGCTACCACCAGATCTCGGACGCCGACGGCGAACCCACCGGCACGTCGGTGCTCAACGTCGACTTCGGCAAGGACGAGGCGGCTCGCGCATACGCCGACGTCGTGCTCGCCGACGGCACCCACATCACCGGCGACGTGCTGCTCGAGCACATCCCGGCCGGTATGCAGATCTGCTTCCGCGGCGCCCGTGCCGACGATGCGAAGCCGGCCGCGTCCGGCCAGCCGGACACGTTCTGCGACTCGTCCGCGACGAAGCCCGAGGACGGCGCCTTCCAGTTCCTCGGCACGCCGGCCAACCCGGGCCTGACCGGCCTGGACGTCGACGCGTTCGTGCGCATGATCAAGCCGGGCGGCACCGACATCGTGTCCGGCCGGGTCAACATCACCGGCATCCCGTACCGCGTCGACGGCATCCTGCCGAGCGAGCACAACGGCGGCAAGCTCGACATCGCCGGCAAGAACGCGGACGGCGACCCGCTGGGCATCAAGCAGATCAAGTTCGCGGCCGCGAGCTTCGATCTGCCGTCGGGCAGCGGCGACCTCAACAACGGCTACAGCTCGGGCACGCCCGGCTTCGTGCCGCTGACCAACCAGGCCGACCCGTTCCCGCCGGCCACGTTCGCCACCGAGTACGCGTCGGTGGCGGCCAACGGTGACCCGTCGTCCGGTCAGTTCGACTTCGAAGCGGTCGGTCGCATCGGCGATGCGGACGACTCGGTGTCGAGCTCGCGGGTGCAGCACATCTACACGTCCTCGACGGCCTGTTCGAACCGGGACAACCGTCCGGACTTCCCGATGCTGCCGACCAACGACAACGTGTCGACCTACCGCTGCATCGGCGCCGACCTGCAGCAGACGCAGCCGACGGTCAAGGACCCGTTCGCGCTCGCCGCGGTGTACAAGACGGCCGACGGCAACGTGATCCGGCTGCGCAACGCCGGCATCAACGACCTGCCGCCGTGGTTCCAGGCCGACATCGCCGACACCGCGAAGACGCAGGGCGCGAACGATGCGTTGCGTCGTCGCTGCGGCACCGCGTCCGCGGAGACCGCCGCCTACAACACCGCGCACGGCACGGTGTTCACGGCGGAGCAGGCTGCGCAGCACATCAACGACTGCATGCCGCCGCTGCTGCGCTTCGACCAGCCGCTGGCCGACGCGCGGCTGTTCGGCGTGGCCGAGTACGGCACGCCGTCCGATCTCGAGACATTGGCCGGGGTGCACCCGAAGGAGCCGCTGGCCAACCTCGACTCCGTCCCGCGTGGCGACGGCTGGGGCGTCGACACCGGTGACACCGAGAACCTCCGCGGTGTCCGCGCCAAGGTCGTCGGCATCGACGGGCGCACCGCGGCGCGCGCGGCGTTCCGGCTGCCGATCCCGCAGTCGGTCACGGTCGACCAGGTGCAGACCGCGCACCAGGCCGGCCAGGACGACCAGGACCACTACTTCGACGGCAGCGACCTGCGCTTCCACTTCGTCGTGCGCAATGCGGCCGGCACCCCGACCGGCAGCATCGGCGAGGTCTCGGCGCTGTACCAGACCGACGACGGCACGCAGGTCATGCTCAGCAACCCGTGCGCGAAGAGCCCGCACGACCGCAACAGCGGCATCTTCGACATCCTCAACCCGTACGACTGCACGCAGGACTGGCTGCACGGCATCAAGCTGCCCGGCGAGGTCGGGCTGTCGATGTACACCCGCAACAACATCGGCACCGGCCAGGAGTTCATCCGGATCGACGGCCGGCTCAGCACCACCGAGCAGGTCGGCGTGCGCGTGCGCGGCAGCGACTCGAGCATCGTCGGGCGCGTCGAGGGCAAGATCCTCAACATCCCGGGGCCGGGCGCCGGCATCGGGCCCGACGACGCCACCTTCCGGGTCAACTTCCTGATGAAGGGTGACGGGAAGGCCCCGCCTTCGCAGACGCCGCCTCCGGACACCGGGGGCGACACGCCGGACGACGGCTGCGTCCTGTGCGTCACCACCAACGTGAAGTTGGCCGAGGTGTACGCCTCGTTCGACTTCCACCCGGTGGCGAGCAAGCCCACGGCCCGGCGCGTCGACGCGACCCTGCACAGCGACGGCGCCAAGAACGGCATGGAGGTGCAGTCCTACGCCGGGGTCAACGGCGGCGCAGCCGCGGCAGTGGCAGCGGACGCGTACCTGCGCGTCGACCCACTCGACATCTACGGCTACCTCGACCTCGGGCCGACGCTGCGCAAGCTCGCCGACGAGGCCATCGGCTGGATCGTCGACGGACTCGGCCTGCCCGGCTGGGTCGAGGACATCCTCGACGTCGTCGCGGGCGCGGTCGCGGATCTGCTGGCGAGTCTGGTCAACCTGGACTGGACGTTCGAGTCGCGTCTCGACGCGTCGCTGCACATCCAGAGTTCGCACACCACGCTGCGGCAGAACCTGCTGCACGTGAAGGTGGTCAACTCCGGCTCGTCCGACGACGGCTCCGGGGACGCGACGATCTCGTCGATCGACCTCTACGTGCACCAGTTGAAGGCGAATGCCAACCTCGGCCTGACGGTGCACACGCCGTGGCCGTTACCGGACATCAACATCGGGTTCACGCTGCTGTCGATCTACTACCTGCCGGCGGCGAGCGACATCATCCCGTTCATCTTCAAGTACCTGTCCTGCCAGGTCTCGAGCTTCTGGGACCTCGTCACAGACGTCACCCCGCCGCTTCCGGGTCAGACGATCTCGGCCGGGCCGGGCGAGACCTCGGACAACGTCATCTGGCCGTTGTGGGATCCGCGGTTGCTGCCGATGGGCGGCATCCTCGGGTTGCTCATCGACGCGGTAGCCGGTGTGCCGGAACTGAAGAACATCGGCGGTCTGTTCTTCTGCATCCCGGGCGCGGACAACGGTGACATCCCGCTCGGTCCACCCGGCGACACGTTCCAGACGACGCCGGGCGGGCTGTGGCCGCAGCACCCGATCTTCGACTCGGCCGGCCTGGCCGACAGCGTGTTGACTCCGGGTGCCCCGGGTGGCATCGGTGCGCCGCCGGCGCAGAACGACCCGCCGACGCTGCCGCCGGACCCGCCGGCACCAGGTCCGAACGGTCCGAACTGGACGGTGTTCGCGAACACCACGCTGCCCATGTGCGGCCTGCACAAGTTCGGCGACCTCGTCGTCCAGGACGGCTCGCCGGCCGGCAAGATCCGCGTGGCGACGGCCGAGGACCTGTCGAACCCGACCGGCACCGGCCCGAACTGCGTCGCGAAGGACATCGGCAAGCTGATCATCACCGCCGACAACATCACCAACCACGGCATCATCGACGGCAACGCCGCGCAGGCCACGCAGCCCACCGACGGCAACCCGCCGACCACGCTGGGCACGGCAGCCACCGGTAACTCCGGCGGCGGGCACGGCGGCAAGGGCGGCGACGGCTCGAGCGGCACCGGCGGAAGTGCCTACGCGAAGGTCGGCAACGGTGACCCGGAGCAGAACGGCGCGATCTCCGAACCGGGCGGTCCCGGTGCGGCCACGTCCGGCACCGCGCCGGCCGGTGGCGGCCTGGTGATGCTGCTGGCCAACAACACGCTGACCAGCGACGGCACCATTCGCGCCGACGGCGCGGACGGCGTCGACGACGTCACGACCGGTCACAACGGCAACACGACGTCCAACGCGTGTGACCACAGCGAGCAGACCGGCACGGACGGCGACGGCAACCCGATCATGACCCACTTCGACACCGGCGGCGCCGCGGCGCCGGCCGGCGGCGGTGCGGGCGGTGGGGTCGTGCTGTCCGCGACGACGCTCGACCTGCGCGGTACGACGAACGGCGAGCTCACGGTCAAGGGCGGTGCCGGTGGCGACAGCTACCTCGCCGCCAGTGGCAGCGGCGGTGGCGGCGTGGTCAAGCTGCTCGCGCCCATCGAGCTCTTCGACGCGGGCCTGAGCCCGGTCGTGAGCGGCGGCGACGGCGGCGCGAAGCTCTGCCCCGAGACGACCGGTGGCGGCACCGGCGCGGCCGGCACGGTGCTCAAGGTCGCCACGCCGACCGCGCGCGCGGCCAACCTGGCGACGTTCTGGCACACGAACTCGGTGACCGTGCCGTTCGAGGCGCAGGCGGCGTACCAGAACGCCGGCGGCTTCCAGGTCGTCCTGTGCGGCATCCACACCAGCACCACGGTGGCGCCGGCGAACGGCACGCTGTTCGACCTGTTCACCGTGCCGTCGTCCAACACCGCCAGCCAGCCGTGTGGTTCGGGCGCGAGCGAACTCGCGACGAAGACGATCCCGTCCGGTACCACTGCGGTGAACCTCGGCGACGCGGCGGCGACGATCACCGCCAGCCTGACCGGCTCCGGCAACAACGGGCTGTGGGGCATCTACGCCGTCGCCATCCGGCCGAACAAGGGCTGCGGCGCTGCGCCTCCGGACTGTGCGGTCTCGCGCCTTCCGCAGCCGGAGTTCGACGCGTCGACGCAGATGACGCTGCCGGCCAAGGTCGACACGGTCTTCGGCATCGACAACAGCGACCCGACGATCGAACTCACCGCGCCGGGCGACGCCTTCTTGACGAAGTCGACGGCGATCACGGTGTCGTTCAACGCGAGTGACCAGGACACCCCGGCCAACCAGGCGCTCTCGCACATCGCGAAGACCGAGTGCCGCAACGACGGTCCGGCGCTGTTCACGCCCTACGTGTCCTGCGCGAGCGGGTCGACGTTCAACCTCACACCGGGCAACGGGTCGAAGACGATCCAGGTCCGGGTGACCGACGGTGCCGGCCGCACCGCGACCGACACGGTGACGGGCACGCTCAGCAACTCGCCGCCGACCGCGGTCGCGACCATCCAGTTCGGCCCGAACGGGTCGGCCGGCTGGTACACGAGCGCGCCGACGATCACCATCACCGGCTACCACCAGGACGACGGCGTCCCGGCCGAGGCGCACACCACCCCGGAGACCGGGCCGTTCCGCTACCGATTCGACAGCCTGCCCGAGCAGGTCTGCACGGGCGACCCGTGCGTCATCGCGGCCAGCGCCATCCAGGCGCTGCCCGCCGGCACGCACACCTTCTCGTTCGCCGCCGTCGACTCGCTCGGCAACCGGCTCTTCGGTGACGGCATGCAGAGCACGATCAAGCTGCCGGTCAGCGGGTCGATCACGTCCTTCAAGTGGGATCCGGACAAGACGACGACCGAGCTCGACACCGTCCCGGCCGCGCCGGACAAGACCGTGTCCGGTCTCGGCTGGTACACCACGGAACCGTTCGTGGTGCTCTCGGCGCTCGACGCACTCGGTGGTTCGGGCGTCAGCCAGACGAAGTACCGGGTGGACGGGGCCGGGTCGTTCCTGACCTACAACCCGGTCAGCCCGCCGCGGCTCGGCCCGGGCGTCCACACCGTCGAGTACTTCTCGACCGACATCGCGGGCAACATCGAGACGACGCACACGTCGGTGACCATCCGGGTCGACGACGCGGCGCCCGACTCGAGCATCTCGGTGTCCGGCGGAGTGCTCAACCCGTCCGGTTGGTACACCACGCCGCCGATCGTGAGCGTCGGCGGGTTCGACGACCACGGCGGCACCGGCGCGCCCGCGACGGGCATGCTGCGCTACCGCGTCGACAACGGCAACGAGATCAGCTGTGACAACCCGTGCAACCTCGCATCGCTCGTCACCGGCGCGCACCTCGTCGGGCTGCGCGCTGTCGACGCCGCGGGCAACACACAGAACGAGATCGGGCGCACCATCCTGGTCGACACCGAGGCGCCGCACACCACGGTGGCGCTGCACGCGCCGGCACCGGACGGTCTCAACAGCTGGTACCTCTCGCTGCCCTACGTCGAGCTCAGTGCCGACGACCAGCCGGCCGACTACACGCACGTGCTGCCGGTCGGCTCCGGCGTCGCGTTCACCCAGTTCCAGCTCGACGGCGGCTCGTGGAACACCTACACCGGACCGTTCCAGGTCGCCGGCGACCACCTGCTGTGCGTGCGCTCCGTCGACGTGGCCGGCAACACCGAGGCCGTCGACCCGGCCAAGTGCATCCAGGTGAAGGGTGACGACAAGAACCCGAGCACGACGATGTCGGTCAGCGGCACGCCCGGCCTGAACAGCTGGTACACGAGCAACGCCACGGTCACGGTCAGCTCCAGCGACCCGACGCCGGGCTCCGGGCTCGTCCAGCCGGGTGCGGTCGGCACGCCGTGCTACGACGCGCCGCCCGCCGCGCCGGTGCCGGCCGGGACATGCGTGTCGGTCGACGGCCGTCCGTTCGTGCCGTACACGGGTGCGATCACGCTCGGCGAGGGCGTGCACCGCGTGCAGGCGTTCAGCGTGGACGCGGCCGGGCACCGCAGCGAGGTCGTGGGCAACGACGTCCGCATCGACAAGTCGCGTCCGGTGACGACGGCTCGCACCATGCCGCCGTACCCGGCCCAGGCCGGCTGGTTCCGGGCGATCCCGCGGGTGGTGCTGCGCGCCGCCGACGGTGACCAGAACGCCGGCGTGGCCGCGACGTACTACAAGGTCGACAGCGGCGCGTTCCAGCTGTACACCGGTCCGTTCGACATCCAGAACGGGCTGCACACGGTGAGCTACTACAGCGTCGATCTCGCCGGCCAGCAGGAGGCCACGAGGTCGTTCGCCATCAAGGTCGACACGACGCCGCCGATCGCGATCGCGACGAACCCGAACCCGGCGCTGTGGCTCAAGCTGCTCGGCATCCTGGGCAACCTGCTCGGCCTCTCGCCGCCGCAGGCACAACTCGGGTGGACGGTCGGCGACCAGTACTCCGGCAAGCTGACGGTGCGCGTGCTCGTGTTCGACGTGCTCGGCAACGCCGTGCGCCAGCTCGATTGCACGGTCGTCAACGGACAGCCGCTGTGCGCACTCAAGAACCCGCCTGCCGCGGACGCGCCCGTCACCAACCCGATCACGGTGACCCCAGGCGCTAACGTGAACGGGTACACCTATTGGGACGGCCGGGACTACAGCTTGACCGGCATCCTCCCGATCGGGCTGTACTACTACCGAGTGGTTGTGACGGATGAAGCCGGCAACGTCGCCCAGAGCGGCGAGTCGAAGCCCATCCAGATCAAGGCGGGCTGAGTTTGAAGCAGTGGCAGATCGGGGCTCTCTTCGCAGCGGGTCTCGTGGTGGGTGGCACGGTGGTCTGGTTGCTGACGCGCTCGTCCGGGTCCAGCCCGCACGCGGCCGGGACGAGCGGCAGCCAGCCGGTCATCGGACCGCACCCGGTCACGAGTTCGGCACCGGGAGTGGCGACGAACGCGCAGGACCTGCTGCAACGGCTCGACGCCGCGCAGCGGGCGACCTTCCACGTCCGCTACACGACCGGATCGGCCTCGGGCAGCCACGCCATCCTCGAGGTGTGGCACACCCCGGACCGGGTGCGGCGTGACCTGACCGCCGTCTCGACGACCGAGGGCACCGCGCACACCGAGGAGATCCTCGCGAACAACAAGTACGTGCGCTGCGTGCAGTTCGAGGGCAAGGAGTGGCAGTGCGTCGGCGCGCCGACGTCGAGTTCCGGCACGCTCACCGACCCGCTGCAGGGCGCCGAGAAGGACATGACGGGCCGCAAGGTGACGCTGACCCGCTCGGTCATCGTCGGCAACCCGGTCCGCTGTTACACCGTCGCGGCGGCCTCGGCCACGGCGAAGCCGAGCCAGTTCTGTCTGACGAACGACAACGTCCCGCTGCGCATCGACGGCGGTGACGGCAAGCCCGTCGAAGCCACCAACTACGACGCGGTCGTGCCGAAGTCGCTGTTCACCCCGCCCGCGAAGGTGTCCGGCTGATGAGCCACCACGTGGTCGCCGAACCCGAGGCGCCGCGATCCCGCAAGCGGTCGCTGATCGCGCTGGTCGTGGTGGTTCTCGTGGTCGCCGGCGGCGTCGCGATCTGGTTGGCGAACCGCGACGACGACAACGACAAGAAGCCGTCCGCGAAGCCCACCCTCGGTGCGCCGGGGCAGGTGCTCGACACCGACGGCGAGCAACTCGCGACGCTGCTCGGCGACGCGCGTGGCCACACGTTCCACGCCCGCTACAAGGTGCTGGCCGATCCCAAGGTGACCGGCGGCAAGCTCAGCCTCGAGTGGTGGAACAAGGACGGGCAGAGCCGGATCGACACCACCCGCACGAGCGACGGCCAGGTGGTGAAGACCGCGAGCATCGTGAACGGCGACAACGGTGCGCTGTGCCAGCAGCTCGGCACGCAGGGCTGGTCCTGCCACAAGATCACCGTGCCCGGGCCGGGCGACCCCAACGGGATGATCGCCAGCCTCACCGGGCAGCTCTCCGGTCGCTCGATCACGCAGCACAAGGGGACCGTCGCCGGCCACGAGGCGCTCTGCTTCCACGTGAGCGCGTCGTCCGGCGCCGAGGCGATCGACGTGTGCACGAACTCCGACGGCGTGCTGCTGCGCAATGCGTCGGCGGACGTGAGCTACGAGATCACCAGCCTCGACTCGGACGTGCCCGACTCGGTGTTCAAGGCCCCCGCCCCCGTCCGCTGATCGGCACTCTTCCTTCGTTGATCAACAGGGTCGAACCGTCGCTACGCGACGTTTCAGACCTGTTGATCAGGAGGGACTGGGCGGGGTGTCAACATGACCCAAACGGCGAGGACGAGGATCACGGTGCCGGCCGCCGCAACGGAGATCACCACGTCCATGCGTCCAGTGTGCTGTGGCCGGGAAGGGCATGATCAGCGCGTGAGCATCGTGCGCCTCGACCCGCGACGAGCAGCTGCGCTGAGGGGCGCGGAGTTGACCTACGCGCGTGCCGCTCTCGCTGCGGGCTCGCCGAGTGCCGGCTTCCGGGTCCTGCGCCGCGACCGCGCGCTTGCGGCCGGGGACTTCGACTCTGCAGCGGACGCGTTGATGTCCTGGCGGGTCCATTCGCGGGCCGGGCTGCGCGTTGCCGTGTCCTCGCCGCAGGTGCGTACCGATGAGGTAGTGGTGCTGACACTCGGTATCGGCCGACTCGGCCTACGCGCACCGTGCCGCGTGGTCGAGGTAATCGACGAACCCGAGCGGCGCGGCTTCGTCTACGGGACGCTGCCGGGGCACCCGGAGAGAGGCGAGGAGTCGTTCGTCTTGCACCGCGGCGACGGGTCGATGCGCTTCACCATCGAGGCGACGACGCAGCCGGCAACGCTGCTCGCCCGCCTCGGTGGACCGATCACCCGCCGCGTCCAGCTCGACATGATCGACCGGTACCTGCGGGCGATCACGTAGCAGAGCTGCGGACGAAAATCGGTCGCAGAAATTGGTCCGGTGCTCTGCTACGTGGCTCGGCGAGCCGCGGCGCAGGTCACGCACACCCGAGTCGCGGGCAGCGCCTCCAGCCGGGCGTCGCCGATCGGCTGCCCGCAGCGCTCGCAGGTGCCGTACGAGCCGTCGCGGAGCCGGTAGAGCGCAGCGTCCACGTCGAGCAGGTGACGCTCGGTGTGCGTTCGCAGGCCGGCGAGTTGCTCGCGCTCGAACGCCACCGTCGCACCCTCCGGATCGTGCTCGTCGTCCAGATTGCTGCCGGCCGACGCCGCGGCGACCGCCGCAAGCTCCGCACGCATCGACTCGAGCCGTTCCGCGGTCGCCGCCCGCTCCGCCAGCAGCCGGCTTTCCGCAGCGCTCTCGTCCACCCACCGATCATGGCCTCGATTCGGCGAAACCGGACGTGGATCAACAGGAGGGGCGGCGGCCCGGAAACTGTCGGGGGGCTCGGTTAGCCTGCGGGTACGCGATCAACTTGACGGAGTTAGGCGTGCTGCACATTCACCGGTCCGAGCGCGCCGATGCGCTCGTCGCGGCACTGGCCGACGTCCTCGACGCGCCGTCCGACGATCCGTTCCGGCCCGAAGTCGTCGCGGTGCCCAGCAAGGGCGTCGAACGGTGGCTGGCGCAGCGACTCAGCCACGTCCTCGGTGCGGAGCACGACGACGGCGTGTGCGCCAACGTCGAGTTCCCGTCGTACACGAAGCTGCTCGACGAGACGCTCGCCGAAGCCGACGACGGATATGCCGCCGCGGTCGAGGCGTGGGACCCGACTCGCGTCGTGTGGCCCCTGCTCGGCGTACTCGACAGCTGCGATCCCGGCGAGGCGTGGTGCGCCACGCTCATGACGCATCTACAGCGCGACGAGCATCGGCGGCTGCCGGTGGCGCGCAAGCTCGCGCACCTGTTCGACCGCTACGGCCGGGCCCGGCCGGACATCATCATCGCCTGGCAGGCCGGCCGCGACGAGCAGGGCGACGCGACGGCGCTGGCGACCGATCTGCGCTGGCAGGCCGAGCTGTGGCGCCGGCTGCGCACCGTGGTCAGCACCCCGGCGCCGGCCGAGCTGCTCGACGCAGCGTGCGCGAAACTGCAGCCGGGCCCGGCGTTCTCCGTGTTCGGCGCGACCCGCATCGCGCCGTCCCGGGTACGGGTGCTGCGCGCGCTGGCCCAGCAGCGCGACGTGCACCTGTGGCTGCACCATCCGTCGCCCGCGCTCTGGGCGCGGGCCGCCGGCGAGAGGCCGGGCCGGCGCCGCGACCAGCAGCCCATCGCCGCCAACCCGCTGCTCGCCTCGATGTCGCGCGACGTGCGCGAGCTGCAGCAGCTGCTCAACGACGTGCCGCACGACGACGTCCACCACCCGATCCCCGACCGTCCCGACACGCTGCTCGGCCGTATCCAGCGCGAACTCGCCACCGACACGGTGCCGCCCCGGCGCGGCAAGGTCGACCGCACCGTGCAGGTGCACGCGGCACACGGGCGCGCGCGGCAGGTCGAGATCGTCCGCGAGGTGGTGCTCGGCCTGCTCGCCGACGACTCCTCGCTCGAGCCGCGCGACATCGTCATCATGTGCCCCGACGTCGAGACGTTCGCCCCGCTCATCGCGGCGGGCTTCGGCATGGCCGACGAACCCGGCGGGCACCCGGCGGCGAAGCTGCGCGTCAAGCTGGCCGACCGGTCGCTGCGCCAGACCAATCCGCTGCTGCGGCTGCTGTCCCAGCTGCTCGAGCTCGCGCGCAGCCGGGTCACGGCGACGCAGCTGCTCGACGTGGCCGGTGCGCCACCGGTGCGCCGCCGTTTCGGCTTCGACGAGGACGACCTCGAGCGGTTGCGCGACTGGACGGTCGCCGCCGGCGCGCGGTGGGGCCTCGACGCCGCACACCGCGACAGCTACGGGCTCGGCACGCTCGAGCAGAACACGTGGCGCGCCGCCATCGACCGGCTGCTGCTGGGCGTCGCGATGGAAGAGGACGGGTCGTGGCTGGCCGGCACGCTGCCGCTCGACGACGTCGACAGCGCCGACATCGACCTCGCCGGCCGCTTCGCCGAACTCGTCGACCGCATCGACGACGCGGTACGTGCACTCAACGCACGACGCACGGTGACCGAATGGGCAGCGGTGCTCGACGACGTCGTCGGCGGGCTCGCCGAGCCCGGCGAGGCGTGGCAGCAGATGCAGTTGCGTTACGAGCTCGACGAGGTCGCCGCGAGCGCGATCGACGCCGACGTCGAGCTCGGGCTCTCCGACAGCGCCACCCTGCTCGACGATCGGCTCGCCGGCCGGCCGACCCGCGCGAGTTTCCGCACCGGCACGCTCACGGTCTGCACGCTCGTCCCGATGCGTTCGGTGCCGCACCGCGTCGTGTGCATGATCGGCATGGACGACGGCGCGTTCCCGCGCCGCGGCATCGCCGACGGCGACGACGTACTGGCCCGCGAACCACGCTCCGGCGAGCGCGACACGCGAAGCGAAGACCGGCAGCTGTTCCTCGACGCCATCTGCGCCGCGCAGGAGCACCTCGTCATCGCCTACAGCGGCGCCGACCCGCGCACCGGCGCCGAGATCCCGCCCTGCGTTCCGCTCGGGGAGCTGCTCGACGCTGTCGACGCCACCGCGGCCGGCCCCGACGGGCGGCCGGCGCGCGAGCACGTCGTCGTCACCCACCCGCTGCAGCCCTTCGACCGGCGCAACTTCACGCCGGGCGAGCTCGGCCGCGCAAATGCGTTCTCCTTCGACACCGCAGCGCTCGCCGGTGCATCCGCAGCCGCCGGCACTCGCGTCGCGCCGCCGCCGCTGGTCACCGAGGTGCTGCCGGCGCCCGACCCCCGGCCCGACGTCGTGTCACTCGACGACCTCGTCCGCTTCCTGCAGCACCCGGTGCGCGCGTTCCTGCGGCAGCGACTCGACATCGCGACATTCACCGGCGACGACGAGCCCGCCGACTCGATGACCGTCGAGCTCGCCGGGCTGCAGGGCTGGGCGATCGGTGACCGGGTGCTGCGCCGTTGCCTCGCCGGCACGCCACGCGCCACCGCCGCGCACCTCGAGTACCTGCGCGGCGAGCTGCCGCCCGGTGCCCTCGGCCAGGCCCAGCTCGACATCATCAAGCACCGCGTCGACGCGTTGCTGAACGCCTGCGAGACCGAACGCCGGACGCCGGCCACATCGCTCGACATCACGGTCGCGCTGAGCGACGGACGCAGCCTCGTCGGCACTGTCGGCGGGCTGCGCGGCGCTGCGCTGCTCGACGTCACCTACTCGGCGCTGGCGGCCAAGCACCGCATCGCGGCGTGGGTCCGCTTCCTCGCCGCGCTCGCGTGCACCCAGGACGCCGCGCTGCGCGCGGTGACAGTCGGCCGGTTCAAGGACGACGCGCGCCGTTCGGTGTTCCAGGGCGTGACGCCCGAGCTCGCGGTGCGCTGCCTCGACCTGCTCGTCACGCTGCGCGATGCGGGGCTGCGTGCACCGCTGCCGCTCGCGCTCGAGACGTCGCACGAATACGCCGACCGCAGACAGCGCGGCGCGTCGCTCGACGAGGCGCTGCCCGAAGCGGTGCGCCGCTGGGAGGCGCACCGTTTCGCGTCCGAACGCGACGAGCCCGAGCACATCCTCGTCTTCGGCCACGAGGCGCCGTTCCACGCGTTGACCGCCGCGCCGCCGCAAGACGGCGAGCACTTCGCCGACGAGCCGTCCCGCTTCGGCGCGCTGGCCCGCTCGGTGTGGGGGCCGCTGCTCATGGTCGAGGACATTCGATGACCACTCCGCGGGCATTCGACCTGCTCGGCGCGCTGCCGACCGGCACCACCGTGCTCGAGGCGAGCGCCGGTACCGGCAAGACGTTCACGATCGCCGGCCTCGTCACCCGCTACGTGGCCGAAGGCATCGCCCGCCTCGACGAGCTGCTCGTCGTCACCTTCGGGCGCGCCGCCACGCAGGAACTGCGCGACCGGGTGCGCGAGCGGCTCGTCGCGGTGCGCGACGGGCTGCGTGACCCGGCCGCGGCGCGCGCCGGCGACGACGAACTGCTGGCCTTCCTGGCACACGGCAGCGACGCCGAGGTCGCCGCCCGGCGGGCCCGGCTCGCGGTAGCGCTCGCGTCGTTCGACGCGGCGACGGTCGCCACCATGCACGAGTTCTGCCAGCGCGTGCTGGTGACCCTCGGCGTCGCCGGTGACATCGACGACGACGCCGTCCTCGTCGAGAGCTTCGACGACCTCGTCACCGAGGTCGTCGCCGACCTCTACCTGCGCAAGTGGGGCGCCGACGGCGACCCGGTTCTGACGCTGGCCGAGGCGCATGCGCTGGCCCGCACGGTCGTCGGCGACGGGCAGGCGCTGCTCGTGCCCGAACCCGACCCGGGCGACGCGACCACCGCCGCGGTGCGGTGGCGCTTCGCGCGCGCCGTGCGCGACGAGGTCGACGTCCGCAAGCGGCGCCGGCGCGTGCTCGGCTTCGACGACTGGCTGACCCGGCTGCGCAACACACTGCAGGATCCGCAGGCCGGGCCGGACGCGGTCACCCGGCTCCGCGCCCGCTACCGCGTCGTGCTCGTCGACGAGTTCCAGGACACCGACCCGGTGCAGTGGGACATCCTGCGGCTCGCGTTCCACGGTGCGGCCACGCTGGTGCTCATCGGCGATCCGAAGCAGGCCATCTACGCGTTCCGCGGCGCCGACGTGCATGCCTACCTCGCCGCGGTGCACGACGCCGACGACGTGGCCACGCTCGCGCAGAACTGGCGAAGCGACTCCGACCTGCTGCTGGGTCTCGAGCAGTTGTTCCGCGGTGCGGCGCTCGGCGACCCGCGCATCGTGGTCGCCCCGGTGACAGCCGCGCACGAGGGACGCGCGCTCGAGACGACCGCTGCGCCGGTGCAACTGCGCGTCGTACGCAAGGGCGAGCGGCAGAAGCTGCTCATCAAGCCGGCGCGCGAGCTCGTGCTGCGCGACCTCGTCCGCGAGGTCGTCGCGCTGCTCGATGCCGCGCCGACCCTGCACCCCCGCGACGAGGAATCCCGGCCCCTGTGCCCTGGCGACATCGCGGTCATCGTGCGCACCAACGCGCAACTCGATCTCGTCCACGACGCGTTGGTCGCGGTCGGTGTGCCGTCCGTGCAGCGCTCCACCCGCAGCGTGTTCCGCACCGCCGCGGCCGCCGACTGGATCGTCCTGCTCGAGGCACTCGAGCAGCCGCACCGCGCGGCCCGGATACGCCGGCTCGCGGTCTCGCCGTTCGTCGGCTGGGACGCGCTCCGGCTCGAGACCGGCGACGTCGACGCGTTAGGGCTGCGGCTGCGCAGCTGGCTCGCGACCTATGAGGAGCGCGGTGTCGCCGCACTGTTCGAGACGG
>JAICKR010000126.1 GCA_025927835.1 Jatrophihabitans sp. | reverse complement strand
TCAGATCCGTGTTGGGCGGTACGACGTAGAAGCACGACTGCCCCGACGACAGCGTGAACGGCCCTACCGAGCCGGTCACCGCGACCCCGGCATCGGTGTATCCGGTGGTGCCGGTGGCCGTGACACTCGCGCCGACCACCGGCCCGTCAGACGGGAACGCGGTCTTGACGTTGAATCGCACGACACCGATCGGTTGGGTGAGCGTGAGCCTGGCCTGCGCGACGACGTTGCGTTGGACCGGCGCGGTCACGTCGCCGGTGAACCCGTCCGTCGAGGTGAGATGGCAGGTGTACGTGCCCTCGTCCAGGGCACCGATGAGGAAGTGGCCGAGGTCGTCCGACGCCTTGGTGATGTCCGGGAGGGTCACGTTCGTCGCGAGGTTCTTGCACGAGGCCGTCAGAGTGACGTTCGCCGCGACGACCAGCGAACCGTTGTCCGGCCGGGTCAGCGAGATCTGGATGCTGCCCTTGTGCGATATCTGGATCGAGTAGGGCACGGTGGTGCCACCGGCCACGGCAACCGACTGCGGAGTGGCCAGCAGATCGGCGCCGTAGAAGTCCGGGTTGTTGATGACCACGTAGACGAGATACGTCGCGTTGCACAGGCCGGTGATCTTGTAGCTGCCCGTCGGGTAGTCGATGATGCCGACCTTCATCGACGGGACGCCGACCGTGCTGCAGGTATCCGTGCCGTGCACGTTGCAGTCGGTGGGCGCCGTCGGCAGCGTCGCGCCGATGATCGGCTCGGCGACGACACAGGACGGCCCGGTCGAGTCGGGGCCGAGGTTCGTGCCGTCGATCGAGGTCACGAGTCCGGCGATGCTGTTGGACCGGGTGAGGTTCACCGGAGGCGCGTGCGCAACGCCGTGCTGCGGCACTTGCACGTTGATGGTCGCGGTCAGGTAGGTCGGCGCACTGATGGTCAGCTTGTACAGCCCTGGCGCGAACCCATTGCTTCCGGTCGCAGTCAGCGTGTAGGGCAGAGCACCGATGGTGGGCGGCTCCGTCACCGGCGTGGTGCCGACGACCTTGCCGTTGAGGTCGCGCAGCGTGAACGTCACCAGGCACTTGCTGGGGTCCGTGAGCCCGGGGCAGCTGATCGTGTTGCTGGGGTCGTTCGCGTCGCCGACGAATCCCTGGATCGTCGCGTCGTTGGTCACCAAGGACGAGTGCAGGACCAGGTCGGCAAGGGTCTTGATGTCGCCGGCGCTGACTTGGATGGTTTCTGAGGCGGGGTCCATGCTCGCGAAGGTCGCGGTGAGTACGTAGGTGCCCGGGACGACGCCCAGGAAGGTGTACCTGCCGACCGAGCCGGGTGTCGACAGCGTCGTGAGCTTGTACGTGTTCGTGGGCGAGGTGAGCGTCAGCCCGGCATCGGGCTCGAGCTCGGTCGCGCCGCCCTTCACCGGTACGCCGTTGCTGTCGAGCACGTCGCCGAGCACTCGGCCGGATATCTGCGCGGTCGAGAGCGACAATTGCGAATTGACCGTCAGCTGCGACTGGCCGAGCTTGAGCACGATGCGGCGCGTCTGGATGAGATAGCCGGGCGCGTCGATCGTCTCGGTATACGTGCCCGGCGGCAGGCCCGGAATGCGGAAGGAGCCCACCGGCGCATTGCCCCCGCCGGGGTCGGTGATCGTCGACGCCGAGCGGGTGATCTTGCCGTCCGTCACGGTGATCTGCGCGCCGCCGATGCCGAGCAGGTTGTTGTGGCTGTCCGGGCCCTTCACGGTGCCGGAGAGCATCGTCACGCCCGTCTGCAACGCCATGTTGACGACTTCGGCGCGGTCACCAGCCGACAGCTTGATGAGCTTCGACGCGGCGCCGAAGTTGGGTGCGGTGACGGTGACGAGGTAGGTACTCGGCGTCGACAGGCCGTCCACCGACCAGTGCCCGACCTGGCCCCTCGAGTTGGTGCTCGTCGTGATGGTGCTCGTGCCGTCGGTGATCGTCACCGTGGCGTTGCCGACGGCTCCGTGCGGCCCGACCACCGTGCCCTGCAGCACGCCGGCCCCCGGAACGAGGACGACCTTGATGGGCTGGGTGGACACCGCGGTGGCCGCGTCGATCACGTAGCGCTGCGTCTCGTAGCCCGCCTTGCTGAAGGTCAACAGGTAGTAGCCGGGTTTCTGCAGCCGGAAGCTCCAGGTGCCCTCGGCCGCCGTCGTCTGTGGCGTCGGATTCGCGAACAGCCCGCGCGGCGAACGTGCCTCGACCAGATCGGCTGCTGGGATCATCGCGTCGGGACTGAAGAGGGCATCCGGGCTCGCCGGGTTCGAGGTGGCGCCGACGCTCTTCTCTGCCACCAGCCCGGTGCGCACCGCGGAGACCTTCACGCCACTGGGATCGGTACCGCCGACGACGCCGTTGACCTGCACGACATTCAGCGCGGCCGCGCCGGCATTCGCGCCGCCGTTGCCGCCGTTCCCGCCGTTACCGTTCCCGCCGTTGCCGTTCCCGCCGTTACCGTTCCCGCCGTTACCGTTCCCGTTGCCGTTGTTCCCGTTGCCGTTGTTCCCGTTGCCGTTGTTCCCGTTGCCGTTGTTCCCGTTGCCGTTCCCGTTGCCGTTCCCGTTGCCGTTCGCACCGGTGCCGTTGGCCGAGGGCGCCGTGGCGCTCGTCCCCGGCGTCTTGAACGCGGAGCCGGCCTCCTTCTTGCGCACCAGGTTCGCGATGTCCGGGATGTAGATGATGCACATCGTCACCCAGAACGAGACGACGATGACGAGCGCGGCGATCTTGTAGAACATCGAGCCGAACACGGCCCGCGCGGTGTAGGAGCCCTCGATGCTGCGCGGCGCGCCGGCGCTTCGCGCGGTGAGCGTGTACGAGTACCGGTTCGAGCTGCCGATCCAGCGCGCCCGGCGCTGCCGGATCCGCCCGCTCAGGCGCGCGGTCTCGCCCGGTGGCAACATCCACTCGCCGCGCGGCACGAAGATCTTCAGGCTCTCGGTCGTCTGCGCCTCGAGGCTCACCGGCGCGGCGTCCAGCCCGGAGTTGTGCACGCTGATGTTGAGCTTCTTGCCGAAGATGCCGCTCGCGTCGACCGGCGACACCTGCAGGTCGATCTGCCCCGGCGCGTCGACGATCATCTCGACGTCGATGACCTGCGCGGCCGCGGTCGGCTTGCCGGTGACCGGGTCGAGTGTCTCGACGACCATCGCGAGCGGGTAGCGCGCCGGGATGGTGCCTGGTGCCGGTGCGATGACGACGTCGGCGACGACGGTCTCACCGGGCGGGACGGGACGACTCTGCGAGGGTCGCGGCAGCCAGTCGGCGTCCGACCCGACGACGGTGACGAGCATGACGCGTGGCTCGGCGGCCCGGTTCGTGATCGTGAGCTGGGCGCTGACGCCGGTGCCGGCCGCGGTGCGCAGCGGACTGACGACCGTCAGCTCGACCGGCGGCTCGGCCGGTGGCACCTTCCCCCGCATGTCGGCCATCAGACCGGGACCGTGATCGTGAAGATGATGCCGCCGGAGGAATTGACGCCGTACTGCTCGCCCGGCTTGACGTTGATGGTCACCGTCACCTGCGCGTTCACGGCGTCCGGCGTCGAGCCGGCGGACAGGATGTAGCTGCCGGCGTCGACGCGCGGCATCTTGAACACGCACTTCCCGCCCGAGCTCTGGGCGGTCGCCGTGGTGGTGACGGTGGCCGGGTAGTCACTGCTCTTGTAGAGGAACACGGTCCACCCGCACAGGTTGTTGCCCTTGCTGTCGCGCAGTGCACCGGTGATCGACGCGGGACGGGATAGCGCGACGTTGGTGGTGAGGATCTGTCCCGCGACGAGCTGCACGCTCTGCGAGTTCGGGTTCGTGGCACCGCCGGCCGTCACGGTCAGCGTGTAGTTGCCGGGCAGCACGTTCGGGATGACGTACTTGCCGCACTGGCCGGCGGGCACCGTCGCCGAGGTGACGGTGTAGATCGTCGAGCCGGAGTTCAGCGAGACGGTCGCCTCGCCCAGGCCGTTCGTCGACTTGTTGCAGACGCTGGCACCGTTGGGCTGCGTGATGGTGCCCGTCACCGTCGCGGTCGCCAGCTTCAGGTGCGCCACGACACCGGAGGTGCCGGTGCCCGTCGTGATGTTGCCGAACGCGTCGATCGACACTGCGACGGTCTCCGACGCGAGATCGGTGCGGCTGAACGTCGCCGTGTAGTCGCCCGGCACGGGCAGCCCGGTCACCTTCCAGAAGCCGGCGGGGTGGCCGTTCTGCGCCGAACTCTGTGTCTGGGTGGTGATCGTAGTGGCGCCGTCGGTGACGACCACGGAAACGCCGGTGCCGGCCTGCTCCGCGGAGCCGTCCGGTTGCAGCACGAGGGCGCGGCCGAACATCGAGCCGGACGACTTGCTCAGCGTCAGCTGCACGCCGGTGAGCTGCTGGCCCTGGGAGAGCGCAATCGAGAGCGTCTGCGGGGCGTAGCCGTCGATCGTCGCCGTCACCGTGTAGGTCGCCGGCGTCGGCAGGTTGCGCAGCGTGAACCCGCCCGCCGGTCCCGCGGACAGCGAGACCGTGCTCGCGCTCACCTGGCCCGTGCTCGCCGTGAGTGTGACGGCGGGCAGCGGTCCGGTCGACGAGGTCACCAGCCCTTCGATGAGACCGTCGCCCTGACTCAGCGAGAGCTGGATGCTGCTGCGATCCTCGCCCGCCCCGACGTCGATCGTCTGCGTCGAGGTCGCGAACCCGGGTTTGGCGAGCACGAGCAGATAGCGGCTCGGGGACGGAATGCCGGAGAGCGTGAAGCTGCCGTCGTTGCCGATCGGCACCGACTTCACGATGGCGGCGCCGGTGTCGGTGACGGCGGCCGATACCGCCCCCTGCTGCGGCGGCGCGACGACGACGCTGCTGCCGGACGCCGACGCCCCGGAGACAGACTTCTCCACATAGAGCGTGGCGCCCGCGAGGTTCGTGCCGGTGACCGTGCCGGCGAGCGTGGCCGGCACGCCGCCCACCGCCACGTTGAGGCCGCTGGCCAGATGGTGTGCGGGCAGCTTCACCGTGGACGCGTCGCCGGCATTGGCCGCGGTCGGGTACCAGAGCTGCAGGAAGCCGGCGCCGCGGTAGGTGAGCTTGTAGTCGCCGGCGTCGAGGTTGCTGAAGATGTAACCGCCGACCTGGTTCGTCGCCGTCGTCGCGACCGGCGTCGACAGGTCACTGCCCTTGTACAGCGCGACCGAGACGCCGGGCACCGGCTCCTGCGAGGTCAGCAGCTTCACCGCGCCCGAGATCGTCGACGTCCCGAGGTTGACGTCGGTGTCGGCCTTGGCGGCTGCGATCTGCAGTGCGAGCTGCCGGTCGGCCGCGTTCTGCCCGACGAGCTTGGACAGCGCGATCGTGATGATCACCGCGAACACGGTGATCGCCGCGATCAGGCCGAGCATGGCAATCATGCCGCGGGTCAGCCGCGCCTTCTGCACGAACATCGCGCGGGTGGCCGCGGTCGTCTCGTCGTGCTTGGGCGACGGCGGCTGCTCGTCGGCGAAGAACCCGTCCTCGGGCACGTCGTCGAGGAACAGGTTGATCAGCCGCGGCGCGTTGTTGCCCCACCACGGGCGCTTGCCGGTCGCGGTCATGTCGATGACCGCGTGCTCGCCCGGGGCGAGCACGACCCGCTCCGGATCGAAGAAGAACTTGACCTGGTTCTCCGGCTCCTCGGCCGACAGGTCGGCGCGCACGACCGTGTTGCCGCTGTTCTCGAGCAGCACGGTGAACTGGCCGACCTTGCCGCCGATCACCGACGGCGGGTCGATGCGCGCCGCGACCGACGGCGCCGGCGGCACGACCAGGGCCATCTCGGCGACGCTCGTCGTGTACGGCGCGGTGAGCTCGCGTACCTGCACCGCCACCTGGCGGGGCCCGGCCGGGATGCCCGGCGGCACGCTGATCGAGCCGGTGACGGTGCGCACCTCGTCCGGGAACAGCGAGATGCGGTCGGTCTCGAGCTCGACCCAGGTCGGGTCGGCGCCGAGGACGAGTATCTCGTAGCCGCCGATGACCGTCGAGGTGTTGCCGACCGTGATCTTGATCGGCTGCGGGATAGGTGGCGTGACGTCGGCGCGGCGCGGCGAGACTTCGACTCTCATCTCAGTTCGCCTTCGTCATGGTCAGGTTCTGCACGGACCGCTTCTGGTTCACCACGGTGACCAGTGCGGTCTGCTGGTTCATCCCGGCGTCGGTGACGGTGACCGTGTACACGCCGGGTGGCAGGTCGGAGATGAGATAGCCGCCGTTGGGCAGCGAGCCGCCGGGCGAGCTCACCGCCACCGTCCAGTTCTTCTGGCCGTTCGTGGCGGTGACCTTCGCGTTCACGCAGCTCGCCTCGGGACAGGCCGGCGAACCGGTGACGGTGCCGCTGATGGAGCCGGAATTCGTGGACAGCGAGATGGTGATCGACTTGAGCTTGTTGCTGCCGTTGAGGTCGAACGCGACTGTCGTCGGCTGGTAGCCCGGCAGCGACGCGGTGAGCGTGTACGAGCCAGGCGCGACGAGGCCGTTGATGGCGAAGTTGCCCCGGCCGCCGTCGGTGAGAGTTGTGGTGCTGGGCGTGGGCCCGGCGCCGGTACTGGACGTCCCGCCGACAGCCACCGTCACGGCGCCGAGGCCGTGCCCGGTGTCGTCGACGACCTTGCCGGCAACGCTGCCCGTGCCGGCCACGAGGGTGATGTCGAAGTTGGTCCGCGTGGCCTGGGCGCCCACCCCGAGCCCGACGATCTTCGTGACCGTTCCGTACGACGGCTGGCTCACCGTGACGATGTAGGTGCCGGGTGTCGGCAGGTTCTGCAACGTGTACCGGCCGACCACGCCGATCGTGGGCGTGCTCACCGTGACCGGCGCGCCGTTGACCACGGTCGACACGGTGGCGCCGCCGATCGGCGTGCCGTTGGGGTCCTGGACGACGCCGCCGATCGCGCCCTGACCTGCGGACAGCGCGATGGGCGGTTCGAAGCGCACGTCGCCGCCGGACACCGCCTCGACGATCGCCGATGACGTGTAGCCCTTCGCGGTGAAGGTGAGTTCGTAGGACGCGGGCGCAGGTAGCCCGCTCAGGATGTAGGTGTTCGTCGCCTGGTTCGTGTGCGTCGTGTACTGCTTGATCTGCGGCGTGTTGCCGATCATGAGTTGCGCGGTGACCGTCGTGTCGACGGGTGTGAGCGTCGCTCCCGGGTCGACGCCGCCGCGGATCGTCGCCGGCAGGCCCTCGATGACGAGGTCGTTCGCGGTGACCGGGTTCTGCGGCTCGGCGTCGATCGCCTTCGCGCCGGCGAACGAGGCCGTTCCTTTTGCGGTGCCGTCGTACCAGACCGTCTTGAAGCCCTTGGCGCTGTACTTCAGGTAGTACGAGCTCGGGAACAGGCCGGCGATGTTGAACGTGCCGTCGGCCTGGGTGCCCGCCGCGCTGACCGGGATCGGTGCCTGGTCCTTCAACCGGTAGGCCTGGACGAGGATGCGGCCCACCGGCTGGTTGTCCACCCACCCGAACACGGTGCCGGTGATCTGCGACGCCTCGCCGGCGGGCAGCTCACCGCTCTTGGGCAACGTGCCGGGAATGGTCTCGCCGATGTTGAACGCCGCGTTCGCGGTGCCGACCCGGGTGACGCCCTTGAGCCAGAAGAACGACGCCGGCGCCTGCTTCGTGGCGGGCTGGCTCTGGAACACCTTGGCCAGCCCGAACAGGAACGCGGCGGCCCACAGGCCGACGATGCTGGCGAGGATGAACGCGGTCATCAGGCCGCGGCCGATGATCGCCTTCTGCCGCAGCTGTACCTCGACGGTGTCGGTGAGCGGAGGGGCGTCCTGCGGAATCCAGTCGGGCGGCAGGTCGAGCCGCTGCCCGACGGCCTGGACCATGACGTTGAGGTCGAGCGGGCTGCCGGTGGTGTGCCGCGGCGCGCGGACGTGCAGCACCGCCGGTGCTGACCGGCCGGGTTCGATGCTCAGCCGGCTGGGCGCGAGCCGGTAGCTGAGCGCGCGGTTGGTGTCGCTGGCCTGCAGGTCGACCTGCAGCCGGACGTTGCCGGGGTTCGTCACCTCGATGACGAACTTGCCCGAGCGCCGCCCCTTGGCGATCTTCGGCCGGCTCGCCAGTTGCAACTCGGGTCGCGGCTCGACGAGCAGGTGCATCTCGAGATACATCGCCGGCGCCTGCGCACCGTGCGAGACGACCTCGACGACGATCGGGTGGCGACCGGCCGTCATGTGCCGCGGCGCGGCGATGGTGAGGGTGAGCTGGCCGGCGGCGTCGGGGAAGAGCGGCAGCAGATCGGGGGTGCAGCGGACGTTCTCTTCGGGAAGGCCGATGACCCGGGCGCTGACTCCGTCGATGACCCGGTCCGTGTTTACGACATTGATAACCAAGCTCGCGGTGGCCCCGGGGGCCACGGCGAGCTCAGGGCGGTCAGTAGTGACCCGCAAATCTCAGCCCCAGTCCTGGTCCTGCACCTCAAGATCGTTCATGATTTGCAGACAATTGTCCACGATCGCAAGGGCACCGTGATCGGGCCAAACGTCCCTTGCATTTCGGATAATTCGGGCGCTTAGGAGCTTCTCGTGATCCCCCGCAGCACTTCGCTCACCGGCGGCGCGGCATCTGTCCACGGGAAGGCGTCCGTAGCCGCGATGACGCTCAGCAGGCACGAGGCCTTGAGCTGGCCCCCCGCGGCTCGCCAGATATCGCGAATCTGGTTCTTGTCGTCGCCGTTGAAGATCATCTGAACGGGTGATGCGGCCTCGCCGGGCAGCACGTCCACGGGCAGCACCGGGTACGCCACGACCTGGTTGATGACCTCGCCGAGAAGTTGGTGCTCGTCGAGCGGGTTGGCCGCCCAGGCACTGATCAGGTAGTTCAGTTCGAGCACCGGCGACGGCAGCCGGCGCTGCATCCGCCCGTCCGCGTCGAGCCGACGCACCATCGCCTGCCCGGGGCGCCCGCTCGGCACCACCTCGTACAGGAACAGGTTGACCGTCGGGCGCGACAGCCGGCTCGCCCAGTTCGCGCTCGGCACCGCGAAGCTGATGTCGCCGGCTTCGACCGGGAGCGGCACCCGGGCGCGCAGCAGCCGCTCGAGAGCCTGATCGACGACGCGGATGAACATGGCGGCGCGGCTACCGGTGCGGCGGCGTCGGCATCACGACGAAGCGCGCCACCGCGAAGTTCGGCACGGCCGGCGGCACCGGCGTGGTGATCACGAACTCGGCCTCCACCTGCACCGTCGACTTGGCCGCGGGCCGCGTTTTGACGGCGCGGTACGACGCGCGCAACGCCGACTGGTAGGCGTTCTGCCCGAGCTGCTGCAGCGCCTCGGTGTAGGCGGCGCACCGCGCGTTCAACTGCACGTTGGCGTCCGCGACCAGCGGCCGCATCTGCACGACCGCCTCGGGGGTGTTACCCAGGTTGCGCGGCCCGAGCAGCCGCACTTCGCCCTCGACGTCGTGTACGACCTTGCGGATGTCGGCGAACCACTTGCGCCGGTAGAAGTCGAACGGCGCGCTGAACTGGGCCCGGAACTCCTTGGCGAACGCCGCGAACTGCGGCCGCTCCATCTCGCGGATGTCCGCGGTGCTGAACCGCACCTCGTAGCCGACCGACGGCAGTGCGAGAACCAGCTTCTTACCCGGGATCTGCACGGTGTCGACCGAGACCACGAGCCCCGTTCGGAGCGCACGTGGGCTCACTGTGGGGACGTTGGTCACGATCTCTCCCAGGGCCGGGTTTTCGCACGGTATGCCGCGCTCCGGACCGCGTCAATCACATCCGGCGCACATCGGGGCGAACGTCCCGACTCTGCCTCGGATCGATCATTTCCCGACTACGATGCGCGCATGGCTGTCACCGTCGTCATCACGCGGGGCGATTCCGGCGAGCACCAGACGAAGGAAACGTACCCCGAGGGTTACAAGTACGTGATCATGGACGGCAACATCAACGTCTACAGCGTCGAGGGTGCCCTGCTCGGCACCCACGGTTCGGGCAACTGGCTCAACGCGTTCTACGACGACACCATCGTGGTCGAGACCGTCAAGCCGCCCGAGGACGAGGACAGCGACGACGACGACTTCGGTGGCGGCTTCGGCGACGACGACGACTCCAGCTCGAGCGACGACTTCAGCTTCGGCGACGACGACGACTCCAGCAGCGACTCGTCCGACGACAGCTCGAGCGACGACTTCAGCTTCGGCGACGACGACGAC
>JAICKR010000093.1 GCA_025927835.1 Jatrophihabitans sp. | reverse complement strand
TCGATTCGCGTGGAAGCAAGTTCTCCCGATACTTTCCGCGTTATGGGACGCGGTGAACTGCAGCTCGCGATTCTGATTGAGATGATGCGGCGGGAAGGCCACGAACTCGCAGTGGGCAAGCCGGAGATCCTGACCAAGGAGATCGACGGCAAGACCATGGAGCCGGTGGAACTGCTGGTGATCGACTGCCCCGAGCAGTTTATCGGCGTGGTGATCGAAAAGCTCGGCTCGCGCAAGGGCAAGATGACCAAGATGGTGAACCACGGGTCGGGTCGCGTAAGGCTCGAGTTCCATATCCCGTCGCGAGGTCTGATTGGGCTGCGCAGCGAAATTCTGACGGATACGCGCGGCACGGCGATCCTGAATTCACTGTTCCATGGCTACATCGAGTGGCAGGGTGAGATTCCGATGCGCCCCACGGGTTCGCTCGTCGCGGACCGCGCGGGTAAATCCACAGGCAATGCCATTTTTAATCTTCAGGAGCGAGGCGAAATCTTCGTGAGTCCCGGCACCGAGGTGTACGAGGGCATGATCGTCGGCGAGAACGCGCGGCAGAACGATCTCGACGTAAATATCGTCAAGGAGAAGAAGCTGACGAACATACGTTCCTCGACCGGTGACGAGCTGGTGCGGCTCATCCCGCACCGCCAGCTCTCGCTCGAGCAGGCGCTCGAGTTCTGCCGCGAGGACGAGTGCGTCGAGGTCACTCCGGCCACGGTCCGCATCCGCAAGGTCGAGCTCGCCGCCACAGCGCGGGCGAAGCGTCGCGCCGGTTCCGCGCCGCGTTAGCACGCTGCAGCAGGGTCGAACGGCCGGGGATAGGGTCGGTTCGTGGCTGAGCTGCCGGGGCCGGTTCTCGTCGAGCGGATGCGCAGCTTCGGCACCACGATCTTCGCGGAGATGTCCGCGCTCGCGACCACCACCAACAGCGTCAACCTCGGCCAGGGCTTCCCCGACACGGACGGGCCGCCGGAGGTGCTCGATGCGGCGGCGGCCGCGATCCGGAGCGGGCACAACCAATACCCGCCCGGGCCGGGCATCCCGCCGCTGCGCCAGGCCATCAGCGCGCACCAGCTGCGCCGCTACGGGCTGGAGTACGACGCTGACACGGACGTGCTCGTCACCGCAGGTGCCACCGAGGCGATCGCGGCGGCGCTGCTCGCCCTGGTCGAGCCCGGCGACGAGGTCGTGCTGTTCGAGCCGTACTACGACTCGTACGCGGCCTGCGTCGCGCTCGCCGGCGGGCAGCGGCGCACGGTCACGATCGAGCGGTCCGGCGACGGCTGGACGTTCGATCCCGCTGCGCTCGAGCGTGCCGTCGGCCCGCGCACGCGGGTGCTCGTCCTCAACACCCCGCACAATCCCACCGGGCTCGTGTTCGACCAGGAGCAGCTGCGTGCGGTCGCCGACGTCGCGCTGCGTCATGACCTGACGGTCATCTCGGACGAGGTGTACGAACATCTGATCTTCGACGGGCGCACCCACGTGCCGATCGCGACGCTGCCGCAGATGAAGGAACGCACGATCACGATCGGCAGCGCGGGCAAGACGTTCAGTGTGACCGGCTGGAAGGTCGGCTGGGCCTGCGCGCCGGCGCACCTGCTCAGCGCGGTGCGCACCGTGAAGCAGTTCCTCACCTACGTCAACGGCGCTCCGTTCCAGCCCGCGGTGGCGGAAGTGCTCGGCGCGGCCGAGCGGCTCGCCCCGGCGGCCGCGCTGCAGGCGCAGCGCGACCTGCTGTGCGCCGGGCTGGCCGGGCTCGGCTACGACGTCATCCGGCCGCAGGCCACCTACTTCGCGACGGTCGACGTCGGCACCGACGCGATGACGTTCTGCCGGGGGCTGCCGCACCGGCTCGGCGTCGTGGCCATCCCGAGCAGCGTGTTCTACGACAGCGCAGCCGGTGATCACTACGTGCGGTTCGCGTTCTGCAAGCGTCCGGAAGTGCTCACCGAGGCCCTGGACCGGCTGGCCCAGGGCAAAACCCGACAGAGTACCCATATTTAGCAGACCTCTACCCGGCCACAAAGGCCGCGTCTCGCATGTATTAACTCTTGGTCACGATCGCCCGGTCGCCGCCCGCAGGTCTTGCGATCTCCTGCCCGCAAGAGTTTGGGTGTGCCGTTGGCCGCTGGACAGATCGTCCAAGCCCAGATCACAGGAGGTCACCCACCAGTGAGATTCCACAACGGCAATGCGCTGCTCGCAGGTGTAGCCGCGCTCGCGCTCGGACTCACCGCATGTTCGAGCAGCGGGAACGGCGGAGGTAGCAAGTCCGGTTCGAACTCGGCAGGTCCGCAACCGAACCCGGCTGTCACGGCCGGTACGCACGGCACCGGCGGGTTCGCGAAGTGCGCGACCGAGCCGACGACCTGCAACAGTGGCGACACGAAGCCCGGCGGCACCATCTCGTACGTTCTCGAGAAGACGATCCCCGGCTGGAACCAGGTCTACACCGTCTCGAACGTGTTCGAGGTGGCCGAGGTCGAGGACGGCATCTTCCCCGGTGCCTACCTGGCCGGCTCGGACCTCAAGCCGTTCCTGAACACCGACCTGATGGTGTCTGCGGACAGCACGCAGGCCGGCGACGTGCAGACGATCGTCTACAAGATCAAGCCGGAAGCCGTGTGGAATGACGGCCAGCCGATCAACTTCGACGACTTCAAGTACCTGAAGGACGTCAGCGACGGCACGACGTGCCCGAAGTGTGGCGCGGCGAGCTCGTCCGGCTACAGCCAGATCACCTCGATGGAAGGCTCGGACGGCGGCAAGACGGTCACCGTCAAGATGAAGCCCTTCGCCGACTGGCAGAGCATGTTCGGCGCGCTGCTGCCCGCGCACATCGCGCAGCAGCACGGCGGCACCGACACGGCCGCGAACCTGAACACCTCGTTCCAGTGGTTCGACAAGAACGTCCCGACGTGGTCGGGCGGTCCGATGGTGATCACGAAGTACACGAAGGACACCTCGATCGAAGAGGCGCCGAACCCGAAGTGGTACGGGAAGACCAAGTCCAGCCTGGACAAGCTGATCTTCCGCATCATCACCGACCAGACCCAGGAGCCGATCGCCCTCAAGAACAAAGAGGTCCAGGCGATCTACCCGCAGCCCAACGCCGACCTGGTCTCGCAGGTCAACGGCATCCAGAACGTCCAGAGCTACCTGGGCAAGGGTCTCGTGTGGGAGCACTTCGACTTCAACGAGAAGAACGCGTTCCTCAAGGACCAGAAGCTGCGGGTCGCGATCTTCACCGCGATCAGCCGCAAGGACATCATCTCGCGCACCATCGGCCAGTTCGTTCCTGGCGCGGCGCCGCTCGGCAACCACATCTACGTGCCGGGCCAGCCGGGTTACCAGGACAACGTGACCTCCACGGGTCAGGGCTCCGGTGACGTCACCAAGGCCAAGCAGATGCTGACCGACGCCGGCTACACCGGTGTGGGCACCACGCTGAAGACCGCGGACGGCAAGGCAGTCGCGTTCCGCTGCACGTACTCGGCTGGTAACACCAACCGCCAGACCGAGTGCCAGGAAGTTCAGAACACCCTGAAGCAGCTGGGCATCACCGTCACCCTCAAGACGACGACCGACCTGTCGGAGCTCGGTACGGGCAACTTCGACATGATCGTCTTCGCGTGGGTCGGTACGCCGTTCGTGGTGGCCGGTGCGCAGCAGATCTACGAGCTCAAGGGTGGTGCCGACTACGGCTTCAACAACGACCCTGCAGCCGAGAAGCTGATCAACGATGCGGCCGGCACGACGGACCTGCCGAAGGTGCAGAGTCTGCTGAACCAGGCCGACAAGCTGATCGTGGCTGACGGCTACTCGCTGCCGCTGTACCAGAAGCCGACGTTCCTCGCCGCGTACAACAACATCGTGAACCTGCGCGACAACGCGACGAGCTCCGGCCCGCCGGTGAACGTCCAGGATTGGGGTCTCAAGGCAAGTTGAGTAAAAAAGGGCTTAGGCTGAGGCCTGGGTCCGCCCGCTCCACCTGACTGGGTGGGCCCCCGGGGACTACCGTTCCCGGGGGCCCACGCGTACGGGGCCTCGGAGGTCAACACACAATGTTGGTATTCGTGATCCGCAGAGTGCTGATATCGATCCCAGTACTCATCGCGTCGACGATGTTGACGTTCGTCATCGTCAAGCTCAGCGGTGATCCGCTGACCTACCTCAAGACTCGCCAGTCGACTGTGTCGAAGGCGGAGAAGCAGGCGTTCATCAACCAGGAGGCGCACCGCCTCTGGCTGGACCGGTCGTGGCCGACCCAGTACTGGCACTGGATCTCCAACATCCTGCTGCACTGGAACTGGGGTCCGCCGGTCACCGGCCACGACAACGTGGCCAGCGACGTGTTCACCGCGTTCGGCATCACCGCCCGCCTCGTCCTCGTGTCGATCGCCATCGCCCTGATACTCGCCGTCATCACCGGCGTGATCAGCGCGGTGAAGCAGTACAGCCTGACCGACTACACGACGACGCTGCTGGGCTTCATCTTCCTGTCGATGCCGACCTTCTGGTTCGCGATCCTGCTCAAGGAGTTCGGCCTCAAGATCAACCAATGGACGGGCTCGCACTTCTTCGGCACCATCGGCGACCGATCGATCCCGATCACCGATCACTCGTTCGGCGGCTCGCTCAAGGACATCATCGGCCACATGATCCTGCCGACGATCGTGCTCGGTCTCGTCGGCTACGCGGCATGGAGCCGGTTCACCCGCGCGTCGATGCTCGAGGTGCTCAACAGCGACTACGTGCGGCTGGCCCGCTCGAAGGGTCTCTCGCCGCGGACGGTGATGATCCGGCACGCGCTGCGCACCGCACTGATCCCGCTGACCACGGTCACGGCACTCGATGTCGCGGCACTGCTCGGCGGCGCGATCGTCACCGAGAACGTGTTCCAGTGGCGGGGCATGGGCACGCTGTTCCTGACCGCGCTGCGCGCCGTCGACTTCAACGTCATGCTGGGGTGGCTGCTCGTCACCGCGACCATCGTCATCGCGTTCAACCTGATCGCCGACATCCTGTACGGCGTCCTGGACCCGAGGATCCGCCATGCTTGAGACTCACGAGACGCTCAAGGAAGGCACCCAGCCCGGCGGTCCGGGCGTCGACAAGCCGACGCTCACCGAGCGCGAGTTCACGGTCAAGGAACGCAAGCAGTGGCAGATGGCGCTGCGCCGCTTCCTGCGGCACCGGGCCGCGGTGGTCAGCCTCGTGGTGTTCGTGCTGCTGGTGCTGTTCGCGTTCGTGCTTCCGTACTTCTGGCACTACAAGTACACCGAATTCGTCTCGCTGTGCACCCAGTCCAACGGGCTCGCCGGGCCGTGCTCGCCGTCGCTGAAGCACCCGTTCGGCACCGACAGCACGCACGACATGCTCGCGGTCACGATGCGTGGCACCGGGCAGTCGCTCAAGGTCGCGTTCCTCATCGCGGCGGTCGGTACCGGCGCCGGTGCGCTCTGGGGCGTGGTGTCCGGTTTCTTCGGCGGCTTCGTCGACTCCACGCTGATGCGGCTGGCCGACCTCGTGCTCACCATCCCGTCGCTGGCGCTGGCCGCGGCGCTGGCGCACAAGGGCGGCGGCTCGCTGGTGCTGATCGGCCTGATCCTCGCCGGCGTCGCAGCTCCGTACGTCGCCCGCGTGGTTCGCGGCGTCGTGCTCTCGCTGCGCGAACGCGAGTTCATCGAGGCCGCCCGCGCCCTGGGCGCGTCCAACACCAGAATCATGTTCCGGCACCTGTTGCCGAACACGATCCCGGTGCTGTTGGTGAACGCCACGCTGCTCATCGCGCAGGGCATCCTGGCCGAGACGGCACTGTCCTACGTCGGCTTCGGCATCCAGTCGCCCGACACGTCGCTCGGCGTGCTCATCAGCACGAACCAGGGTGCTGTCGAGAACCAGCCGTGGCTGTTCTACTTCCCGGGCGTGTTCATCATCCTCATCGCGCTGTCCGTGAACTTCATCGGTGACGGCCTGCGTGACGCCCTCGACCCCAGGCAGACGAGAGAACGTAAATGACGATCGATCTCGAGGTCGACGACACCCAGCGCGAGGCCGATCCGGACGCCCTGCTCGTCGTCGACAACCTGACCGTGTCCTTTCCCACCGACGACGGCGTCGTGCAGGCGGTGCGCGGGGTGAGCTACACCGTCCGCTCCGGCGAGGCGATGGGCATCGTGGGCGAGTCCGGCTCCGGCAAGTCGGTGAGTTCGATGGCCGTGATGGGGTTGCTGCCCAGGAACGCGCGCATCAGCGGCTCGGTCCGCTTCCGCGGCCAGGAACTGATCGGGCTGGACGAGGACGAGTACGCGAAGCTGCGCGGCAACCGCATCGCGATGATCTTCCAGGACCCGCTGACGTCGCTGAACCCGGTCTACACGATCGGCTTCCAGATCGCCGAGGCGGTGCACGCGCACCACGAGGTGTCCAAGCAGGCCGCGCTGGAACGCGCTGTCGAGCTGCTCGACATCGTCGGCATCCCCTATCCCGAGCAGCGGATCAACAACTACCCGCACGAGCTGTCCGGCGGTATGCGGCAGCGGGTGGTGATCGCGATCGCGATGGCGAACAACCCGGACGTGATCATCGCCGACGAGCCGACCACCGCGCTCGACGTCACCGTGCAGGCTCAGGTGCTCGAGGCGCTCGAGACCGCGCGTGAGGAGACCGGCGCGGCGTTGATCCTGATCACGCACGACCTCGGCGTCATCGCCGGGCACGCCGAGCGGATCGCGGTGATGTACGCCGGCAAGCTCGTCGAGACCGGCACCACCGAGGAAGTCTTCTACCGGCCGCGGATGCCGTACACCCTCGGCCTGCTCGGTAGCCTGCCTCGCCTCGACAAGCAGGAGCACGAGCGGCTGACCCCGATCAAGGGCGCGCCGCCCTCGCTGCTGAACCTGCCGCCGGGCTGCCCGTTCACGCCGCGCTGCCCGATCGCCGAGGACATCTGTGACCGGGACGAACCGGCGCTGCTCGCCGCCGAGGGCACCGGGCACGCGGCCGCGTGCCACTTCCGGTCCCGCGTTGCCGACATCGACGCGGCGGAGATGTTCGGCACCGACGCCGCCGACGACGCACCGGAGGTGCTCGCATGACGACGGTGGAGCTGGGCAAGCAGACACCGCCGCCCGCGCCGCGGCCCAAGGGCGAACCGGTGCTGTCCGTCCGTAACCTCGCCAAGCACTTCCCGATCCGCTCGAAGGGGTTGATCCGGCGCAAGGTCGGCGACGTGCACGCGGTGTGCGACGTGTCGTTCGACATCTACGACCGTGAGACGGTGTGCATCGTCGGCGAGTCCGGGTGCGGCAAGACCACGACCGGGCGGCTCGTGCTGAACCTGATCCCGGCCTCGTCGGGCAGCGTGGTGTGGCGCGGTCAGGACCTCACCACGATCTCGTCGCGCGGCATGCGCCCGCTCCGCCGCGACATGCAGATCGTGTTCCAGGACCCGTTCGCCTCGCTCGACCCGCGGATGAACGTCAACGAGCTCGTCGCCGAGCCACTGCGCATCCACGGCCAGTACCGCGGCGAGAACAAGGGCCGCGAACAGGTCCGCGACCTGCTCGCCCAGGTGGGTCTCAACCCGGAGCACGGCTCGCGCTACGCGCACGAGTTCTCCGGTGGCCAGCGCCAGCGCATCGGCATCGCACGCGCGCTCGCGCTCAAGCCGCGGCTGCTCGTGCTCGACGAGCCGGTGTCCGCGCTCGACGTCTCGATCCAGGCCGGCGTGATCAACCTGCTCGAGGACCTGCAGGAGGAGTACGGCCTGGCGTTCATGTTCATCTCGCACGATCTTTCGGTCATCCGGCACATCGCCGACCGGGTCGTCGTGATGTACCTCGGCAAGGTCGTCGAGACCGCCGAGGCCGACGAGCTGTTCCGACGGCCGTCACACCCGTACACCCAGGCGCTGATGTCAGCGATCCCGCTGCCCGACCCGGTCAAGGAGCGCGAGCGCAAGCGCATCCTGCTCACCGGCGACGTACCGAGCCCGGTCAGCCCGCCGAGCGGCTGCCGGTTCCGTACCCGGTGCCCGAAGTTCGCCAACGAGCTCGACAACGCGCAGCGCGAATGGTGCGTGAACGTCGAACCGGCGCTGGAGGCTAAGTTCACCGCGCACGAGGCGGCCTGCCACTTCGCCTCGGCACGCACCGACATCCTCGAGGTCGGCGCAGACATGCGTGCGGTTCCCGCCGAGCTCGCCCAGTGGCCCACGGGCCGGCCGAGCGACGAGCAGGCCTCGCAGCCGATGTCGTGTGCGCCCGAGGACGGCGCGCGCGAGCCGATCCGGATCAGCGACGACGTCACCGTCGACGCCGAGGGCGAGCTGGTCGTCGAGGAATCCTGAGCCGATAGCGTTCGCTACGTGTCGCGCAGGTTGTTGCTCGTCCATGCCCACCCGGACGACGAATCCATCGTCTCCGGCGCGACGATGGCGTACTACGTCGCACAGGGTGCGCAGGTCACCCTGCTGACGTGCACGCTGGGCGAGGAGGGCGAGGTCCTCGTCCCCGAGTACGCGCAGCTCGAGGCGGCGCAGGCCGATCAGCTCGGCGGGCTGCGCATCGGCGAGTTGGCCGCCGCGATGCGCGCGCTCGGCGTCACCGATCACCGCTGGCTGGGCGGGGCCGGACGGTTCCGCGACAGCGGCATGATGGGCACCCCGGCGAACGAGCACCCGCGCGCGTTCTGGCGGGCCGCGTCCGATCCCGAGACGTTCGACGCCGCGGTGGCGGCGGCGGTCGAGGTCGTGCGCGAGGTGCGGCCGCAGGTGATCGTCACCTACGACGAGCGCGGCGACTACGGCCACCCGGACCACATCATGGCGCACCGGGTCGCCACCGCAGCATACGAGCGCGCCGCCGATCCCGGGTGCGGCACGGGCGAGCCGTGGCAGGTCGCCAAGCTGTACTGGGTGGCGAACCGGAAGTCCGACCTGCGCAGGGCCTTCGACGCGCTGAAGGGCACCGACAGCGCCTTCGCGGTAGCCGACGTCGACGACCTGCCCTTCGGCATCGACGACGAGCTGGTGACGACGACGATCGATGCGACCGGGTTCGGTGCGCAGAAGATGGCCGCGCTGGGCGCGCATCGCACCCAGGTCGCGATCGACGGACCGTTCTTCGCGCTGTCGAACATGCTGGGCCGCGAGGTGATGGCGGTCGAGCACTTCCGTATCGCCAAGGGCGAACTCGGCCCGGACCGGGACGCGGCGGGCAACGAGACCGACCTCTTCTCGGGGATCCCCGCGTGAGCGAGCCGGCGGCACCGGCCGCGCTCGAGTGGGCCGGCGTGGCGCTGTTGGCGCTGAGCGGCGCGCTCGCCGGATTGCTCGAGACGTTGCTGGTGCCGCTCTACGCCGGCTCGGTCATCGTGCCGGTGTCGGTCGTACTCGCGATCGTGAGCAACATGGTGCTGCCCCGCTTGGCGCGTGCGCTGGTGCCGCGAACCTCCGCCGCGATCGCCCCGTTCCTGACGTGGCTCGTCGTGGTGGTCCTGTTCGGGGTGCTGGCCCGGCCGGAGGGCGACGTGGTGCTGCCCGGCTCACCGGCGTCCGTGCAGTACGTGGTGTACGGCGTCATCTTCGGCGGCGCACTGGCCGGCACCGCCACGCTCGTGATGATGACCCCGCCCCCGCCGAGCCGGAAGGGCAGCGGCGTCAGCCGCTGAACGGGTCCCGGTTCGCTTCCTTGAGCGCCTCCTGCACCGCATTCACCGCGGCCGGGGGCATGTCCGTCTCGACGAGCTGAGCGCCCGGGAACCGGGTCAGCTCACGCTGCAGGTCACCCACCGACACGTGACTCACCAGCAGCGCGACGGCGCTGCGCCCCGGCGGCACCGCCTTGCGGAGCTGGTCGATGGTCGCGTCCTTCACGCCGGTGTCGCGCAGCTTCGCGTACAACGCGCCGCCACCCGCGGTGGCCGCACCGACGACGAGCCCGCCGATCGGGCCGCCGAACAGCGTGCCGAGCAGCAGCCCCCACACACCGGCCCCGACCCCCGCCTGGCTGGGGGTCACGTCGGTGGTCTCGGTGACCCGCGACGTGCCGTCCTGCTCGCGCCGGATGATCACCGCGTCGTGCAGTTGCAGCTCACCGTCGCGTTGCAGCCGAGCCGCGGCGAGCAGGAATTCCTGCGCGCGCAACGGGTCGTCGAAGGAGATGACGAGCAGCTTGCTGGCGTCCGGTGGACGGGACATGGGGCGAGTCTATGAGGCGGGCGCTGTGCGGTAGTGGTACTCGTGGTGAATCGCGTACCCGAGCTCGGTGTAGAGGCGCAGCGCAGGCTCGTTCGCGACCTCGACCTGCACGTAGCTGCGCACTGCGCCGCGCTGGGCGCCCCAGCGCCAGAGCGCGGCCATCACCGCACCGGCCAGGCCCCGCCGGCGATAGCCGGGGTCGACCTCGACGGCCATCACGCCGAGCCAGTCGTCGTCGACGGCGCCGCGGGCCACGGCCACCGTCCGCCCGTCCATCCGCACCGCGGCGAAGCCGGCCCGATCGTGCCGGGTGAGCAGCGCGCGGGCCGGTGTCGCGAGGCCGGCGCCCCCGCGGTAGAGCGTCAACCATTCGTCGTCCGGCGCGCTCGCGACGGTCACCGCCACCACGTCCGCCGCCGCTGCATGCAGCGCGCCCACGTCGCCGACGAGCAGATACGTCGGCAGGTGCGCCGGCCAGCCCAGCTCGGCCAGCTCGGCGTCGAGCAGGCGGCGCGCCTCGACCGGCAGGTGCAGCTGCAGCGGGAGCCCGCGCGCCGCGTACCACCGGGCGGCCCGGTCCAGCGCCTCCGCCAGCGGCATGCGCGGCCGGCGCAGCGGCAGCACCGAGTTCGCCCGGTGGGTGAAGCCGTGGTCGGCGCGCAGCAGCCAACCGGACAGGTCCTCGTTCTCGGCGGCGCGCAGCCCCTGCGCGGCGATCAGCTCGAGGGCGAGCTCGTCCGCGGTCGAAGGCGGGGTCATCCACATAGGCTCTGGCACGACCGGCATACTATGAGCCGCTATCGGACCCGCTTGTCTGGCCCGCAGCCGGCACGCAAACCGCCCCGGAGGAGCGCAGTGACATACGTGATCGCCGAGCCGTGCGTGGACGTCCTCGACAAGGCCTGTATCGAGGAATGCCCCGTCGACTGCATCTACGAGGGCGAGCGCATGCTCTACATCCACCCCGACGAGTGCGTCGACTGCGGTGCGTGCGAACCGGTCTGCCCGGTCGAGGCGATCTTCTACGAGGACGACGTGCCCGACCAGTGGAAGGAATACACCAAGGCGAACGTCGACTTCTTCGACGAGCTCGGGTCGCCCGGTGGTGCGGCGAAGCTCGGCAAGACGCCGAACGACCCCGCCCTGATCAAGAACCTCCCCCCCATGGGCGAGGGGCACTGATCCGCCTCTCCGCAGTCTCCCTGCTGTAAGGCGTTCCAGCGAGGCTCGCGTCGCGCTGCTTTTCCTCGGTTCCAGCGAAAGCGGCGGCTCGGACCGACCCCACTCGTCGCCCAGGGGCTCCTCGGGGTTGATCCTCGCGTCGTGGCTGGGTTCGGCATGGTTACTTCTTCAAGACGTACATGGTGGCTGTTACGGCCTTCGCTGATGCGGGCTGGTGTTTCCAGCCGTCCTTGCGGGTCCAGACCTCATTCGCGTAGGCCACCCGCTCGATGCCTAGCCGGTCGGCGTTCGCGACGAACCAGGCCGTGGTCTGCCAGCGGCCGCCGGGCACCTGCACGGTCTGCGCGTCGACTGCCCGCGGGGAGTCGATGCCGAGCTGGTTGCCCGCCTGCTGCGCGACCTTGGTGGTCGAGGCGACGAGCGTCGGCGCGGCGAAGTTGCAGTTGATGGCCGCCGGCTTCACGCCCTGCAGCGCGTCGGCGAGTGCTTGCGCCTCCCGCTCGTGCTGGCCGTAGCTCTCGCCGCTCGGGTCGGCAGAGCGCTGCACGAGTTGCACCGCCTCGGCCAGTGACATCGTCCGCCACTTCGGGTTCTTCACGAGCTCGTCGAGGAACTCCTTGGTGGCCTCGCCGACGTCGTTGAGCCGGTTCGCGTCGCCACCACCCCAGCCCTGCGACGGTCGCTGCTGCAGCACCCCGACCGAGTCGCGGTCGCCCTCACCGGGCGCGAGGTTGCGCAGCTTGCTCTCCTGCAGCCCCGCGGCCAGCGCGAGCACGCTCGCCCGCTCCGGCAGGTGCTTCGGGTACTTCGTGACCGCGCCGACCATCGTGGACGCGACCGCGGCCTGATCGGGGTCGAGTGCGTAGGAACCGACCGTGCAGGTGTCGGACGTGAGATGTGACTTCGCGCTGTCCCAGAGCGCGCGCAAGCCGAACGCGCCGCCCACCGCGATCGCCGCGACCACGAGAACGCCGAGCAGCGCCTTCGTGGAACGGGACGTCGAACGAGTTGCCATGTCGTTATGCGTTCGCGTGCAACGCCTCGTTGAGCGCGACACCGACACCGGAACGCGGCCGTGCCTCGAGCGCGCCACTCACGCTGTTGCGCCAGAACTGCCAGCCCGCCTCGCCGGACAGCGTCGCCGCCTTGACCACGCTCCCGTCCGGCAGCGTGATCTTCGAGCCTGCGGTGATGTAGGTGCCCGCTTCGACGACGCAGTCGTCACCGAGCGAGATGCCGATGCCGGCGTTGGCGCCGATCAGGCAGCGCTTGCCGACGCTGATCTGCTCACGGCCGCCGCCGGACAGCGTGCCCATGATCGACGCCCCGCCGCCGACGTCCGTACCGTCGCCGACGACCACGCCTGCCGAGATGCGCCCCTCGACCATGGACGCGCCGAGCGTGCCCGCGTTGTAGTTCACGAAGCCCTCGTGCATGACGGTCGTGCCGGACGCGAGGTGCGCGCCGAGGCGCACCCGGTCGGCGTCGGCGATGCGCACGCCGGATGGCAGCACGTAGTC
>JAICKR010000098.1 GCA_025927835.1 Jatrophihabitans sp. | reverse complement strand
GTACGCAGGCATTTCGGAGGCGCAGAACTCCATCAAGTCGCCGATCAGCCGGAGGTGCGGCTGCGGCGGGAACAGCCATTCCTTCTGCGCGATGTACTCCTTGAAGATGTCGGTCTGCAGCGTGCCGTTGAGCAGCGAGGTGTCCGCACCCTGCCGCTCGGCGGCGACCACGTACATGCACCAGACCGGCACGGCCGGGCCGCTGATCGTCATCGACGTCGTGGTGTGGCCGAGGTCGATACCGTCGAACAGGACCTCCATGTCGGCCGCGGAGTCGATCGCCACGCCGCAGTGCCCGACCTCGCCGAGCGAGCGCGGGTCGTCGGAGTCACGACCCATCAGCGTCGGCATGTCGAAGGCGACCGACAGCCCGCCGCCGCCCTCGGCGAGGATCATCTTGTAGCGCTCGTTGGTCTGCCTGGCGTTGCCGAAGCCGGCGAACTGGCGGATCGTCCAGGTCTTGCCGCGATAGCCCGTCGCGTGGACGCCGCGGGTGAAGGGGTACTCGCCGGGCCAGCCGATGCGGTCCATGCGGTCGTCGTCGGACGTCGGCCCGTAGACCGGCTCGACCTCCTCGCCGGACAGGGTCGTGTAGTCGCGGTCGACCGTGGCGGCCTTGTTGTAACGCTGCTGCCAGCGAGCCCGGCCCGCCTCGATCTCGTCCCTGTTCATGGAAACGCACCTTAGGTCGCGCCGGTTACCGGCGAGTATCGCCTACGTCCTAGCTTGTGTAGCCAATTTACTAGGACGTCCTACTAAATGCCAGCCGGCCGCGGTCTATCTCACGGCTTCGGCGGGGCGGAAGAGCCGGCATGCGGGCGGGGCGACCGGCTCGACGGCGCCGATCTGCTCGGCGATCGACAGCGAGTCGGAGACGACGGACAGGTCGACGACGTGGCCGGCGGCGATGCCGAGCGACGCCACCGTCGCCACGCCGACGTGGTTGCCGGTCGCCTCGATGCCACGCCACCTGCCTGCGTGGGTCGCCGCCATGCGGCCGCCGATGACGACGCGGTCCGCAGCGGCGACGGTCCAATCGACATGCAGCCGCGCGTCCGGGAAGGCCGCGGCGAACGAGGCGAACATGAACCGGCCGCGCTCGTCGATGCAGAAGCGGGCGAACTCGTCCGGTCGGGGCGGGTCGAAACAGGCGGCGACGAGATCGCCGGCGAGTTCGAGGTTGCGCAGGACGGCCGCGTCCGATGCGGTCTGGGTCAGTGAGTGGCTCATGCTCATGAGGCGTTCCCGGCCGCGGAACGATTCGTTCCGTGCAAGTTCCGGCGCCGGTTGCGATACTCGCCGCCATGATCAGCGGCCCGCCGCCCGCGGACGAGGCGCTGCGCGCCGTCGCGGAGTTGATCGCGGCCGGCCGGGTCGAGGAGGCGGCCCGGCTGGCGCCATCCGTAGCGGACGCGGCCGGGCTGGCCGCCGTTATCGCGGACGCGGCGGCCCGAACCGAGTTCCTCGACGTCGACATGTCGCTCGTCCGGCTGGTCGAGGACGTGCTGGATCGGCTGTCGCCCGATCAGCTCGTCCCTCGCGCGCGGCTGGCAGCGAAGCTGGCGTTCGAGCTGCGCGGCGACCCGGCGAGCCTGGAGCGGCGCCGCACGCTGCTGGGTCAGGCCGCGGCAGCTGCCACCGCGTCCGGCGACGACGCGGCGCTGTGCGCGGCATTGCTTGCGCAGGTCAACTCCCTGTGGGAGCCGAGCGGCGCGCCCGACCGGCTCACGGCAGCCGAGGGAGCGATCGAGGCGGCCCGCCGGTGCCGCGATCTGGACCGCGAACTCGTCGCTCGGCTGGGCCGCGCCGACACGCTCGTCGAACTCGGCCGGGTCGGCGAAGCCGAACTCGAGCTCGCCACTTACGCTCGGCTCGTCCGCCCGCTCGGCAGGCCGGACCTCGACGCTTTCGTCGCGTCGCGGCGCTCGTCGATGGCGCTGATCCACGGCCGGCTCGACGACATGGTCCGCTACGGCGAGGAAGCGCATCGCGCCGCGGTCGCCGCCGGGATGCCGGACGCCGACCGGCTGCGCGGCGTATATCGCGGCACCATGGCGCGCGAGCGCACCGGCCCGGAGGCGGATGCGGCGATCACCGAGACCGCCGCGATGCTCATCGCGATGGCAGCCCGGTTGCCTGGGCACTACTTCGAGGCCGACGCCGCCAGCGCCCTCGTGATGTGCGGCCGGCTCGACGAAGCCCGCGCGGAGCTGGCGCGCGCGCTGCCCTCGCTGCTGACCTCCTATGGGTATCGCTGGCACTTCGCCGCGGCCGACGCGGCCGAGGCCGCGGCCGCGGTGGGCAGCGACGCCGACTGCGAACGCCTCTACGCGGCGCTGCTGCCGCACGAGGACGCGTTCGTGATGCTCGGGCCGATGTTCTGGGGCTCGACCCGGCAGCGGCTCGGCCCGCTCGCGCTGCGCCTGGGCCACACCGGCGACGCGGTCGCGCACCTGTCTCGTGCGGTACGCGATCTTGACGCGATCGCCGCGCTGACCTGGGCGGCGCGCGCCCGGATCGACCTCGCCCGCGCACTGGACGCGGCCGGCGAACCGGATGCGGCGCGGCGCGCGCGGACGCTCGCGCGCGACACGATGCGCACCCTGGGCATGACCCGCGGGCTGGCCGAACTCGAATCGGTGCTCGCCGACACCGGGCCGATGGCGTGGTCGTTGCTGCGCGACGGCGACCACTGGGTGCTCGACGCAGGCGACGAACGCGCGAGGTTGCACGGCGGGCGCGGATTCGAGCAGCTGCGCACGCTGCTCGCCAATCCGGCGCGCGACATCGCGGCGTTCACCCTCGACGCGGCCGACGGTGCTCCCCCGCCCGATCGCGGCATCGAGGTGCTGGACGAGCAAGCCGCCGCGGCCTACCGGCGACGGCTCGCCGACATCGACGCGGAACTCGATGCGGCCGACCACCGTGGTGACGCCGACGCGGCCACGTCGCTCGAGCGTGAGCGGCAGGTGCTGCTCGCCGAACTGCGCGCCGCGTCCGGACTGGCCGGCCGACCGCGCACGGTGAACGACGCCGCCGAGCGGGCGCGGGTGAACGTGACGCGCAACCTCAAGCGGGCGATCGAACAGATCGGCCGCACGGCCCCTCTCGCCGGTGCGCACCTCGCCGCGTCCGTCCGGACGGGTTCGGCGTGCCGCTACGACCCCGCGCCCGGCGGTCCCGAGCGGTGGCGGGTGTAGCGGCCTATCCTCTGCAGCAGATGAAACCGCCGGGCATTCCTGTCTCTCCCATCCCGCGTCTCCTCCTCGGGTTGGCGGTGCCTGTTGTCGCCGCGGGCGTGCTCGTCGGGTTCGCCGTGCACTCGACCCCCGAGCCGGTGAAGAAGGATCCGCGGCCGATCGCCGTCGTGCCGGTCGCGGTCACCCCGTCGACGGCGCCGACCACGCCGCCTCCGGTCCCGCGCAGCGCACACGAATTCGTTCGCGCCTCGGCGCCGACCGCGTTCACCCTCACCGGCCGGCTGTTCACCATCAAGGCGCACGTCTGCCCGATGGCCGACATCCGGCCCTACGACCCGCCCGGCGAGCAACACCACACGGTGTGCTGGGTGAAGTCCGGCTTCGGAGTCGCGCCGAGCAGCCGGCAACCCGCGACGACCTACCTGTTCGGGCACTCCTGGGCGCAGGACTCGCAGGAGGTGCTGAACAAGATGTCCTCGCTCGCCACGTCCGAACTGCTCAAGACACCTGGCCGCGTCGTCGACGGCGCAACGGTCTATCCGGTGCACCGCCTCGTCGGGTATCGGCTCATCCTGCGCACCGGCAAGGGCACGCTGACCTACCGCGTGCGCAGTGCATGGGGCGTGCGCAAGAACCAGCTCGGCCTCGTCACGTCGTGGCTCGACCCCACGGTGCCGAACCGGGTGCTGCTGACGACCTGCGCAGAGCGCAACGGTGTCGACTACGACTACAACGTCATCGTCGACGCCGGGCTGGTGTCCTCACGGCGACGATGAGAAGTCACCCGCGTCCACCCGCAGGGTGCGCAGGATCTCGAAGAGCTGGTCGAGCTCGCCGAGCTGCAGCGCGGACATTGCGAACCGCGCGTTGTTGAACTCGACGGTGGCCTTGTCGGCGACCTTGCGGCCCTCGTCGGTGATCACGGCGAGCACGCCGCGCCCGTCCTGCGGGTTCGGTTCGCGCCGCACCAGGCCGGCCGCCTCGAGCCGGTCGATCACGTTCGTCACCGAGGTGGCGTGCACCTGCAGCCGCTCGCCGATCTTCGACAGCGGCAGCGCACCCTCATGCGAGTGGACGAGCAGCACGAGCGCCTCGTAGCGGCTGAACGTGATACCGAACGGGCGCAGCATCGCGTCCAGCTGCGCGATGAGGATCTGATGCGCCCGCATGATCGAGGTGACGGCACGCATCGCGGCGTAGACGTCGCCCGGCTCGTCGGGCCAGTGTTGCTCCCAGAGCTCGCCCGCCCGGTCGATCGGGTCGAACTCCAACGGCTCCGGCGGCACGCGGGGAAGCCTAGTCTGTAGGGCGTGAGTGACGCCCTGAACAGGCTCGACCTGCTTGATCTCGACTCCGATCTTGCCGACGACGACCGGCTGATGCGCGACACCGTGCGCAAGTTCGCGAACGACCGGCTCCGTCCGCACATCCGGGAGTGGTTCGAGGACGGCACGCTGCCGGCCCGCGAACTCGCTCAGGAATTCGGCGCGCTCGGCGTGCTCGGCATGCACCTGCACGGCTACGGCTGCCAGGGCGCGACGGCATCGCAGTACGGGCTGGTGTGCGCCGAGGTCGAGGCGGTCGACTCCGGGCTGCGTTCGCTGGTGAGCGTGCAGGGCTCACTCGCGATGTATGCGATCTACGCCTACGGCAGCGAGGAGCAGAAGGAACGCTGGCTGCCCGGCATGGCCAAGGGCGAGCTCATCGGCTGCTTCGGGCTGACGGAGCCCGACTCCGGTTCCGACCCGGGCTCGATGCGCACCCGCGCGGTGCGCGACGGCGGCGACTGGATCATCTCCGGCAACAAGATGTGGATCACCAACGGCTCTCTCGCCGACGTGGCCGTCGTGTGGGCGCGCACCGACGAGGGGGTGCGCGGGTTCCTCGTCGAGCGCGGCACGCCCGGGTTCAGCGCGCCGGACGTCCACCACAAGATCTCGCTGCGCGCGTCGGTCACCAGCGAACTGATCCTCGACGACGTGCGGGTGCCGGACGCGAACCGGCTGCCGGAGGCAACCGGGTTGAAGGGCCCGCTCGGCTGCCTGACGGAGGCGCGCTTCGGCATCGTGTGGGGCGTCACCGGGGCGGCGCGCGATGCGCTGGCCGCCACCCTCGACTACGCCGGCTCGCGCACCCAGTTCGGCAAGCCGATCGCCGGGTTCCAGCTCACCCAGAGGAAGCTCGCCGAGATGGCGGTTTCGCTGCAGCAGACTCAGCTCACGGCGCGCCGGCTCGGCGAGCTGAAGGACGCCGGCCGCATCGCGCCGCACCAGGTCAGCTTCGGCAAGTTCGCCAACGTGCGCGCCGCGCTCGAGATCTGCCGCGAGGCCCGTTCGATCCTGGGCGGCAGCGGCATCACCACCGAGTACCCGGTGCTACGGCATGCGGTGAACCTCGAGACGGTCTACACCTACGAGGGCACGCACGAGGTGCACACCCTCATCCTCGGCTCCCAGCTCACCGGCATCGACGCCTTCCGCTAGCCGTTGAGTGGTTTGCGGCGCGCGGTGGCGAGCGTCGCGACGGCGGTGGTCGCCGCCGAGGTGAGGACGATCGCGGCAACGGCAGTGCTGCTCGCGAGATGGTCGGTCACCACGCCGGCCAGCAGCGCGGCGGTCGCCGCGCCGAACGTGAACGCGGTGACGACCCAGGCGTTCGCCTCGGTGACGAGGTTGGCCGGGGCGATCTCGTTGACGTGCGAGAACACCAGCCCGAGCACGACCGGCAAAGCCAGACCCGAGACGCCCGCGGCGAGCAGCCAGAGCGGCACCGGCAGCGGCGCGGCGAGCGGCAGGTAACCGATCGCGAGCGCGAGGCCGGCAAGGGTACGGGTGCGCGCGGTGGCCGAGCGCACCGGACGGACCGCGCCGTACAGGCCGGACACGAGCGCACCGCCGGCGTTGGCGGCCAGCGCCCAGCCGGTGATGGACGAGTCGCCGTGCTTCGCGGCGTATGCGGCAGCGACGATGGCGAGCGCACCGACCGGCACCGCCGAGCCGAGGGCGAGCACGAACACGCGCACCAGCGACGGATGCCGCAGCGGCGAGCCGTGCTCGGCATGTTCGGACGGCGTCGGCCGCCAGCCACGTGAGGCCGCGGTGAGCGCGAAGCTCAGCGTGCCGGCCAGCCCGAACAGCGCGCACGCGAGCACGCCGCCCTGCGGGGCGACGACGTGCACGGCCCCGACGGTGAGGAGTGGGCCGACGACGAAGATGACCTCCTGGACCCCGACGTCGAGGCTGAACGCGGCCTGCAGCACCGACCCACCTGCGACCACGTGCGGCCAGAGCGAGCGAAGGCACGGTTCCAGCGGCGGGGTGGCGAGCCCCGCGATCGCCGCGGCCACCGCCGACAGTGCCGCGTGCCCGGCGCCGGTCGCGGCGAGCACCCCGAACGCCGCCGCGCTCACCACGCCCGAGACGACGAGGACGCGCCACTGCCCGCGGCGGTCGACGAACCGCGCCAGCGCCGGCTGGCCGACACCGGAGCCGGCGGTGAACAGTGCGGCCAGCCCGCCGGCGAGCGTGTAGCTACCGCCCTGCCCGCGCACCAGCAACAGCACGGCCAGCGTCGCCATCGCGGTCGGCAGCCGGCCGACGAGCGACGTGGCGAGCAGGGTGGGCACCTCGCGCGTCGCGAGGACCGTGCGCAGTTCCGACACGAGTGCTGCGTACTACAGGCCGTGCCTGCGGGCGACCATCTTTTCCACGACGGTGCGCGGTACGAGTCGGCGCAGCGCGAACACCAGCGGCGCGTTGCTGCCGACGGCGTAGAGCGGACGCGGTCGCTCGTCGTCGATCGCCTTGAGGATCGTCGCGGCGACCTTCGCGGCCGAGGTTCCCTTGCGCTCGTTCGCGTCCAACCGCTCGATCATCGTGTGGTACTCGGTGCTGAAGGGCGAGCCGTCGGCGAGGTAGTGGGTGCGCCGCGTGCCGATGCCGGTGCTGATCGCCCCGGGCTCGACGGTCGCGATGCCGACGCCGTAGGGCGCCACCTCGCGTCGGGCCGCCATCGCGAAACCCTTGAGTGCCGCCTTCGCCGCGGTGTAGGACGAGCGGTACGCGAGCGGGAAGCTCGCCAGCATCGAGCCCACCATGACCACCCGGCCGTAGCCGCGTGCGCGCATGCCGGGCAGCAGCAGCTGGGCGAGGCGCACCGCACCGAACACGTTCGTGCGGAACAACCGCTCGACCGCGTCCATCGGCAGCTCCTCGATGGGGCCGCTCTGGCTCTCCCCCGCGTTGTTGACCAGCACGTCGACGTCACCCGCGGCCGCCGCGCACGCCTCGACGCTCGCGTAGACGGACAGGTCGAGCGCCAGGTACTCGACGCCGGCGATCGGCTCCTTCACCGCGGACGGGTTGCGCGTCGTGCCGTACACCCGCCAGCCGCGCTGGACGAGGGCCGTCGCCACCGCGGCGCCGATACCCGAGGACGCGCCGGTCACCAGCGCGGTGCGGGTGGTGGTCATCGGAGCGCTCGGGCGAGCGCGCGACCCGCGGCCCGGCCGGAGAAGATGCAGCCGCCGAGGAACGTCCCCTCGAGCGCGTTGTAGCCGTGTACGCCGCCGCCGCCGAAGCCGGCCACCTCGCCGGCCGCGTACAGCCCGGGGAAGGCCGACCCGTCGGGACGCATCACCTGCGCATCCAGGTTCGTCTCCAGACCGCCGAGCGTCTTGCGCGTGAGGATGTTCAGCCGCACCGCGATGAGCGGCCCGTGCTCGGGATCGAGCAGCCGGTGCGGCTTGACGACGCGGGTGAGCCGGTCGCCGCGGTACTGCCGGGCGTTGGTGATCGCCATCAGCTGCGCGTCCTTGCCGTACCTGTTGCCGACCTGCGCGTCACGGGCCTCGACGACCCGGCGCACCTGCTCGTAGTCGAGCTGGAAGCCGCGGGCGATCTTGTTCATGCCGTCCACGAGTTCACGCAGGTCGTCGGCGACCACGAAGTCGACGCCGTGCCGCTTGAACGCCTCGACGGGTCCGGGCGCGCCCTTGGCAAGGCGGCTGGACAGCGTGAGCTTGAGGTCCTTGCCGGTCACGTCCGGGTTCTGCTCCGACCCGGACAGCGCGAACTCCTTCTCGATGATCGTCTGGTCGAGCACGAACCACGAGTAGTCGGCGCCGCACGCCAGCAGTGCCTGCATGGAGGCGTTGGTGTCGAAGCCCGGGAAGTTCGGCGGCGGCAGCCGCCGGCCGGTCGCGTCGAGCCAGAGCGAGGACGGGCCGGGGATGATCCGGATCGCGTGGTTGGGCCAGATCGGGTCCCAGTTGATGATGCCCTCGGTGTAGTGCCACATGCGGTCGCGGTTGACGATGTTGCCGCCGGCCCGCTCGGTGATCTCGAGCATCCGCCCGTCCACATGCGCGGGCACGCCGGCGATCATCGTCTCCGGTGCCGGGCCGAAGCGCGCCACCGGCCAGTTCTTGCGGACGAGTTCGTGGTTGTGCCCGATGCCGCCCGAGCTCACGATCACCGCGCTCGCGTGCAGCTCGAACTCGCCCGTCGCAGTGCGCGACGACGCCTTGCCACGCTCCAGCCCGGTCTCCTCCAGCACCGTGCCGCGCACCCCGACGACCGCGCCGTCCGCGACGATGAGCTCGTCGACCTGGTGGCGGAACTTGAACTCGACGAGCCCGCGCTGCTCCGCCTCGAGCACCGGCTCGGCGAAGACGCGCACCACCTCGGGCCCGGTGCCCCACGTGAGGTGGAAGCGCGGCACCGAGTTGCCGTGCCCGTCCGCAAGCCCGGCGCCGCGCTCGGCCCAGCCGACGACCGGGGTGAAGCGCAGCCCGAGCCCGTGCAGGTACTCGCGCTTCTCGGTGGCCGCGAAGCGCACGTAGGCCTCGGCCCACTGCCGCGGCCAGCGGTCCTCCCGGTCGCGGTCGAAGCCGGCCGAGCCCAACCAGTCGCGCAGCGCCAGGTCGTAGGAGTCGTGGATGCCCATCCGGCGCTGCTCGGGGCTGTCGACGAGGAACAGCCCGCCGAGTGACCAGAACGCCTGCCCGCCGAGGTTGTTGCGGTTCTCCTGGTCGAGCACGAGTACCCGCCGGCCGGCCCTGCTCAGCTCGTAGGTGGCGACGAGACCGGCCAGGCCGGCCCCCACGACGATGACGTCCGCGTTCTCGGTCACCCGCAGAATCTAGCGCCGCAGTTCAGCCAGGCGCCCTTCGAGGAAGCCGCGCTCCACGTCGTTGTCGGTCAGCGCGATCGCCTCCTCGTACGCGATGCGCGCGTCGGCGTCGCGGCCGAGCCGGCGCAGGAAGTCGGCTCGGGAGGCGGCCAGGTAGGCGTAGGTCGCCAGCTGCGGCTCGTCGGCGAGCAGGTCCAACGCGGCGAGCCCGGCCGCCGGGCCGTGCGCGAAGCCCACCGCGACCGCGCGGTTCAGCGCCACCACGGGCGAGGGCCAGAGCTCGAGCAGCGCGTCGTAGAGCGCGACGAGCTCGGTCCAGTCGGTGGCCTCCCAGGTCGGCGCCTCCGCGTGCACCGCGGCGATCGCGGCCTGCAGCGCGAAGCGTCCGGGCGGTCTGGTGCGCAGCGCCTCGTGCACCAGCCCGATGCCTTGGGCGATCTCGGCGCGGTCCCAGCGGGAGCGGTCCTGGTCGGCGAGCAGGACGAGCCGGCCGGCCTCGTCGACGCGCGTGCTGCGGCGCGCGTCGGTGAGCAGGATCAGCGCGAGCAGGGCCGCGACGTCGGAGTTGTCGGGCAGCAGCTTGTGCAGGACGCGGGCGAGATCGAGCGCGCGCTCGACGAGATCGCCGCGGCGCAGGCGCTCGCCGATGGGCGCGGTGTGCCCGGTCGTGAACACGAGGTGCACGACGGCCAGCACCGCGTCGATGCGGGCCGGCAGCTCGGCTGCGGACGGCACCCGGTACGGGATGCCGGCGCCGGCGATCTTCTTCTTCGCCCGGGTGATGCGGGCGGCCATCGTCGCCTCGCTCACCAGGAAGGAGCGGGCGACCTCGGCGGTGGTGAGCCCGCACAGCAGCCGCAACGTCAGCGCCACCCGGGACTCGGGCGCGAGGGCCGGGTGGCAGCAGGTGCAGATCAGCCGCAGCCGGTCGTCGGGGATCTCGTCGTCGTCGAGCACCGGCTCGTCGACGATGTCGTCCTCGACCACCATCGGCATCAGCCGCTGCCACGTGGACTCGCGGCGCAGCAGGTCCAGCGCCCGGTTGCGCGCCGCGATCGTCAGCCACGCGGCCGGCTTGGCCGGCACACCCCGGTCGGCCCACACGGTCAACGCCTTCGCGTACGCGTCCTGCACGCACTCCTCGGCGAGGTCGATGTCGCGCGTGACGCGCACCGTCGCGGCGAGGACGAAACCCCACTCGCGACGGTGCGCCTCCGCGACCGCGGCCGCTGCCTCGGACTGCACAGGGTGGCCTACTCGAAGGTCAGGATCGGACGGACCTCGAGGCCGCCCGAGATGACCGGGACCTGCTTGGCGAGCGCGATGGCCTCGTCCAGGTCGGCCGCCTCGACGAGGTAGTAGCCGCCCAGCGCCTCCTTGGTCTCGACGAACGGGCCGTCGGTGACGGTGAAGCCGTCCGCGCCGTCGGCACGCAGGCTGGTGGCCGTGCCGGTCGGCTGCAGCGCGTTGCCTCCGGCGATCACCGCGCCGTTGTTCTCGGCGAACGCGGTGTGACCGGCGTGGATCTGCGCGGTCGCCTCGGGCGAGGCGTTCTCCCACGCGGCCTCGTCGTCGTAGATCAGGACCAGGTACTGCGACATCGCAACCTCCTAGAAGCCGAAGCCCGTCGATCGGGCTCTCCACATCTCGACGTACAACGTGCGGCGAAATCGACAGCCAGCGTAGGGAACTGGCACGCTGGCTCGCCATGGACTGGAACCTGCGCACCTGCGCGCGCAAGGGCCACCTCACCTACGCGCCGGACGAACCGGAGTTCCGCAGCCGGCTCGAGGCGGACACGCCGCTCGGCCCAGGCTGGCGCTGCCTGCGCTGCGGCACGTACGTGCTCGGCGAACCGCACGGCAGCGGTCCGGCGGAGGACGCCCCGGTCCTGTTGCGCGGCAAGCAGCTGCGCAGCGCGTTCATCCTGCGTGCGCTGGCCGTCGAGCGCTGGATCCGCGGGCTGGTGCTGATCCTGATCGCCGCCGCGGTGTTCAAGCTCAAGAGCACCCAGGTGAGCGTGAAGGAGCTGTTCGAGAAGGACCTCACGTCGCTCAAGCCGTTCTTCGACCAGATCCACTTCAACGTGTCCGACTCCGCGACCGTCCACTCGATCGAGAAGGTGCTCAACGCCGAGCAGTCGACGCTGAACCTGATCGCCTTCGGCATCCTGCTCTACGGCCTGCTCCAGGTCGCCGAGGGCATCGGCCTGTGGTCGCTCAAACGCTGGGGCGAGTACGTGGCGGTCGTGGGCACCACGCTGTTCATCCCGCTCGAGGTCTACGAGATCGTCGAGAAGGTCAGCTGGCTCAAGATCGCGGTGCTGGCGGTGAACATCGCCGCGGTGCTCTACCTGCTGCTGTCCAAGCGGCTGTTCGGGCTGCGCGGCGGGCACGCCGCGTACGCTGCCGCGCTGCACGAGGCGTCGCTGCTCGAGGTGGAGGAGTCGGCCGGGATGCCGCCTCAGCCCAAGCAGGCGTAGACCGCGCGGCGCACCGACACCTCGCGCGGATCGTCGCTGAGCCGGATGCCGAGCCGGTCGGGGGCGTAGCAGTAGCCGACCTTGGCGTCGGGGTCGGCGAAGCCGAACGAGCCGCCGAGCCCGGGCGTGCCGAAGCTGCGCCCGCCCGGCGAGCCGAACCAGAAGTCGGGGACGGGGCGGCTGAACCCGAGCGAGTACGCGCGACGGACGCGCAGCAGCAGATCGGTGCGTACCGCGGCAGTCACCGGCTCCGCGAGCTCGGCCAACGTC